>DHHD01000019.1:51279-52120 GCA_002403105.1 Anaerolineaceae bacterium UBA4781 | reverse complement strand
TTGACATCCGGGATGATCAAATCGATCCCATAATGACTGAACACCGGTTTGAATCGCTCCACGGAAGGGAGCATATAAGGGGCAGAAAGTAATACGGTAGGCATATTTTTTCCTTTATCTGTTGCAGGAATTATAGTAATTCATTGCGCAAACGATATTTCATCAATAAATCCGCAATGAGGAAATCCTGCTCTTCATCAATATCCTGTGCTTCTAAAGCAGAAATCTCGAACATATAGGGTCTATCACCAATACGGGTTCTTTTTCTCAGCAGCCCTTCGCGGGTAAAGAGATAGAGACATGAATTTTCTGCATAGACGGGTGGCAGATCCTGGGTTTGCAGAAGGATGGCCGGGTTATGGTTGATAGGCCGAGCCAATTCATCCCATAAACGAGTTTGCAGCCGGGTAACCGAAAATAAAGAATCGCATGCCGGATAGACAGCAGAAAAATCTTCAATAGCTTTTTGGATGGTCCCGGTTAGAAGCAGTGGATTCGTACTGTGGGTTTGCAGATAAAGGTCGGCTGGAATCTGTTCAGTATCATAGAACAGGATCTCGTTCATCGGTACCGTATCTGCGCGCAGGTGTTCGGGGCGATTGAGAACAGTTATCTGCGGATAGTTCTCAGCGATGCCCTCTTGAATGGTCGGGCTATCGGTATCCACCACAATTTCATTGATCAAAGAACACTTTGTCAATGATGAAAGGATGTGTGAATACAATGGCTTGCCAGCCAGATCACGAAAATTTTTCTGAGGAACTCGTTGGGAATGATGACGCATGGGAACCAAAGCTACGATCTTCTTGAATTTCATCGGTCACTCTCCTTCGACTTTTCT
>DHHD01000019.1:1785-51130 GCA_002403105.1 Anaerolineaceae bacterium UBA4781 | reverse complement strand
GATGCGCTTCCCGCCAATCATTGAAAGTGTTCTCGCGCAGCACTTTTAAGAATTCAATAAAAGAAAAGGTGGCTTGTGGATTAATGCGCTTGAAAGCCATCCCTTCGCGGCGGTAGCGGTTATAAACACCTTTCCATGTTTCCTGGTGCACATGTACGATTTCCGCTTCAGCACTGTATGCAATTCTGTAATTCTTTTCTTTCGCCCAGGTTGCCCATGCCAGGTCTTCCAAACCGGTCAAATTCTCGTCATAGGGATGTGCTTCCCACAGGCTTTTTCGAATAGCCGCGTTGGCATTATTGCAGAACGGGGTCGTTTGATTGAAATCAGAAGCATCCGGAAACCAATGCCGGAAAACCTGCATCTCGGAGAATTTAGAGGTCGCGCAGCCGGATTGTTTTCCATAGACCAGAGCCACTTTCTCATCGTGGAAGGGTTCCAATATTTTCTCCAGCCAATCCGGATAGACGGGGTAGACATGCGCACTGGCAAGCACAATAAGATCTGCTTCGGCATGGGAGATACCAAAATTCAAGGATTTCCCAAAAGTGAATTGACCCGGTTTAATATGAACGATCGATGCTCCAAATGATTCCGCAATAGATACAGTGCAGTCGGTTGAGCCGGAATCAACCAGAATTGTCTGCACGGGTTTCAGCGTTTGCGACGCGATACCCTGTAGAAGTTTGCCGATATGTTTTTCTTCATTGAAGGCGCGGACGACAATTGAACAAACCGGTTTCATGATTTGTGTAAAAATTGCTCCTTCTCTTGAATTCCACGCAGGATTGTTTTAATTGTAGGAGAATTCTGTGCTTTCAACAAATCAATTTTGAAGTTGCGGACTCCTACATAACCCTTCCAGTGTTTTTCTTCTTTTAGAAAAGCGTCAAAGGATAAAGAAGCCATGAAAAGTTGGCTGTAAAGGACTTTTCGGGAATTCGAGATGAATTCCTGCGGTATTTTAATTTGGTCCTTTGTTAATAAATCCTCAAGTGTGGTATAGAATTCGGATTTTGTCATCGGAAAGAAAACGGTGGGAATTTGAGTATAGCGTGCTTTAC
Organism: Anaerolineaceae bacterium UBA4781; assembly: GCA_002403105.1. GTDB lineage: Bacteria > Chloroflexota > Anaerolineae > Anaerolineales > Anaerolineaceae > UBA4781. The sequence continues at coordinate 50,066 of DHHD01000019.1, read as the reverse complement.
CAGCGCACAGAACCGGTTTCCCTAATATAGATGCTTCCAACCCAATGGTGGAGTTATAAACCATGATAAATTTGGATGCTTTGATCAGATCATAGGAACTGATATAGTCATGTGCATTAATGAAGCGCACATTGGGCAGATCCAACACATCGTTTTCTCTGACCCATTCTGCTACTGTTTCTGCACTTTCTTTTCCGGGACGCAATTCATCGGGATGCGCACGGATAATAAAAAGAACCTCAGGATGAGCGCGAATAGATTGTAGAACAGTCTCAAGCCATGCAAACATATTGGGGAATACCACATTGGCATGCGCCTGGCTTGTATCGAAGATCACGTTAGTAAAAATAGGAACGATCGTTTTATATGCCTGCATTTCGCGTTGGAAAGCAGGATCAAGTGCCCGCATCTCCGGCCAGAATTCCACGCCTGCTGTGCTGAACTTTCCTTCCACCCGTTGAGCCAGATGCTCATCAAGCTGTCTATTCTGCTCTTTGGATAATTTAAAAGTATCCGGAATCTCAATGGGATACGCCGTCGCTTCACCACTGGTGAAAAAAGCAGAAAGGGGCAGCATCCCCACCTCATGCGTGTAAACCGGTAACCCTCGCCGTTGTGCCAAGAAACGTGCAACCGCTTCGGGGTAGAACATACCGTTGAATATGATCACCGCTTGTGGTTTAGCTTGATCGAGCAAGAGGTTGAATTCGCGCATGATATTTTCTGCTGAAAGGATGTAGTGACGCGCTAACTGGCGGGTATCTTCATCATCCTTCAAATGATGCCTTCGTAAGACCCACCGTACAGAGGGAAGTACCAGACTACCAAACGGCACTCCATCGAATTGATATTTCTCAAGTTGTTTAAGAGGCAATCCATCAAGATGCTCTTTGACGGTTTTATTCATCTCAAATTCAAATGCCCGTACACTGCAATTCTTGTAAACATCTTTGGATGTTTTTATGCATTTCGTGCAGGGAGGAACCACGATCGGGTCATTTCGATCTGTACCCAACACACAACGGCTCATGCCGCGTGCGCATACAAAGTGGACCACCGGGTAACCCGCCATGCGCAATGCCCAGCCAGTGATGAGGGAAAAACCTGCATTCAGACTGATCCCTTCCAAACGAGTGGAGGCGTTGAATATTAAAACAGGTGGCTGTTTTGGATTCTCAGGGTCATTGTCGGGGATCTGTTTTGAGATACGTTGAATTCGCATCCGGTTCACAAGATGCAGGTATTCGCGTTTAATTCTTCCGGAAACTCGTTTAATTGGATATTCCACAGGACTATTGTATTATGAATCTGGAATGCTGTACGCTAGATTCGAGGTTCTATTGTACTCTGCGCAATTTCCTCAGGGAAGATAATTCGCTATCGTATACCTTTTTTACGCCATCTCCCAGCGCTTGTTCCGTCACACGGATATATCTAACAAGTTTACGAAAACCAACCGGCTCTACTGAAGCAGCCTGATCGTTCCCCCACATTGCGCGATCCAGAGTAAAATGGCGCTCCACCAAGCAAGCCCCCATGGCAGTTGCTACTACTGAGGTCACCAAACCGACCTCGTGTCCCGAATATCCAATGGGGCAAGTAAACTTGTTACGCAGAGTCTGGATCATTTTTAAATTGAGTTCCTGCGGATCGCATGGATATGCGCTTGTAGCATGGGTAATAAGCAGGTTCTCAAGTCCTACTATTTTTACAGCATGGTCGATTTGGTCAGTGGTCGACATGCCTGTTGAAAGGATGAGCGGCCGACCGGTCTGACGTACTTTGAGCAGCAGTTCATCATCCGTCAGGGATGCAGAGGGTAATTTGTAGCAGACGGGCGAGAATTTTTCCATGAAATCCACAGAAGCAGTGTCCCAGACTGATACAAACCAGTCAATTCCCACTTCTTTACAGAGTTTATCAATTTCTTTATATTCTTTTTCGCCAAATTCAACTTTATAGCGATAATCAAGGTAGGTGATATAACCCCAGGGAGTTTCGCGCATCTGGTTCTGTTGTTCTTTCGGAACACATATCTCCGGGGTGCGTTTTTGGAATTTAACCGCATCCACACCAGCATCTTTGGCAGCCAGGATGAGATCTTTGGCAATTTTCAAATCACCATTATGGTTAATACCAATTTCCGCAACCACATAGGTTGGATGTCCATCCCCTATGAGTTTATTGCCTATTTTAATTTCTCGATTCATGAAAAATCTCCTGATTTACTATTCTTATGAACCTAAAAAACTACCGATCAAGTGCATATCGCATTGTTCTGTGCATTTAATTCCAGGGGTTAAGTTGAAATGGTCCATGCGGAATTTTTTGTATTTTTCACCATTCCAAATATCGTGCAATGATTCTGTGCGAGCGTTTCCAAGCACGATCTCATTATTAAAATCTTCAACACATTCACACGATTCACCGTTCGACTTAATGGTCATGGATGACCAGGGGAACTGGCAGAATTCCAACCAGTGGATGGAATTGGTGCCGGCTTTGTTGTCTTCATACCACTGCTGATCCTGGCTCTTCAGATAGATATAGACATCCAGATCTTTGAATTTTTCTTTCAATCGCTCAAATTCATCATTCTGTCCGGGTTTATTCAAGTTCAGCATGGTAATGACGATGGTTGTGGAAAGGTTCTTCTGCGCTTTCACATTCAACAGTTCCAAAATATCTTCGTAACTATCCGAAAAATTGGAAAGGTATCCTCTGATCTGTTTATGGCGGGTATCATCCACACTTTCAATGGAATACTTGATGTAATCAAGACCATTCTCAAAGGTTTCAATCGTGCGGCTTAAATTGATATTGGCCGGATTGCAACTGAAATAGCTGGGGATACCTTTTTCCGTCATCCACTTCACATACTGGGGAATTTGTTTATCAAGCAGTGGATCGCCGTACCCATGCAATACGATCACTTTGGGGATGACATATAAGAAAAAGTGATTCTCGCTCATATCATCCGGTTTGATCTGATATTTCTCCGTTACAAAGGTTTGCCAATCTTTCCATTCTGCTTCTGTCCATGGGCGCTGCTGATCAATGATCTTTTTAAAGAGTTCCGGTTCCATGGTTTCGATCGGGCGTGTCATAATAGTCGTGCGCGGGCACATTTCACAGCGCATGTTGCATAAATTGGTGGTTTCTATATTATAAAGAACAGGTTCAGGGCTGCGAAACTCTTCTAATTTCTGGAGCAGGTATTCGCGCTCGAATTTCTCGCCCTTCATCACTCGATATTTCAGATCATATACTTTTTGATAAAAATGGATATCGATCATGCAATTCTCTCCATATTATTAATTCTTCTTGCAGGAAAAATATTATAACCTGCTGCATAGTTTTCTGGTTGAAAGAAATTCTGTTTCAATAAACGATCAAGCACTATGAATATTTCGCTATTAATAGATCACAGAACTCACGTACAGCACCCATCCCTCCGGATTTGCGCAACACCAGATCGGCTTTGCGTTTGACAACATCATGCGCATCCGCGGGGGTTACTCGAAAACCGACTTTCTCAAAACATTCCAAGTCATTGATATCGTTACCGATATATACCACTTCATTCTTATCAAGCTTTCGCTCAGCAAGGATCGCATCGATCACTGTTGATTTATTATCGATACCCTGATGATAAGCTAAATGTAATTTCTCACAACGCCGGGCAACCACCGGATTCTTCTCTTTAGAAATGACAATGATGTCAATCCCTAGTTTCTGGCGAACCAAAGAAACACCCATCCCATCCCCACGGTGAGCGGCTATCATTTCGTGACCATTTTCATCCACCCATACCCGGTCATCGGTCATGACACCATCAAAATCCATCAATATCAAAGAGATCTTTTCAGGGAAAGCTTTTTTCCCCTTGGAGGGTAAAACCATATCCAAGCTTCCCTCCATTACAAGTTGTTCACCATTGCGCCAATCTGTCATGGTATCGATGTCGACAGTAAAAGATGGATCAATGATCAAAGGATAGATCACATCACCGGTCATGGATCTTTTCTGCATGATCGTTTCCGGGCGGATCGCATCAATATGCCCGGTCTGCCAGTACACAGACGGAAGTTCCTGCCGTGGAGCATTATAGGCTTCATGCACCCCTGCCACAGTCAGAATCGGTTTCAATACTCCATCTGATTGAATATGCCACATTTTATACGGGTTTTGCCCTGCAAGCACCACACCGCGCACACAATCGGCATCAGGATGATTCAGTAGAATGGAAACTGCGCTATCAATGCAATCTTTTGGGCGAATGGGAGAAGTCGGTCGAAGCTGGATGACAACATCCGGTTCATAACCTTCATTCTCTTTTAGCCAGGTTAATGCATGCTCAAACACAGGTAGATCAGCAGTTTGATCCTGTGCAAATTCAGCGGGGCGCAAAAAAGGCACCTCTGCATCGAACTCTCTGGCAACGTTAGCAATTTCTTCATTATCAGTTGAAACAAGAACCCGTGTAACGGATTCAGCTTGAAGCGCAGCAGCAATGCTGTAAGAAATCAATGGATACCCTGCAAATTCCTTTATATTTTTTCGAGGAATGCTCTTTGAATTCCCACGAGCTGGGATGATCGCTAAAACTTCGGGTCGCTTTTTATCCATTTTTCCACAATCCTTTATCCTTTTTTACCAGGTTGTCCATCCGCCGTCCACGACCAAATTAGCACCGGTCATATAGCTTGAAGCATTTGATGCAAGAAAGAGAAGAGCGCCTTCCAATTCCGAGACATCCGCCATGCGGTTTAAGATAGTACGGCTGGAATATTCGCGAACGAACGCTTCTTCATGGTCATTATAAATCCCGCCGGGGGAAAGTGCATTGATCCTGATATTCTTGCCTGCATAGTAGGATGCTACATACCGTGTTAACCCAAGGATGCCGGCTTTAGAAACGCTGTAATAAGGAGGTTTGAACAATCCTTTTTGATAGATGCGCTGGTCGGGAGCCACCATTCCATAAATGGAAGAAACCAACACCATAACCCCCTGTTTTTGTTTCAGCATTACACGGGCAGCTTCCTGCACACACAGAAAAGCACCCGTTAAATTTACGTCAAGCGCCTGCTGCCAAACCCCCAGCGGGAAGTCTTCAAATCCGGCAGCGTGTTCTTGCTTCTTTGTCCGGTCAAATTTTGGATCCATGGCTGCACAATGCACCAGCACATCCAATCGACTGAAACGGTTCACAATTTGAGTCACCAGTTCATGAACAGATTCCGGTGAAGTAATATTCACCGAAAAACCGGCTGCTTGAAAACCCTGGTTTTGCAGTTCGGCAGCCAGAGCAAGTGTTTTTTGTTCCTGAATATCTGCCACGGCTACTATGGATCCTGTTTCTGCCAATACTTTGCAGAACTTTGAACCGATCAAACCGGCTGCCCCTGTAACCAGAATCACTTTGTTTTGTAGATCAAAGATCTGCTCAATTTTGCTCATCTTCATGAATTCCTTTGGATAGCAGGCAGGGATATGGTAGTTTGTCCACTCTCAGCGCTTTGATAGGCAGCCATGATGATCTGTTGAATGCGGACGCCATCTAAAAAGGAACAGACAGGCTGTTCATTATTCTTGATCACAGCAAGAAAATGGCGCATCTCTGCCAGGAACAGGTCATTGCGGTTGAATGCAACCGGAGATTTGAAAGCCAACCAGCGTTTCTCATCTGCTTTGTATAACTTTACTTCATTGCTGATTTCATCCCATGTTATGGTGCCATTGTTGCCGGTGATTTCAAGCGAATGACGTTTTGGCTGGGTGTAATAATCCAGATGGATACAAGATACTGCTCCATTAATATGCTGCATGGTGATTTCAGCCATATCTTCTACTTCCAGTTCCAGATCGCTGATCTTTCCTACAAATGCAGAAACAGAAACGACTTCGCCAAGCAGCCAGCGTAAATAATCCATCGGATGACAAAGGGTGAGAACCACCCCTCCCCCCAGGTCTTTACGCGCACTGTAAGAAACGCGATAATCCTCCCATGGATGCCAATCTGGCAGGTATTCACCCCAATACACATTGGAAGATAAAACCCTGCCGATCAATCCTTCTTTAATCCACTCTGCAATCTGTTGAAAAGCAGGATGAAAACGAAATTGAAAACCGACTACCACTGGTTTCCCTGTCTTTTTCAGAATTTCATGTAAATCTTCAAGGCCTATGCAATCTATACTGAGTGGCTTTTCCAGGAAGAGCGCACATCCCGCTTCTGCACAGGGAATGGCAACTTTTAGATGCAAAGCGGTTGGATTAGAAATAATGGCAGAGTCTGGCTTTTGCTCAAGAGCTTTCTCTAAATCTGTTATCACCGGGTAAGCAGCAAGATCAGTATCAGAGAGGGTTGCCTGATGGGTGCGATACAACAGAACATCCTTCTCACCCAGTTCCACCAGGTTGTGGAGATGTCTGCGCCCAATTGAGCCTAATCCAGCAATAAGGAATTTCATGTTCTATTCCAATATACCATTTCTGGTTGCCAAAGAATCTACATCATTCTAAGCATTAATGATCTTAAATAATCTATTGTATAGGAAGTAAGCAACTCTTTTTACGATCGGCAAGCGCATAAACTTGGTCTTTATGGTCGTTGGTTGGCTTTCCACTTCGCTGGGGACTACGGAAAAACCATATTGATTGATCTGTTCTGCCATTTCAGGATTAATAAGATTACCCAGCAGTCGTACGGTTGCCGGATATGTACATAATCTTAAGTAACCCATCAGATCGATCTGTAGATCCAATTCACGCATCTTCCCCATCAATTGGCTCTGCCAGACACCCGGGAGTGCTTGCAGAATGACATCTTTTCGAGTTACAAATTGGTAGTGACCGGCGGATGCCAGAGTGTTTACCCCTTTATATGTTAAAGCCATGTCTTCCAATCCAGCCGTCTCTTTTTGATATTGTTCCCACGTACGACCGGTATTATCAATATAATGAAGCTGCAGATCTTTCGAGATCAAATCACCTCTGTGAGATTTCACGCCTTCTTCTGTCGCAAACTTTAGAACTGAACCAATTCCTTCCTTCATGTGCAGGCGAATATAAAGACCGGTAACCATACCCACTTTCGGGTAGGTTTCAAGCACTTCCAGATGTCGTTCCAGCCATCCCGGCAGGAAGAAAACATCATCATCGCTGTAAGCAATGATCTCACCCGGGACAGCTCGAAAAGCAATTTGCAGAGCGCCCATTTTCCCAATATTGCGGTTGGATAATATCAAGTAATCAATTTTTCCCTTGTCGCGCATTTCCTTCAGATAATCAACCACTTTTTCGTTGCTGTTATTATCAAAAACGATTAAATCGTGCGGCACGCTTGTGTTTTGAATAAAACTTTCCAGACTGATGCGCATGACCTCAAATCGTTTCTCAAAATAACCAATATCATTAGGAATATAGGTCAACATTACCAAAGATATTTTGGCTGGCTTATAATCAGTGCTCTGTCCTCGAGAGGGATTCATTCCTATTCTTGGCATGGTTACTCTCCTAATTTATTGCCTTATTAAAGATAATAAAAATCCGGCGGTCCTGCGTCCCGCGTCGGCCTCAGTGTATGTACATTCATCTTTGATGAATGCACGCTGTTTCTCCAAATCAATTTCAGGTTGTTTCAGGTATGTATTGATATGTTCTTTCAGTTCCTGTTTTTTAAATGCCACCCTCCCTGCACCAGAATCAATGAAGCGTTTATGGGTAGGCCAATTCCCGATCTTGGATAGTGGCAGGTAAAAACGCCCTGATTCTCCCCATCCACCAGGCACATCAAAGCAGACACTGACGATCGGTGTTTCGTGAATGGAAGCTTCCACAACCATGGTGGAATAAACGGTTAAAAATACATCCGAATATGCCATCATGGATGATTTTTCCGGCATATCTTCACCGGAATAATAACCCAGATCACCACCCAATGGGACAGGTTCGACGATATGAACGTGGTTGCTGCGCCTAGCAAGCCCGGTGATATGTTCTTTTTCGGCTTTGAAAAGGGGATCATCGAGGAAATGATTGGGATGTAACCGTATCAACAACTGGCAAGGTTCCACCAGTTCATTGGTCTCCATCAATTCAACAATCGCTTCAATATTCTGATAGTTGGGAGAAAAAGTAGTGAAACTGCAAGCATACCCAAGCAGTTTCCGTTTTGGATCGAGATTGTGGCTTTTAAAATATTCCCCTTTTTTCATCAACCATTTCTGCTGAAAATAACCATCATAAGAAGGAATGCCGCCGATATTCACACGTTCAGGTTCCCAATCAGAACCCTTCACCAATTCCTCTTTTTGTATCTCTGACCAGCAGGTGATCCAATCCACCTTTCCACCATTTAAACTGTAGCTGGAAGGATTATCCCACCCCACGATCACGGAAGCAGTGGGTATCCCGCGCTGAGCAGCTTCACGAATCAGGATTCTGTCAAGTCTCCAGGCAGGTGTGCTGGCAACCACCAGATCGGGCTGATATTTATCAAATAGATCCGCATAAATTCCGGGGGGTTCGGGAACTAGACTCATCTGACTGCGCACAAACCAGCGCCTTGCCAAACGGGAATTTCGCAAAATGGCAATGATTACGCGTGTAAAGTAAACAAAGAATGCTCTGGTTCCGGTTGCTTCACCTTCCACCTGGCGAATGTGAGAATCAAGCGCTTCGGTATTGATCTTTTTTGATGCACCCACTCTGCGAAAAAAGTTAAACCACCATTGCTTGGACGGTTTGTATTCATTGAGATAATCTTTTACCGCTTTTAGACGCAGTCCTTTGATCTCCAAACCGGGTTGACCAAAACGGGCTTGAATTTTTTCCACCAGTTCATCATCAGTAAGCAGAATGACTTCCACATCTTCATAGATGAGCGCCGGAACCACCTGGGTCTGTAAAAAATATACGATTGCCAGCCCATGATCGGCGCTGATGAAGATTCGATATTTTTTCTTTTCGTTAAATGGAAGTGTATTATTTGTCATAGTAAAGGGTAAAAATCCGGTCATGGATCCACAGGAGAGTTTTTTTAATGATCGCGATATTTCTAAATCTGAAAGTTTTCTTTGGAGATGCAGATTCAGGTTTCTTAACTGTCTCCGATATTTGATTGCTCATATTTTGAATGAGAGGATTTACTGTCATCAAGCGCAGATACCCCCCCTTATTCAAACGATCATCCAATTGCTTTACCTGCCCGAGGGGTTTCTGCATATCAAAAGGTGTTACGGCTCGCAGGGTTTCTTTCCAACCAATGAATTGAAAATGGTTGGCGCCTACATACGCTTGAACGCCTTTATAAGTTAACCGAGTATCTTTCTTGCTTTTGTATTCCTGTTCCAACTTTTCATCGGAATAACCCAATGTAGAGGAGAATTCGTAAAAATCAGCATAACTGATAAAATCTCCTTCTTCCATATACACTTCTGATGTTTCTTTTGCCCATTGAATGGTATTGGTGGATAATTCCGGTATGGTCCGCAATGGACGTGCGGTGATCATGCCTACCTTAGGATATGTTTCTAGAATTTTTAAACTTTCTTTCAACCATCCCGGATAAAAATAAGCGTCATTATCACTATACGCAATTATTTCTCCTGGAGCTGCATTGAAAATAAAATCCCAAGCCCCACCTTTGCCTACATTTTTCTCAGAAAAAACCAGATATTGAATTCGATCATTGGCTTGCAATTCCAGCAGGTATTGTTTCACTTCCGGGCAACTGCCGTTATCAAAGACCAAAAGATCATAAGGTTGTTCGGTATTCTCAAAGATGCTGCCCACGCAACGTTGCAGCACTGCAAATGATTCCGCAAAATAACCCTGTTGATTTGGGATGTAATTTAGAACCGCAATGGTGATCCGCTGCGGTTTTGCGACAGTTTTGATTTGTTTGGCGGGGTTTTGACCAACGCGCATTCTAATTCTCCAAAAGCGGGATTAATGCTACCATAGAATGATTGTACCAACTCCTCGGCAAAAACAGAAATTATCGTATAATCGCAAAATGACCAATAAAAAATCCATCCATATCCTCATCCTCACCTGGTTCCTTTTCTCTCTTTCCATTAGTTCCTGCAGTCAGACCGATTCCTCTTCTCAAACTATTGAAGAAGAAGTTGTAACTGAAACAACCACGACTTCTGAACCGCGTAAACTAACTATCTGCCTTGGCTATGAACCTGCTTCTCTCTATCTTTATAAAGCCAGCACGCAGGTGGAGTGGGATATCCTGCAAGCCATTTATGATGGCCCATTCGATAGAGTGGATGGAGAAACGATCCCTGTCATCCTTCAATCGCTGCCTTCATTGCAAAATGGCGGGGTTGAAACCGATCAAGTAACCATCAATCCGGGAGACATGATCCTTGATGCATCCGGGAGTCCCGCGCCATTGGTCAGCGGAGTGAATTATTTACCCAGCGGCTGTACCTCATCCGATTGTACTGTCACCTGGAATGGTTCTGATCCAGTTACTCTCGATCAGGCACAACTTACATTTCAATTAAAAGACGACCTGCTCTGGTCGGATGGGACTCCTCTGACTGCAGAAGATTCTGACTTTTCCTTTGATCTTGCTTCTGATCCTGCCACACCCAACGATAAAACTATTTCCAATCAAATTGCCAGTTACAGAGCACTTAATCAAAGCACTGTTCAAGTTCGTTTAATTCCCGGCTTAATTCCTAACATTACGGAAGCCTATTTCTTTTCTCCTCTACCGACGCATACTTGGGAAGGATATTCCGCTTCTGAGCTATTGGAAGCGGATTTTGCCAACCAAACACCCCTGGGTTGGGGAGCCTATTCCATAAAAGAATGGAATGACGGATCTATCCTTCTGGAGAGAAATCCGTTCTATTTCCGTTCTTCCGAAGGGCTACCCTATTTTGATGAATTGGAATTTCGCTTTGTTTCCAACCTGGGAGATACCAACCTGGCTTCGCTGGAATTTGATTATGAACGATATGAAATATTGGAATACAACTGGAGCCCGGATGGAAAGACGATCTATTCCGACCAGTGTGATCTGGTGGATGCCACCGTTGATTTTTCGGATCAATATGATCTCCTGAATTATCTTACAGATTACTATATGACTCCTGCAGTTCAGGCGCATGCGCTACCCAATTCCATTTTGGAAGGGCTATGGTTGAATCCAGAACGAACAAATGTTACCTCTCTCCAACCGATTCTTTCCATGTGCATCGACCGTGCTTACGTCAACAGCAAGACCAATTACAAATTGGCTTTCCCAACCAACACCATCTTTGAAGCACAGCAATTTTCAGAAGAGGTTGGATATTCTCCGGAAGCAGCTGCGCAACTGTTGGATGCACTGGGTTGGGTGGATGAAGATGGAAATCTGGAAACACCTCGCGTCGCTCAAGGAGTTGAATCTGTTGAAGACGGTTCAACGTTGGTTCTATCCATGATCGTTCCTGATGATCCCATGTATGAAAGAGAATCAGCAGCAGTGCAAGCGTCCTTGAAAGAATGTGGCATCCAATTGGATATCAAAACCTACACTTCATGGGATTACCTTGCACAGGATGGACCCATTTTCACGCTTGATTTTGATCTGATGCCATTCTCACACACGATTGCGAAGGGTTTCCCATGCACTTATTTGAACGAGGAGTGGATTGCCAGCAGCATGCCCGCGCTTGAAAAGGTCGAGCGATTAAATCAACTTTGCGCGACTATACCGTCCAACGATTTGAAGGAAGAATCGACAAAGGAAATTGAGAATGCTCTACCGTTAATCCCTTTGTTTTACCATGCCGATGTCAGTGTAGCCCGCGCGGATATGTGCGGATTTAATCCAACAATTGGTTCAACCAGCGATTTGTGGAATTTGGAAGAATTCAATTTTGGAGAAGCCTGCACAAATTAGATTAGAAGAAATAAAGCTGCTTCCACAAGCAGATGAATAGAAGCATCTGTGAAATAAGTATATGAGTAAATAAAAAAGAAATTGGAAATAAATTCCAATTTCTTTTTGGATTATCTACCCTTTGAGAACTTTTTTCATTAAATTTCGCAACAGAGAATAAGCTTTTTGGGGATGGAACAAATAAAATGATATTTTCCCCAGGAATTGGCTTTTCAATACTGATATAGGAAAAATCTCTGTTTCACGCCAAAATCGTTTCCAGGTCAAGGGGATCGATTTCACTTGCCCATTCACGATTCTACGCTGGGCATCATGCAGCGTAAAAACGGTGTGTGCTCCACCTGCCAGCTGCACATTTACCTTCGTTTCAGGCTGGCGATAATGAGATTTTCCGTCCTTAAAATGCCTGTAATCATGATCCTGATGGGCAATGGTGATAGACTGGCTGCTATCGATCACCTTCCAACCTTCCAACCGTGCTTTATAGATCATCCAGTTATCCCAACCAGCTCTACCAATGGCAAAATCAGGAATTTTTGTAAAACAGGTACGCGGGAAGAGAAAATAATCACTGCCCATGGGTGGATGCAGCCGACCGACCTTCTGGATCTTTTCACGTATTACCGTGAAGAGGGATTCATTCTGCGGGAGCAGTTCGGTGATTTCCACATCCCAGCGCTGCCCGACCAGCAGAAATTGCTGCATCTTTCCAGCAACAACCTTTAACACATCCAGCATTTCCGGCAGCACCAGAATATCCGTATTGATGATACACAGGTAAGGGCTGTGGCTATTTTCACGGGCAATTTGCAACATGGAACTGATGAGCGGGGTCCCCCGATCATTGCAGCGCACTTGTGGAAAATGTTGAACTTTATAATCTTTGGCTGCTTGAGCAATCCCCTCGTCATTTCCAATGAGGAAGATTTGAACCGCTTCACTTAAGTTCTTCCAGGATTGGATTGCATTGCGTTGAATGATATTAATATGGGAGTTTGTGAAAGGTTTGGGAGCTGTAAAAAACGTGATCAGAGGATCAGCCATGCTTCTCTCCTTCATCATTTGCACGCTCATCCACATCCAGAAATGATTTATGTGAAATTCCTGCGTTAATCTCAGACAACTTTGGATTCTCTTCTACAATTCTCAGCACATCCAGCCAGGAAAACTTTTCCTGCTCAGGCAGGCGAGCAACTATTTCTTGAATGAACATCAGATCAGATTGTGTATCCACGGTCCAACGATAATTCCCCAAGTTTTTCTCATAATCCACAACCAGGATCTTAAACCGCCCGGGAGTATCGTATAAATATGGCAGTACATGTTCCCGCTCATGGCTTTCTTTGGCTTCCTTCCAAGCTCTTTTCAATGCAGCGAATGACACCACCTCAACATCCAACCCGATCGGATAGGTACGTTTATAGGGTGGTGGTAAGCGGTTTGCTGCAAAATCCACTTTTTCTTCTAAAAAGCGAGTAACCACCAGATCGATCAAACCCGGGTCGATCAACGGGCAATCTGCAGTGAGGCGCACGATGATATCCGCTTCACACTGCCGAGCAGCTTGATAATAACGATCGAGCACGTCAAAAACACTCCCGCGTAAACAGGAAATACCCAAATTGGCACAAACCTGTTCCAGCATATCATCGCTTTGATCAATAGTGGTAGCAACAACAACTTCAGAAAGCGTGGCAGCTTTGCGCGCCCGCTCAACCACCCATGCCAGCATGGGTTTTCCATGAATATCGCGCAGCACCTTACCCGGCAAGCGGCTGGAACCCATGCGTGCTTGAATGATGGCTACGATTCTTTGGTTTGTCATTTTGCCACACCCTCTATTGCCCGATCATACCCCTCCAGCAAAATTGCAAAATTCTTTTTCCAATCCGCTTTCTGTTCAGCCGTTTGACGGGCATTGATCGAAGCAGTTGATACCATTTCAGGTTGGGAAGCAATTCGCAAGATCGCACATGCCAGATCAGAAGCATCGCCATCTTTGAAAACCCAACCCTCCACCCCATCCTTGACCCATTCCAGATTGGAGGGAATATCCGAAACTAAAGCCGGTGTTCCACATGCCAAGGCTTCCATCAAAGCGACCGAAGAACCATCCACGTGTGATGCCGTTAGGTAGACATGGGCGCTGTGGTAGATTTCCGAAAGCGTTTCATTATTAATTTGTCCACGCAGTTCAACATTCTGCTCAAGCCGGTTTTCGCGAATAAAGCTCCAAACCCAATCAGCTTGTGATCCATTGCTGAGCATGATCAGGTGCAGATTTGGATTTTCCTGCACAGCCAATGCAAAACCCTTGAGCGCCACATCAATCCCGTAACGTGGTTCCCAGGAACGTGTACTTAAAAATATCAGCTCTTTGCCTAGTTTTTTTTGTTTTGCAGCAGGTTTGAATAAAGAAAGATCCACCCCCCAAGGAAATACTGAAACTTTTTCTTCCGGGAAACCCCAAACAACAGCTTTCTTTTTCACAGTCTGGCAATCACAAAATAACCGATCTGTCTTTTTTAATACATATTTTGTTGCCCATTTCCAAAATTGATTACGGTCGGCATCCTGCAGCATATCAAAACCCCACGACATGCTCACCAGAGGCTGAAAACCTGCGCTGGCAGGTAAGATGCTGACCGACTGGAGAGGACCGGCGTGCACTAGATCTGGCTGGATTTCTTTCAGTACATTTCGGAATTTTCTACCCAAACTCGGATACTGCCACCAGTGCACTCGCTCATTTCCAACACGCCAGGTTACTTTGTGAATATTTTCCGGCAGATCACGAGTTTCAAGATTTCGCCTGCGATCTTCAAGCCGAAGCCAATAGATCTGATGATCAGTCTTTGAAAGAGCACTTAAGAAACGGTGATCATGTGGTGAATAATCCTGAGAACAGTATAGAATACGCAAACGGTCTGCCCTTCCTATTTCCCTAAATCAGTCCAACGAATCTCCTGCCCAGCAGGGATATCTTCAATGGCACGTAGTCCAATTACTTTCTCTATTTGATCCGGCAATATTGCACCCGGTGTGGCAGGGCGCAGTACATCGATCATTTCCCGGGCAAAGACTTCATTCTTAGCAATATTTCTAGCAGCCCGCAGACAGCGGCGCTGAATGATGACTGTCTCTATTTCATTCTCAGCAATAAATTTATCTGTCGATCCCAAGGCTTGTTCCAACTGGCGGGTATTATCCACCATGTCTGCCCAGGTCTGTGGATTCATTGCAAAAAGATGATCAGGGCCTTCACGGCTGTTATCATCCGTGAAATGTTTTTCGATCACTCGCGCTCCTAACGCAACCGCTCCTAAAACGGTGGCATGCCCGGGAGTATGGTCAGAAAGACCCAGCACAACTTGAGGAAACAGTGTTGCGTATGTTTTTAGAACATTCAAATTAATATATTTAAAGTTTCCCAAACTGGCGGTGTAATTGGTATTGCACTGCATGAGAACCAGCTCTTTATTGATCGCCAGGATGGCATGTACCGCTTTCTGCACTTCCCCGATGGTTGCTGCGCCCGTAGCAATGATCATCGGTTTGCCTTTGGATGCCATATATTCCAACGCTTCAATCCAATCGATCTCACCGGAACCAACTTTATATGCCGGGACATAGCTTTCCAGCATATCCACAGCTTCAAAATCATACGGGGAGGAGAAATAATCAATGCCTTGTTTGTCACATTCTTCTTTCAAAACAGGAGTCCAATCAAAAGGTACCGAAGCATCTTTGTATACTTCAAATACGGATTTTTTCCACTTGGCTTGATGGGATTGCTGCCCTCCTAGTGTTTTGAACCCGCGATCAGAAACAATTTTATGCGCTTGAAAATTTTGAAATTTCGCAGCATTTGCTCCGGCTTCCTTTGCCAAGCGGATCAGCAGTTTGGCGCGTTCCAGATCACCATCGTGATTGGCAGCAATATCTGCAATAAAATAAGTGGGGTATTCCATTCCGATCGTATGATTCCCAATTATGAATGCCATGCTACTCTCCTTTCATTCCTCGTAAGTTCCTATTGCAAACTATAAATACGTTGCGCAAACCCATTCTCATAGTCTTGATAAAAGCGATCCAATCCCTCTTGTTGGTTCGGTAAGTTCATTTTCAAAGCCCTTTGCACTTTTCCGGGATCCAGCACCAAATTTTGAGATCGCGGGGCAGTAAGAAAGGTCGCTTCTGTTACCAGGATAGGTTGGATCAAGCTCTGATCCAATCCAAACCTCTGAGCGATATTCACACCGAAAGCATATTTGCTTTGCGATTCAGGACTGGTAACATGATACAAACCAGAAAGTTGTTTTTCAACCATTTTCAGTAAAACTTCAGCCAGATCGATCACATACAATGGGCTGAAGATCACATCAGTGAACCCATACATGGTTTTTCCATTTTGCAGGGTATGTAAAAAGGTTTCTGCCAAACTACGTTTTCGAGAAAGGCTGAATCCATAGAAATTAACCCTTGCCACAAGAGCAGCAGAATTTACCTGCAAAACATTCCTTTCCCCCTCCAATTTGGTCTGCGCATACATACCCAGCGGATTGGGTGTATCTTGCTCCTGATATTTTCCTTCTTTCCGCCCATCAAAAACTGCATCCGTGGAAATATGGACAAGCTTAACAGCATGTCGCTCACATTCCTCGGCAAGCCAACCCGGTAATTCTGCATTCAATTGACGGGCTCGGGTGGGATCTTTTTCACAAACATCCACATCGGCCAACGCAGCACAATGGATAAACACATCTGGCTTATAACGATCTATAAGCGCACGGGCATTCTTTTCTTCATTGAGATCAACAATATTGATAGAGAATGGCAGTTCTTTCAATGGGTGGGAATGAACGAGACCGATGCTGGTGTGCTCAGCAGTAAATCGGAGTCCAAGATTCAATCCCAGCAGACCACTTGCACCACTTATCAGAATGCGCATTTCCTCGCTCCGGATTATTTTTCAGATGAAGATTCGAATGGAGCAATGAATTCTTGAATATCTTCAATATCCAGCCAATCCGTATTGGTATTGCTCGCATAACGAAAATCATCGCTAATTTTCTTTCCCTTACTTTCCCATTCACGCCCAAACCATAAAGCGGCAGCCGGCTGCACGACGTACATATCATCCAATTCCACCACCGTGCGCGCTTCATCTTCAGAAATTAATACTTCATGCAATTTTTCTCCGGGGCGAATTCCAACGATCTCGATCTTCGCTTCAGGTGCAACTGCTTTTGCCAGATCGATCACTTTCATGCTGGGGATCTTGGGAACAAATACTTCACCGCCATACATTTGTTCCAAACAACCGATCACGAAGCGCACACCCTGCTCGAGAGAGATCCAGAAACGGGTCATGCGTTCATCCGTAATGGTTATCTTTCCGGTTTTGCGCTGGCGTAAGAACACGGGCACAACACTGCCCCGGGAGCCAACTACATTGCCATAGCGCACACAGGCAAAGCGCGTCTCACGACCACCGGCGTACGCATTACTTTGCACGAACAGTTTTTCAGCAGCCAGTTTTGTTGCTCCATATAAATTGATGGGATTGACAGCTTTATCTGTACTGAGAGCAATGACACGGCTCACATTCGCATCCAGCGCTGCATCAATCACATTACTGCTGCCAAGAATATTAGTCTTTACTGCTTCCATGGGGTTGTATTCGCAAGCTGGCACCTGTTTAAGGGCAGCGGCATGCACCACATAATCAACACCCTGGAAAGCTCGACGCAGTCGTTCTTGATCACGAATATCTCCAATGAAGTAACGCAGACTTTCGTGCTGATAGCCCATCTGCCGCATTTCATGTTGTTTTTGTTCATCCCGGCTGTAAACAATCAGTTTGCCAGGATGGAATTCTTTTAACATGATCTCTATGAATTTTTTTCCGAATGAACCGGTTCCTCCGGTTACCAGAACTACTTTATCATTCCAATTCATAATACGTTTAACCTCATCCTTCTTTTTTTCTCATAATGATCAATGGATACTGCCCCTGTTCCCCGAAATGACGTGGGAATACCTCTTCCAAAAAATATAATTTCTTCAACAGGAACTTTCCGCCCCAACCCGGTTGCATGACGGCTCTTAAAAAGCGTACGCTGACCGATCGCCATACCCGAATACGGATATTAAACTCTGGTAGGATTTCTTTTTTAAATGTCTTCGCGTCGAATTTTTCAACAAAGGTACCGGATGGCTTTGAAGAAACTGCCTGCGGATTCGCTTGTGTTTGCTTTTCTTCTTGCTTTTCTGTATTCCTTGAAAATTTTTCACCGATTCTCATTAACCAATTCATCCTTTTCATAAAAGGAGAATAATTCCAGCCATTGACTACCACTGCACTGGCATTTGGTTTGAGAATTCGAAAAACTTCACGGTACGCATTTTGCCTTCCAGCCAGCGGCAGATGGTGAAATGTATGCAAGGATACGATATCATCAAAAACTTCGTCCGCAAATGGCATATTAGCAACATCCGCCACTACAAATAATCCGTGCGATCCGATGCGTTTGCGTGCATCATAGAGAGCTACATAGGAAAGGTCAAGGCAAACGCGATACTTGTAACCCTCTGAATAGGTAATGTATTCCGGATATTGAATCGGCCCGGAACCTGCATCCAATAGGTATTTGCCGGTATGCGATAGGTAGCGATTGATACGCAGATGGCATTTATGGATATATTCCCTCGAAACCGGGCGTAAATCTTCATAGCGTGCATTTTGATACACACCATTTTCGGTCACTTGCCAACCGATGCCATCGTAGAAGGCTTTTACTTCTTGAATATCAAATTCCTTCTCTTTCATCCGGAATAGTGTTCCTTTCCATCTCGAATCGCTACCCAGTCCAGCGGTTCACCCGCCAGGTAGCGGAAAGTCATCTCAAACTCTTTTTGCCCTTCCTTGGAAAGAACTTTGGATAATGGGTTTTGTTCATAATCTTCCCACATGCGTACTAAATGCCAGGGGATGGGGCGTGGAAAATCGAAGAAGAAGCGGTATGCATACGCCCAAGCCAGTTCGATTTCTTTATCCGTTAGCCGGTAACCATCAGGATCTTGCAGGATCGAACCGATCAGTTTGTAATATTTCACCCAGGATTGTGGATCGATGGTGAAACCTTTTTCTGTATAGTGGGTATCCCCTACTACGATAACAGGCACACCGCTCATCGCCATTTCGAGCCCAACTGTGGTTGTGTAAACCAGCCCCAGATCTGCGGCTGCAATGAGATCGTAGGTATTGGTGACATCCTCCGGTTTAATGAGATGAATATGTTCCGGCAGATCCGGAACGACATGTTGAATCACATCTACCATGGATTGTCCGTGGGTCAGCATTTCACCCGGATGAACCCGGATCACGAGCTGTGCATTGGGTTTTCCCATAAAGTATTGCAGCGTTCGCACGATCCATTCTTCCATCGTGTGTGTGAATACTTCCCTACCGAGGGTCAGACTGTCGCCGAGCACATTGGTTGCCAGTAAAACAACCGGTCGTTCGTCATCCAGACCCAATTCTTTCCGTGCTTCTGCAACCCCTTTCGCAGGTGCGCGTTGCCATAAACGGGAAAAATTTTTCCAAATGGAAGCTTTGCGGCGTGCTTCAAATAGTTCATGGATCTTATGCAGTTCATTGCGGTCCAGCGGTTGATCGCGATAGGCTTCCCAAAGTGCATCTGTTTCTTGATTCATCACCTTTGCATTTTGAGCGATCCAAACACGCTGCCGTTGATCTCCAAACTCATAAGTGGTTACTGGAATTTTCAAATACCTTGCAACTTCATAAACTACGGCAAATTCTTGAATGGTACCATTGGGTATGATCACGACATCCGGTTTATTCGTAGTAAGCCATGCCAGTGCATTGCGTGCAATATCTTCATTTCTCTCCACACGCATTCGATAAATCGGCTCATCCGTATCGACAGTTTCAACCTGCAGGGTATATTGCGAATCAAAGCGCGCGATCTGTTCAGCATGCTGTGCCAGATCCGGAGGGAGCGTTTTATAACCAGCATATACATTTAGAAATGAGAATGTTTTAACATATGGATTGAGTTTCTTGAGAATACTTTGTGCATACAAATTCTGGCGACGCAAATCAAAGCGGTTTATCGGGTTTTGCCAATCATGATACGGCAGATATCCCAAAGAAACATCGTATCCCATACCTGCCAGTGTTGAACTGATCAACGCAGCATGGCTGATCCAATAATGAAGGGTTGCAAAGACAAAAACCTTCTTGTTTGGTTTCTCCGCAACCGGATTCTCATTCAGGTATTGAACCATTTCAGGAATATGCTTGTCAAGGTCAGCCAGAGAAAATCTACTTTGAATGCCTTTGCTGCGATTTCGGATCAGCCAGTATAACTCGGCTGTTAATGGAACTTCGCCAAGGACATTTTTTATGAATTCTTTCGTTTTCCTCTGTGTGCCATCATTATTTGCCATGTCGCATTTCACCACTTTCATAATTTTCGATCTGCCAATTCAATACAGGTCTGATCGTACCCAGGCGTGTCTCAACCCACTGCATTCCGGGAGCACCTACCGGGTCAACATTAAATAGCAACGCTTGATCATCCTGAAAATATCGTTTGATTAAATAGGTGCTGGCATTCACTCCAATAACATAGCGACCTTCATTCAATAAATTTGCAGGAATTTTACAACGACTGACATACCTGCCTGCCTGACGAACAGTATTGGCCTCATATTGTTTTATATCATCGGTGTCAAAGGAGGTAAAAATATATTCTCCTCGCGTTGTCAATAGATAGATCCCAACCCGCAACCCTTTTAACGGCTTTCCCAATTCATATTCAATTTCTATTACAAAAGGTTCAGCCGAGCGTACAGTATCTGCAACTCCACCATGTTTGTCCAGTACGCGAATTGCGATCGGGCGGAAAGGCTTTGCGGCAGTGGCAATTTCATCTTCCATCCAAATTTTCTGCCCTTCCTGGGTAAGACCCTTTGACAGATAAAAATCCACTGCTTCGGGGGTTGGGCCACGCATCAATAATTGACCGTGATCGATAACCAGGGTTTCTTGAGTTAGGCGCAGCACGGCAGACATATTATGGCTTACAAAAAGAACAGTGCGCCCTTGCTGGGCAACATCGCTCATCTTTCCCAGACATTTCTTTTGAAATTCTGCATCACCTACAGCCAGCACTTCATCCACCACCAATATTTCCGGTTCCAGATGAGCAGCTACCGCAAACGCCAAACGCAAATACATGCCGCTGGAATAGCGTTTAACCGGTGTATCAATGAATTTTTCGACTTCGGCAAATGAAACGATCTCATCAAACTTGCTACCGATCTCCTCTCGCCTCATTCCCAAAATCGCACCATTTAAGAAAATATTCTCACGTCCAGTTAATTCAGGGTGAAAACCGGTGCCTACTTCGAGCAGCGAGCCAACCCGCCCACGAATTTCCACCAATCCTTCGGTAGGTTCCGTAACACGGGAAAGGATCTTTAGCAGCGTGCTCTTGCCTGCTCCATTTCGACCAACCACACCGAGAACCTGGCCCTCTTTCACTTCAAAAGAAACATCTTTCAGTGCCCAGATGAAGTTATCAGCATTTTTTTCATGCCGTTTAAAACCATCCGATATTTTATCGCGCAAGGTTGGGTATTTCACAACCAGTGCGCCGATGTTGTATTTTTTTCCAAGATTCTCAACACGTATTGCTGTTTTGCTCATGCGATTTTCTCTCTATCCACTAAACAAGATCGGCAAACTTGCGTTCCATGCGCCGGAAATAGAATAAACCGGAAATAGTTATCAGGATCGCAATACACGATGATATAAGTAGTGTGATACCAGGCCCTTCCCCGGTACCCAGGAGCGCCCAGCGGAACCCTTCCACCACACCCGTCAACGGATTCAATGCATAGACGAATCTCCATTTTTCAGGGACAATCGAAGAAGAATAGGCAATGGGTGTAATGTACATCCAAAACTGGTTTAAAAATGGGAGCATGTGCCCAACGTCGCGATACATAACATTGAGGGCTGAAAGCCATAAGCTCACTCCAATGGCCGTGATCAATGCCAGTAAAATTAGCAATGGCAACAGCCACAGATTGGCAGTTGGGTGAATTCCATAGAACACCATCATCAAGAGCAGCACCACAAAAGCGATCGCAAAATCCACCAAACCCGCCAGTGTTGAAGATATGGGAAGGATCAAGCGCGGGAAATATACTTTGGAAATTATATTAGCGCTTGAAACAAGAGAACGGCTGGCATCTTGTAAAGCTTTTGAAAATAAAGTCCATGGCAACAGAGCGGTATAGGAGAAGATTGGATATGGTACGCCATCAGAAGGTACTTTGGCGAGGCCGCCAAAGAAAATACTGAAGACCACCATGGTAAGAACAGGCTGTAGAACAGCCCAACTGGCACCCAACAAAGTTTGTTTATACCGCACTTTCAGATCGCGCCAGGTGAAAAAGTAGATCAATTCCCGGTAATCCCACAGGTCTTTTAAATTCAGAGCAGCCCAACCTGTGGAAGGTTTAATAGTGATAGTGCGTGGTTCATTCATGGCAGACATAATTGCCTATTTAATCCTTCCTTTATTTTCTTGATACCAGGCAACCGTACATTTCAGCCCTTCTTTAAAGGACACTTGCGCTTCAAACCCAAAGTAGTTTTTTGCCCGGTTTGTATCCAGGCAGCGTCGGGGTTGCCCGTTTGGTTTGGATGTATCCCAATGGAACGATCCTTTATACCCGGTAAGGTCTGCAATGAGATATATTAGGTCTTTAATGCTGATCTCAAATCCAGAACCAATATTAACCGGCTCGGAATCATTATATTTTTCGGTCGCAAGCAGAATACCTTCCGCTGCATCCTCAACATATACAAATTCCCGGGTAGGAGAACCATCTCCCCACACTTCAATTTCCTGGCTACCTTCATCCACTGCCCGTACGCATTTTCGAATGAGAGCCGGGATGACATGCGATGAAGTCGGATTGAAATTATCACCCGGTCCATACAGATTCACTGGCAGCAAGAAAATGCTGTTGAATCCATACTGCTGTCGATACGATTGTGATTGCACCAGGAGCATCTTCTTGGCAAGCCCGTAGGGAGCATTGGTCTCTTCGGGATACCCATTCCATAAATCCTCTTCTTTAAATGGCACTGGAGTGAATTTTGGATACGCACAGATCGTACCAATGGCCACAAATTTCTCAATCGAACGCTTCCAGGATTCGTGCATTAATTGCACACCCATCATGAGATTGTTATAAAAGAATTCACCTGGGTGTTCGCGATTTGCACCGATTCCACCCACTTGAGCCGCCAGATGGATGATCACATCCGGTTTTGAATCATCCAGCATTTTTTGGATGGAAGCGATCTGCGTCAGATCATAATCTTCAATAGTAGGAATGAAGATTTCCTGTGCGCCGCGTTCTTTCAATTTTCGGACGACCACCTGCCCGAGGAATCCAGCTCCGCCAGTAACGCAAAATCGTTTTCCCGCAAAAAACTTATTTTCACTCATTACCATTCTCCGAATCCTCCATGATGATAAAAATCTTCAATCCTTCAATTCGAAAGATCGGGTACTTTTTTTCTTCGGAAATCTGCAATCCCTGTTCAAGGCAGGTCAGTCTGCAAATTTCAGCCACATCATCGCTCCCCTCCAGAAATATCCGAGCATACCCCTGCTCTTTTATATTTTGAATTGCATCCAAAGAACGCTGCCGAACCAGCCGGTACATATCAAAAGAAGTCTGGATATAATCGACCAATAAATTCGCGCGATGGGCAATTCCCTGTGGCGTGATAATATAACGCAATTTGCGACGCTCAATGCGCCGTACCTTGACATACCCTTTTTCAATTAGTCGCTTTAAATGCCAGTTTACCGTGCCGACTGCCACACCCAGGCGTGCCGCAATGGTTGCTTGTGTGGTTTCAGGATCATTCTCGATATGTTCAAGGATATCCAGGTCGCGGTTTTCATGATTTGTTAAAGTATTCATGGTTCAATATTCAACTGTTGAATTATAAATCAGGGGAAGCCATCCGTCAAGAAAGCGGGAAAACTATTTAGAATGGCATCATCTATCCCGGCAAAATGATATACTTTTTATGAACCATTTTATTCATTGACTGGAAATATACATGCAAACTTCTGAGAAATTTCTTCAATATCAATCCCTTCATCAAGCACACTGGGATGGAATCGCTCTCCAGCTCGACCATTGGAACGGTTGGGGAGGATCCTATCGCAAACGCTTGGGGAAAATCTACCAATTTCATATTCCTCCAGCCATGAACGTGCTTGAAATTGGTTGTGCACGAGGAGATTTATTGGCTTCTCTGAATCCCGCCAGAGGAGTTGGCATTGATTTATCCAGCGAAATGATCGAAAGAGCCGGTCAGCGCCACCCTAATTTGGTTTTTGTACAGGGTGATATTCATGAAATAGAACTCAATGAGAAATTCGATTACATTATCCTCTCCGACCTTATTAATGATCTCTGGGATGTGGAAGCGGTCTTTCATAAAATAAAAAAATGGTCAAACCCATCTACCAGGATTCTGTTGAATTACTACAGCCGCCTGTGGGAATGGCCACTGGCTCTTGCGCAGAAGATGCATCTCGCACAGCGCACACTACCTCAGAACTGGCTTTCTGTAGATGATGTTAAGAATCTTCTCTATTTGGGTGGATTTGAAGTAATCCGTGATTGGGAAGAAGTTCTTTCCCCCTTACCCATCCCACTCCTTTCTGCTTTCTGTAATTATTTTCTAGTTCGTTTGTGGCCTTTCCGCTCACTGGCAATGACAGCCTTCACGCTCGCCAGACCAATCCCTTCTCTGACCGAACATAACAAGGAAGTCCGGGTTTCCGTGATCGTACCTGCCCGTAACGAAGAGGGCAATATCAAGCAAATTTTCAACAGAGTACCCAAGATGGGCAACGGTACAGAATTGATCTTTGTAGAAGGTCATTCAAAGGATGCTACCTATCAAACCATTCAGCAAGAAATGCACAACCATCCTGAGACCAATGTAAAACTGCTCCGTCAGGAAGGCAAAGGAAAAGGGGATGCGGTGCGATTGGGTTTTTCCAATGCCAGTGGTGATATTCTGATGATTCTGGATGCTGATCTGACGGTTCCACCAGAAGATCTGCCCCGTTTTTACCAGGCTATCCAATCCGGCAGAGGAGATTTTATTAATGGAGTGCGCCTAGTTTACCCGATGGAAAAACAAGCCATGCGCTTTTTTAACTATATCGGCAATAAATGCTTTAGTTTACTGTTCTCCTTCCTGCTTGATCAATCAGTAAAAGATACGCTGTGTGGTACAAAAGTCGTATGGAAAAAGGATTATGAAAAAATCGCAGCGAATCGATCTTATTTCGGTGATTTCGACCCGTTTGGAGATTTTGATTTGCTGTTCGGCGCTTCAAAACTGGATCTAAAAATCGTTGATCTGCCTATCCGATATGCTGAACGAACCTATGGCACTACTAATATTCAACGTTGGAAACATGGCTGGCTGTTGTTAAAAATGGTGCTTTTCGCAGCTCGCCGCATCAAATTCATTTAATAAATTCCCACTTTTTATTGAGTCTTCTCGAGAACGATGAGGGCAAACATGGCCCAATTCTTAGGATTGAAACATTTTTCAACTCGTTTCAAAAAGGAATTACAGCCTGCCGGAGCTAATGAGCGCATGGAAACGCCCCCGCTTAAAAGATAGCGGAATGGCATGAATGGCGTTTGTGCAGTGATTTTTAAATCGGGATATTTCTGTTCAAAGATTTCCCTATCCCGTTGAAAAACGATCCAGGGTAGTGCTTGATTGGAGCTGGAAAGTGGTCCATAGGAAGGGAACTGCCAGGTTTCCATTTCGACATCCATCGGCTCTGAATGGAAATGATCCATCACCCAGCGTGACCAGCGGGTTACCCAGGGTTCGA
This sequence comes from Anaerolineaceae bacterium UBA4781, assembly GCA_002403105.1. Lineage (GTDB taxonomy): Bacteria > Chloroflexota > Anaerolineae > Anaerolineales > Anaerolineaceae > UBA4781. Next base: position 24,155 of record DHHD01000019.1, on the reverse strand, counting down.
TCATGATAACGCGCCCGCCGGGCTTTAGCGAACGCATTCCCTCTCTCAGAAATTGTTCCACGTCCGGAATATGATGAAAAACATCCGTCATCACGATCGCACGCAGGGATTCATCCGGAAAAGGCAGCCGCACTCCATCCAGAATGGCATCCACAAAGGGACAGAAAAATATTTCGGAAGTTATTGTCCTTTTATTTACTTCATCAAAAAAACCGGCTCCTGAACCGATCTCCAATACTTTACCGGGTATGACTGGTAATTGAGCGATCTGCATGCTGTACCATTCTTGATAAATCGCATGTAAAAATCGTTTCTCCCGAATGATCGCATGCCGCTGGTAGGTCACCTGCGGATCATCGACATTCAAATTGACAGCATCCGGGTAAGCCAGAATTTCATTCAGGAATCCTTTTCTTTCATCGTTCTTCATTGAAGAATTCGCCATGTGTGTTTTCCATCGCCATCATTGACAAGCGGTTATATCCACCAGGATTCTAAAATCTCCTGTCCATTCCGTTTCCTCATTAACGGCGGTTACGCAAGAAGAAGTGAGAAGTTTCTGTTCTTCTACCGTAAGAGTTTTCCAATAATCCCGATCGTAATACAGGTAATCATAGCCAGCTTGCGCCATTTCCACCGGATCAGGATCGTATATCAATTTTTCCCATTCCTGTGTTGGTTCGTAAAAGTCAACAGATGAATTTCCAGTCCGCGCGAAGATGGTGATCGCACGCGGGATATTGGGGTCCAGAATTGTGGCATCCCTTTCCAGCTTATTCCAATACTTGTCCATCATACGTACATCCATCTCGGTGATAAAGAGCCCAAGCTCAGGTTCTTGAATTCCTGATAGTTCCGTCCCAAATACAACTACACCACCGAAGATCGATAACAGTGCCAAGATAGCGATTGTAATTTTTATTCCTTGTTTACGCTTCTGTATCCAATAAAAAACCACCGGCACTGCAAATAGGAGGCTTACCTCCAGAAAATCATTTTGAACTCGATTCACAGCGCTATTAATACCCTTGGATGTGATTTGTACGAAACAAAATGCCAGACCTAGCAAGGCTGTACCAATGTAGGCTGCATCGATGATCTTTCTATTTTTTAATGACTTCCATCCCCAGATCAGCACCAGTGGAAAAACGAATGCGATGGGTCCGCATTCTAAAAACAAGATGACTAGATGAATAAGATTCGTGATCTGTAATTCACCCAGATGGGGATCCATAAAGGTGGGTGGGAAATTGAATTGAACATTAAAAGCATGGTAGGAAACATACTCGGGATCAAAAAAGTTATTAACAAGCGCAGTGAAAAATCCACCCTGCAAGAAAACTACGATCCAAACCAGAACCAACATTATCAACCGAAGACGTGCTTCCTTCTTAACAATTGCATCTTTGGTTCTTATTAATTGGAAAAGGTGAATGATGATCAAGAGACCGCTTAGAAACACAAAGGTCATCTCATCCATTAATCCCAATCCAGCCAATAGCAGGCCAACCAGTGATAGAGTCTTGATGCCTTTTACTTTGTCATAAAGTAATATGATAAGGATCAAGATCAAAAAACTGATATTATCCCAGCCCACACCCAGGATGGACGGTTTTAGCAAACCATTCGTAAATGCAAATGGAATGGAGATAGGCGCCATGCCCTGTGCTGCCCATGGACTAATGAGAGCAGTACGCAGGTCAGTACCGCTATTCAAACCGCTGCCCATGCGTTGAATAGTGGAGTCAAACTTATTTATGATAGAAGGTGGGAATAGGAGAAGCAACCAGCGTGTTCCTCCCGCCAGAACATGAAATACACCTCCGGTAATTCCTGCAAAGATATTTCGAGTAATTCGCTGAATCCAGATTACTACCAGGACGGTGCTCAAACTTAACGTCAACGCTTGTAGAAAAGCTAGAGCCGTCCAAGGATAGAAATCCCCAATCCGCATGAACTGGGCAGCTACTAGATAACGCAGGTAGTGTTCATCTAAAACAACGCTGATGTCATACGGGAAATGCGGAGGAATATCGCCTGCAGCGATCATAGAAACCAATGGCAGGGTTTTGAATTCATCCCAGATGGACATTCCTCGCGCGATCATAAAGAAAATATAAAAAAGAACAAGGAAGGTGATCCAATGCCAGGGAACTATTGGAAAAATATCTTTGAAAGGAGTTTTTTTTCGGAACAAAGGCAGGCAAAAGGTTAATCCACCCAGAAAAGTAAGTATGGCGGCTAACCAAAATGCCAGTAATGGATCAAGGAATCTTCCAAGAATATTTGCAATCCAGCTTTCGATGATGAATCCGGCACCTACCCCGATCAGGAGAAATTCCTTTTTCTCCAGTTTAAAAACCCCTCGGATGAGCAGAACTCCACCCAGCATCCATAAAATAGTCCAGATAAGAAAACCGACAGTACCGCTGGAAAGGTTTTGAATTATTTCGCTCACTCTTTCACTCCTCGCTTTAATAATGTTATATTATTCTGGATGAGCATCCATGTGTTATTTTAATATATTTACACAGGTAGTGCTCCGTTCAATTTGTTTATTATGTAGAAATAAATGAATAGATAGATAAATCAATCATACTGCAATTGCATCGTTGAGTATTCGAAAACCCTACGATTTTGTTAAAAGGTCAATATTTGGAAAATGAGAATAAATCTCACAATTCACAAATAACGTGGACATTCCTCCCTTAATAATTAATCCCATCTTTGTATGATTTTTATTTTCGTTGGATAGGTATTTGCATACTAGCGAAAGAGCTACTATCATATTATTATTGTTTTGTTTCATTAACAGACCTCCCCTTCAGGGAAAAATCGATTAGGAGAGAAAAATGTCACGAATGTTTGTTCCTGGACCAGTGGATGTTGCACCCGAGGTATTTGCTGCAATGTCAAAGCCCGTTCTTCCCCACCGCAGCAAGGAATATGAAGCAATTTACCAGCGCGCGGCAAAAAAATGTGAAGATCTTTTCTACACCAAATATCGCGTTTTCATCGGCACCCATTCCGGAAGTGGTATGCAGGAAACCGGGATTCGAAATCTCGTGCAGAAGGATGTACTATGCTGCGTCAATGGCGCTTTTTCTGAGCGCTGGTATGAAGTTGCCATCGGCAATGGGAAACAGGCAGATAGATTGGAAGCAGAATGGGGAAAAGCCATTGAACCTGAACAATTACGGGCAGCGTTAAAGAAAAAGCATTACGAAGCCGTTACGATTGTTCATAATGAAACCTCTACGGGATGTGAGAGTCCTGTAAAGGAATTGTGTGCAATAGTCAAAGAAGTCAGCCCAGATACGATGATCATGGTTGATGCAGTTTCATCATTGGCAGGTACTAAAATTGAAATGGATGCTTGGGGAATTGATTTCCTGTTGACATCTTCTCAGAAATGCATCGCCCTTCCTCCAGGTCTTTCATTAGCCGGAACAACTGATCGGGCATTGGAAAAAGCCAAGACAGTAACGAATCGTGGTTGGTATTTTGATCTGCTGATCATGGAAGATTACCGAATTAAAAATTCCACCGCCATGACTTCGGCTGTAACTCTGGTATACGGTCTGGATTTTCAACTTGACCGGATCTTTGCAGAAGGCTTGGAAAAACGCTTTGCACGCCATGCAGCCATGTCAAAACGTGTTTATGATTGGTCTCTGGAACGCGGCATGGAACCATTTGCCGATCCCAACCGTCTTTCAAAAACTGTAGCTACCATTAAGAATACACGCGAGCTCGATATTTCCAAATTGAATGCCTTTCTGCTCGAACGCGAAATGCGTATTGCCAATGGTTATGGCAGTCTGAAGAATAAAACCTTCCGCATCGCCACCATGGGTGAAACACAGATGGAAGACGTTAATAAATTGCTGGCCAGCATTGATGATTTCATGAAGTAGAATCCATCGAACCTCAAAAAGAAAAAAGCCCGCTTAACTGCGGGCTTTTCGATTAGAATTGTACCCTTTCATACATGGAAGGAAAACTATGATCTTGATTAGAGAATTTCAGCCCAATACTGAAAAAGGAAAACAATTCCGAAAAGCACTCCTTGTGACAGTCGTCGGAAATATCTTCCTTGCTCTCTTAAAAGGCACAGCTGCATATTTCAGTGAATCTGCGGCGCTTTATTCCGATGCTATTAATTCCATTTCAGATGTTGTATATTCAGTTTTCCTCATCATTGGACTTTCCATTTCTCAAAAGCCACCCGATAGCAGCCATCCACAAGGCCATGATCGTTTTGAACCTCTCATGGGTTTGATCATTACAATATCTATGACATTGGCAGGCGTGGAAGCCATGCGTTCTTCCATCACCCGCTTTATTTCCGGTGGTACAGAAATTTCATTAGGAATTCCAACCATCGCGCTTCTGGTAAGTGCCGTCAGCAAAACAGGCATGTTCTTTATCATTCGCAATATCGCCAGAAAAATATTATCACCAGGGCTAGACGCAGCCGCTAAAGATAATCTGAGTGACATTTTAACTTCTATAGCTGCGCTCCTCGGGATCATCGGATCAAAATATATCCATCCGTTTCTCGACCCAATAGCGGGTATTCTGGTTTCGATTTGGATTTTTAGAGCAGCATGGAGTGTAGGAAAAGAAAACTTGGGATTCCTAACCGGTAGAAGCCCAGATGAAGAGATCAAGAAAAAAATCCTGGCAACAGCCAAAACTGTTCCAGGAGTTGTGGACGTGCATCAAATGGTCACTGAATATGTGGGACCTAAAATTGTGGTGGAAATACATATTGATGTTGACCAGAAAATAAGTATGCAGCAAGCTCATGAAATCTCCGATCAGGTCGCAGATGCATTACAAGCAATTCCCGAAATAGATCGGGCGTACATCCATGCAGAACCTATAGAATCAAAAAGAAATTCATAGATTTCAAAAATGCATAGTGAGAAACTCTAAGATCAGTGCATAATATTCTTGGAGCGTTTCTTCCCGCTTGAATCCATGCCCTTCTTGTTCAAATATCTTGAGCGTACAGGGGATTCCCCGTTTCACCAATGAATCGTAGAGAGCTTGCGATTGGGATGGATGTACCACGGGATCTTCATTTCCATGAAAGAGTAAAAGCGGGTCGCGAATTTCTTCAATATGAAATACAGGCGACCGCTGTTGAAAAGTTTCCATTTTCTTTTCAATGTCCCCAATCAGGTATTGGTGATAAAAACGCTCAAATTTGTGAGTCTGCTTCGCATCCAATATCAAATCGCCGATTCCAAAACTGCAGATCGCACAACGAAATACACCGGGATATTTTCGTAATGTATTTAAAACGGTCGTACCACCCGAGCTGTTCCCTATCAGTGCAATTTTAGCTGGATTGGCAATACCGGTTTCGATAAGGCGCTTCACACCCGTATAAATATCGTCCAATTCCAGTTCTCCCCAATTCCCTTTCAGAGCATCTTGATACTGCAGCCCATATCCACTGCTTCCACGATAATTCACTTGCAAAAAAGCATATCCGCGCGAGGTGAAGAAACCTGCTTCAGTTGATTCCGAGAGTGTACGTTGCATGGTTGGTCCTCCATGCACATCCACTAACAAAGGCAACTGTATCTTTTGCTCAGTTTTGGGAAGATACAAGATGCCGAAAACGCTCTCCCCATCCAGACCTTTCCATTCAATATGTTCCGGCTTGTAAAAAAATTTGGAATATTCAATCCCTTCGTGAGATGAGCGGACAGATTCTAGTTTTCCATTTTTAAATACAACGATCTGTTTTGGATCAAAGGGAGAAGAAGCTAAAAAAGCCAGCGCGCTAGATTGTGATGAGATGCTGAGTTGTGAAAGCCAGGTAAATGGAGCTGTGGGTATCTGCACAGATTTATCACTGCGGATATTCACTTTCCAGATTGTGGCTTGGGCATATTCGTATCGAATATAGAAGATCGATTTTGCATCGTTTCCCCAGCCATAGGATTGCAGTCCCTGCACCCAATCGGGCGTTGAAAGCATAAAACCATCACCGTGTACCAACACCTTTTTTTCTTTTTTCTTGAGATCGTACAGAATCAGATCTTCCCATTCCCCGTTTTGCAGGAGATAGCTTAACCATCTTCCATTCGGAGAGAATAGAGGTTGGTGTGCTGCCTGGCCAATTTTTCCATCCACCCAAGTTTCATCCAATAATCGAATCTGCATCCCTCCTACCTCACCAATTTTAACCCGGCTGCCCTGCCACGGCATACACGGATGATCCCATTCCACCCAGGCGATCAATTCACCCTGTGGATGCCAGGTTGGCTGTAAATAGAAATCTGCACCTTTGACCATTTGGCGTGGCCAATCCAACCCGTGCAGAGGTGCAACGCCTATCAGGTCAGTTTCTCCATCGCTAAATACATAAAGAACCCATTTCCCATCCGGAGAAATAGAGGGTGCCGCTACTTTCCCCCAGGCAGGAATAATAGGTTTGGATTCTCCGGTTTTAAGGTTGAAAACCACAAGTTGATTGTGGTTGATACAAAAAACCGCTTTTTCTTTTACTACGCAAAATTCCCCACCTCCATAAAAGATTCCACTTTTTATTGAATCTTTTATGTCTATAGTTTTTGTTTTTTTCTTTTCATCCTGAATGAATGCTTTTCCAACTCCACCCTCATTCTCCACTCCAAAAATAGAATCATCATTCCCGAATTGGATACTTTGTAAGTGGTGTTTCGTCAATACATGCTCTATTTCCATATACTGATTTTCCATATTCAACCCTTCGATCGTGATAAAGAAAGTGCTCACTATTTGTGAGCACTTATTGAATTCAGATTAGAGGTCTTTGGGGCGCCAGAGTTTCTTCAGCTTTCCCTCGACTTCATTATTCAATTCAGACCATTCTTCAATCGGAATGGAAATATGCGCGATCGAAGAAGTGGGCAATGTCTCCACTTTTCCGGTCAATGTTTGGAGCAACGCTTCAAGCCCTGGATTATGTCCAATGATCATGACGCTTTTAGCTTTTTTGGGTGCATTTTTTAAAGCAGAAATCAGATCAGGTACTTCAGCCATATATAGCTTGTCGTTATATTCCAACTTTCCTTCAAATGAGGAAGCTTTTTTAAAAATTATGGCTGTTTGCTTTGCTCTTTCGGCAGATGAGCAGAGAATGAAATCAGGTAAATGCTTTTTATGTTTCAGCATCTTCGCCATGGCTTTCACATCTTTCTCACCTTTTTTCTTTAAAGGTCTGTCATGATCTGGAATATTTGCGTCTTTCCAGCTCGATTTCGCATGCCGCATAAGAAACACCTTTTTCATAACTGACCTCCATAATGATAGAATAAGAAATCGGAATTAGTATAACATAATTGAATTTTTTCCATGAATGAACAAACCCTCCCAATCCGCTTCATAGGGGAACGTATTGAAGTAACTTTCAATCAAGAACAGATCAGAACCAAGAATCCTGGTTGTCCGGATGCATTCTGCTGGCGATCAACCGAGTACATAATCATAAAAATCGTTAAGCAATGGACAGATTTTTCGCGCAAAGGAAACATGCAAAGGAATATGAGCGAAGTGCATCATTCGCGAGCAGAAATAAAAGGCTCCTGGGGGGTCGGAAAAATCTTTTTCAGGATTCAAGTGCATACCGGGCAGATTTTTGAGATCTATTTCGATCGTGCACCACAGAATGTTATGGATAGAGGCGGTGGTTGGTTTTTACTTCAAGAATTCACTTCGGTTTCAGATAAAGAGGAAAAATAAATATTATTCATGTGTACATTGATATTACGGATAATAATGATATGATTATATCAATTAAATTGATTATTATATGAATCAGGTGAAATATGAATAGAATCATCGACAAGTGCCCTATCTGCAATAATGAACTCATTGTGACCTCACTGCACTGCAATAATTGCAGAACTAATTTTCAAGGAATATTTGAACTTACCCACACGCCATTAAGCAACCTTTCTCCTGAACAACTCCAATTTGTTTTGACCTTCATCCGTTGTGAAGGGAAATTCAACCGCATGGAAGAAGAACTGGATCTCTCTTACCCCACCCTACGTAGCCGTTTTAATGAAATCTTACGTGTAATGGGATTTGAATCACCACTCGAGGATGAAAAACCTTCCAATGAAAACAAAAAAGAAATTCTTACCAAGTTGAATGAGGGTAAAATTTCTATCGATGAAGCCCAGGAATTACTGCGTGGTAACTAGGAAAACAGATTAGAATTAGTTAGGAGCAAGACACCATGGAAGAAGATCGTATGATGATATTAAAAATGCTTCAGGAGGGCAAGATCAATGCTGATCAGGCAGCGAAATTATTGGAAGCATTAGAAGCGGGGAAACCTGTTAATCCAAAAGTAGAAAATGAAGAAAAGTCTGGTAAATGGTTTCGAGTACGGGTCACTGATGCTATCACGGGCATTCAAAAGACAAATATCCGTATTCCGATCGGGTTGGTAAATGCGGGCTTTCGTATCGGCGCGCAGTATTCACCTGAATTTGCGCATATGGATTCGAATGATCTCATGAATCTTATTAAGTCAGGAAAAACAGGATTGATCATTGATGTCATCGATGATGAAGATGATGAACATGTAGAAATTTTCATCGAATAAACAAATAGCAATAGGGGATTTTCATGCAGGATCATCTCAATAAAAACTGGAAAACCAAGTTCTTCTCAATCTGGATTGGACAAGCTTTCAGTCTGCTTGGTTCTCAAATCGTTCAATTTACATTGATTTGGTACCTCACGAAAGAGACTGGATCAGCAGCGGTCCTGGCAACTTCAACATTCGTAAGCCTGCTGCCGAATGTTCTCTTTGCTCCCTTCATCGGTGCGCTAGTAGATCGGTGGGATCGCAAACGTATCATGGTTATTTCCGACCTACTGATTGCCTTCATTACCCTATTGCTAATCATTCTCTTCAAAACTGAACATATAAAACTTGGATATATTTATGCTGCTCTATTTCTAAGAGAACTAGGGAGCACTTTTCATTGGCCTTCTATGCGTTCCTCAACTTCGCTACTCGTTCCCAACGAGCAAATGTCGAGGGTTGAAGGGTTGAATCAATCCATCAAAGGATTATTAAATGTGGTCGGTCCACCCCTCGCAGCTTTATTACTAGAAGTATCTCCAATATATATTATTCTCTTCATCGATATTTTTACTGCACTGCTTGCAGTAATACCGCTCATCTTTGTTAATATTCCAAAACCTGTTGAAATACCCAAGGGAAATTTTTCTTCTGCTTCAGAATTGTTCAATGATGTTAGATTTGGATTTCGCTATCTACGGAATTGGAAGGGAATGCTGTTTTTAATACTTACTGCGACTCTTCTCAATTTTCTTATCAATCCCGGTTTTACGCTGACTCCTCTCCTGGTTACTCAACACTTTTCAGGTGGCGCAATTCAACTCAGTTTGGTTGAATCTGCGTTTGGTATCGGTGTAATTGCTGGTGGTCTCATTTTAAGCACCTGGGGAGGGTTTAAAAAGCGTATTTTAACATCACTGACTGGAATTATCGGAATGGGAATCGGTATCCTTCTCATTGCTATTGCTCCAGCAAATCATTTCAATTTGGCTCTGGCAGGAATGCTGATCACAGGTGTCATGAATCCAATAGCAAATGGTTCTCTCACTGCCATCATACAATCCAATGTCAAACCAGAAATGCAGGGGAGAGTCTTCACAACATTGAATAGCATGGCAAGTGCTATGTCGCCTATTTCAATGATCATCGCGGCACCCGTTGCGGGTATTGTCGGTATTCAGGGGTGGTTCTATATTGGTGGAATTGGCTGTATTATCATGGGTTTATTCGGAATGTTTACCCCAGCCATGATAAACATCGAAAAGGAAGGGCAGCGTAGACAGCAAATGGAAAGTGCTGATCTGAAATAAAAAGCTTATATCCAATTTTATCCAGCTATTTTTTGATGTTCTGCAGTGATAATAGCCAGTATCGTTTCTACCGTCTGATCTAATTGATCATCTGCATTAACAACTGCGTAATCAAAAATATCCAGTGCTTTTAATTCTTCTTTTACTTTTTCGATTCGGATATCCATATCCAGATCCGTGCCCTGTGCTTTCGCTCTTGCCAATAAACGCTCATCCCATTCTTTTTCGTTAGACGGGAGTAAAAATATTAAAATAGCGAATGGGTAGAGGCTTTTTATTTTTTTCGCACCCTGCACATCCAAGCGCATTAACACATCTTTTCCGCTTGCCAAAGCGTCTTCAACCTGGGCTTTAGGCACACCTTTGTAATCACCATATACATGAGCCCATTCAACCAATTGATCTTGTTCTATCATTTCGTGAAAATGGTCTTTACTGACAAAGAAGTAATCCACACCTTCTTCTTCATCAGGTCGCGGAGCACGTGTATTAGCTGTAATGACAAAATGAAATTTACCTGGCTTTTTCTTTAATGCTTTTACAACAGAATCTTTTCCAACCCCTGAAGGACCGGAGATAACGAATAACAAAGCCCCTTTTTTTAGAACATCGAAATTCACATTTTCTGTAAGAGTCATGCACAATATCCAATGAAAATTTAAAGTGATTATAATTGAAAAAATCTTCAATAAGCACTCTAAATATGCCCATCTATCAGTTTATTTGTAAGCACTGCGATAAATCTTTTGAAACGATCCTATCCTACAAAAAGTATGGAGCAACTGCTGTTTTTTGCCCTTTTTGCCAATCTCAGAATATTCAAAGAAAGATAAAAAATATCCGAGTTAACTCCCCTGAACACAGTACAGATACTCCTTCGGATGATCTATCTGCAATCGCAAATTTTGAGAATGATCCGCAATCAATGGGAAAGATGATGAGAAAAATGGGTGAACAGAGTGGAGAAAAACTTGAACCAGAATTTAACGAGGTGGTGGATCGGCTTGAAAAAGGTCAAACTTTTGAGCAAATTGAAAAAGAATTGCCAGATATTGATCCTCCTTCTGATTAAGCACCAAATTTTTCACTACGAAAATAACAAATTCTTAACATATAAAGCAACATTTCTTATAAATTACTTACGTATTTATGCTTGACAAAAAATCTTGCGGAACTTATGTTTATGTGATTCGTTGAACGACTCAAGAAGAATATTTCCACTTGTATTTGAAGTGAAAGGGAAAAGAATGCCTGTAGAAAAAAAGAAAAAAATTGTGAAGAAATATTATTATATCGGGGGAATTATTCTTGCTTTAGTTTTGGTCACTCTCTTATCGCAATTGCGAAATGATTCCACCAGCAATGAAGACTTGCTTACTGCGGTTGTTGAAAGAGGGCGATTAATTGCGATAGTCGGAGGAACCGGGAAAGTTGAAGCAAATAAATCCGCCATACTCACCTGGAAAACAAATGGTAATGTCAGTGCCATCTACGTCGAAAACGCTGATACTGTTTCTTCAGGAGATCTGCTTGCTGAATTATCCCAAACATCCCTCTCTCAATCAGTTATCCTGGCCCAGGCTGACTTGGTGGATGCCAAACGGAATCTTGAATCCGTTCTTGAATCGGATACTCAACGATCTCAGATTTATCTCAACCTTCTTGATGCAGAAGAAAAATTAAAAGAAGCTCAAGAAGATATTAATTATTGGAATTATAAAAATACCGACCAAGAAATTGTTGATCAAGCCAGAGCTGATTTTATCAAAGCAGAAGAAGTCTTGAAGCAAGCTGAAGCAGAGCTACAGGGACTCTTAACTGATGCCAGTGATGCAGATATTCAAAAATCTCAAACAAAAATGGATGAGGTACAGTTAGCTCGAGACAAAGCCTTACGCAACCTTAGTTACATTCTAGGTAAAACTTACAACACAGAGGTTGCTCAAGATTTTGCAAATTATGACTTGGCAAAAGCTCAAATGGAAGATGTGCAAAGAGAATGGGATCGTATAAAAAATGGTCAGAACGAAGACGATATTCTGGCTGCGCAAGCTAAGGTAACAGCTGCCGAAGCAGTGGCAGGCATGGCAAATCTGCGCGCTCCTTTTGATGGCACTGTAACCGCCATAATGACTAAAGAAGGTGATGAGGTTTCGACGGGTACGAACGCATTCCGTATTGATGATCTATCGAAATTCTATATTGAAGTGAATATCCCTGAAATCGATATCAACCGCGTTCAAATTGGGCAGGATGCCGAGTTTACTTTTGATTCCCTGCTAGATAGAACTTATCACGGTACAGTAGTAGAAGTGGCAGGCGCAGGAACAGAAAATCAGGGAGAAACCAATTTCTCGATCAAATTGCTAATGACCGATGAAGATGAGAATATTCTTCCTGGTATGACTGCATCAGTAAGCATCACTGTATTGAAGTTGGAAGATACTTTAATTGTACCTACTCGGGCAATACATTTGGAAGATGGAGAAGTTGTAGTCTATGTACAGCGCGATGGAAGCATCGAAAGAGTCATTGTAAGAATCGGTTCATCTTCAGACAGCTATACTCAGATACTATCTGGTGATATTGTTGAAAACGATACACTTGTTCTCAATCCACCTCAAGATTTGTTCAGTACCAATCAACAACCTGCCTTCACGAGGTAAGTGTGGATAAAACTGTAATCAAGATCAAAGACATAACTAAAATCTACAAATTAGGTGATATCGAAGTACCTGCGTTATGCGGAGTGACATTCAAGGTAAAGAAGGGCGAAGTCATTTCCATAATGGGACCTTCCGGATCGGGGAAATCAACCCTCATGAACATCATTGGTTGTCTGGACCGACTAACCAGTGGAGAATATATTTTAGATAATGAAGATGTTTCTAATTTAGATGACGATCAATTAGCTCAGATCCGCAATCAAAAAGTAGGTTTTGTTTTTCAGAATTTCAATCTCCTTTCACGTTCTACAGCTCTTGCGAATGTGGAATTGCCCTTGCGTTATGCTGGCATCACTGAAAATCGGATTGAAATGGCACAAAAAGCACTCGAAAGCGTGGGGTTGGGAGATAGGATTCATCATAAACCCCCGGAACTTTCAGGAGGGCAGCAGCAGCGGGTCGCTATCGCTAGAGCACTTATCAATAACCCCGCTATTATTCTGGCAGATGAACCCACCGGTAACCTAGATTCGAGATCAGGGGATGAAATCATGGAGCTACTGCTTGGATTGAATAAAGATTATGGAACAACCTTGATCATCGTTACTCACGACCCGAAAATTGCAGCGCGTACAGCCAGAACGATCCAGATTTTTGATGGACTGATCAAGGAGTCAAAATCATGAACTTCTTGCAAACTGTAAATGAAGCTTGGAATAGTCTCTATTCCAACAAAATGCGTTCCATTCTCACAACGTTAGGTATTGTCATTGGCGTAGCAGCCGTAATCGCTATGATCGCGATTGGAACAGGGGCACAGGATACTATTCTCAATCAGATCAGTGGAATTGGGACAAACTTGCTTTTTATTTTTGAAGGAAATGAGGAAGATTCATCGATCACTGTAAGTCCTCTCACCATGCAAGATGCCAATGCAATCGGAGATGTATTTGCTGCTCCGCATGTTGAACTGGTTGCGCCTGTCATTCAGGGCAGTGGTACTATCAAATTCAGCGGAGAAACAAAATCAACACAGATTTTTGGTGTAACCCCCAGTTTTCAAGCAGTTCGAAATTATGAACTAATTGAAGGGGAATTCATAAGTGAAGAAAATGTGAATGGACGCGCTTCAGTTGTTTTAATCGGTGTGGATGTAGCGGAACAATTATTCGGCCAAAGTGAAAATCTGGTTGGGGAAACCGTTACTATTGACGGACAGCCTTTCCGAATCATTGGCATTCTTGCACCAAAGGGTGGAGGGCAATTTGGCAGCCAGGATAATGTAGTTCTCGTTCCTATTACAACAGCCAGAAGTCGCTTAATGACCCGTGAACAGGGAAAAGTAGATATCATTTACCTAAAAGCGATCAGCGCTGATTCTGTTCCTGAAGCTACCAGTGAAGTTCAGGAAATCCTCAGAAAAAGACACCGTACAGATTTAGGCGAAGATGATTTTACAATCTATTCTCAGCAAGATTTCCTCACGTTGGCAAGCAGTATCACCAATGTATTCAAGATCTTCTTGAGCGGTATCGCCGGAATTTCTTTGCTGGTGGGTGGAATTGGGATCATGAATATCATGCTCGTTTCTGTTACCGAACGCACAAAAGAGATCGGCTTACGGAAAGCTATTGGCGCAAAAAAGAAAGATATTCTTATACAATTCTTAACAGAATCTTCGCTCCTCAGCATGATGGGGGGAATTCTGGGGATCATCTTGGGATGGATCATTTCCGCTCTTGTTGGCTCCTTTGCTACAACGCAAGGAGTCGCCTTTCAACCGCAAGTTGACCTGGGCGCGATCTTACTCGCAACCGTTTTCTCGACAGCAGTTGGTTTGTTTTTTGGTATCTACCCGGCCAATAAAGCAGCCAATCTGGAACCAGTCGAAGCCCTCAGACACGAATAACATAGGAGCAGCGTTTTTTTCGCTGCTCTTTTTTTACCTATTGATCGTTGATGCCTGTATTAACGAAATCGGGCAACTAGACACTATTGAACTGAATAGGAATGCGATACAATTTTCTTACTATACGTTAAACAAGGAGAGGAAAATGTCAGCTTGGAAAATTTTATTAACAGACGGGTTATCTGACACTGGTACATCGATCTTAACTACAAAAAATATCGCATTTGATGATCAAAAAGGTATTGAAGCAAATGCTTTATTGGAATGTATTGGAGATTACGATGCTTTGATTGTAAGAGGACGCACTAAAGTGACTCCTGAGGTTTTTGCACATGCATCCAAACTAAAGGTAGTTGGTCGTTGCGGAGTAGGTGTTGATAATATTAACCTCGACACTGCAAAAGAAAAAGGTGTGATCGTTGTGAACGCCCCGATCGCCACCACAATTGCCGTAGCAGAACATGCCATGGCTTTAATGCTAGCGATGGTACGTGAAATAACAAAAGCAGATTCCGGATTGAAAGCCGGTATTTGGTATAAAAGTGAAATTAAAGGCAATGAATTATATGGAAAAACACTGGGCGTGATCGGTTTCGGTCGAATCGGTTCAACGGTTGGTACTTATGCGAAAGCATTTGGTATGAAAGTCATCGCATATGACCTGGTTGCATCACCAACCCAGATCAGCGAGCACGGAGGAGAGCCCGTCAGCTTGGATGAACTGCTGCAAAAAGCAGACATTATTACAGTACATGTGCCGTTGACCGATACAACCAAACACATG
Source organism: Anaerolineaceae bacterium UBA4781 (assembly GCA_002403105.1). Taxonomy (GTDB): domain Bacteria; phylum Chloroflexota; class Anaerolineae; order Anaerolineales; family Anaerolineaceae; genus UBA4781. The sequence continues at coordinate 8,884 of DHHD01000019.1, read as the reverse complement.
ATCAATGCACAAGCCATTACAAAAATGAAAGATGGTGTACGCATTATATCTGCTGCACGTGGTGGCGTAATCGATGAAACTGCACTATTGCAAGCATTGGAAAGCGGTAAAGTAGCCAGTGCGGCACTGGATGTTTTTGAAAAAGAACCTCCGCTAGATTCCCCGCTTGTGAAACATCCAAAATTGATAGCCACCCCGCATATTGGCGGAGAAACCCAAGAAGCGCAAAAAAGAGCATCGGCTGATATTGTGAATGAAGTATTAGCCGCTCTGGAAGGTGATCCTCTCCGCTGGAGAGTAGCATAAATATTATTGAAGGAGATAACATGAAAGAAAGACTAGAGCAACTGAAAACTTTACTGAATGAAATCCACGATCTCAGCGCTGCCAATGCTGTTTTAGAATGGGATCAGCAGGTTAATATGCCCCGCGGTGCAGCCGAAGATCGTGGAGAACAATCTGCTACTTTGAGTCGCATCGTCCATACGAAATCCACTTCTGACGAATTAGGTAAATTGATCAATGAACTATCTGAATCTGCCAAAGAACTAGATTCAGAATCCGATGATGCCCGGTTAATTAAAGTAACAAAAAGGAAATACGAAAAGAATACAAAAGTTTCCGGCGATTGGGTTGCAGCATTCGCCAAAGAAACAGCAGTTGCACAAAGCACCTGGGAACAAGCTAGAGCAAAAGATGATTTCGAATTCTTCCGCCCCTACTTAGAAAAATTAGTTGATCTTCGACGCCAATATGCTGATTTTTTCAAACCATACACACATGTCTACGATCCCCTGCTGGATGATTTCGAACCAGGGATGAAAACTGCTGAAGTACAGGAAATTTTTACCTCTCTTAAAAAAGAACAGGTCGAACTGATCCATCAGATCAGCCAGCAACCGCAGGTTGATAACAGCTTTCTATTCTTGAATTATGATGGTGCTGGACAAATCGCTTTTGGTAAAAAGGTCATCACGGATTTTGGTTATGACTGGAATCATGGACGTCAGGATATTTCTGTACATCCCTTCACGACCGGCTTTGGGCTCAACGATGTGCGCATCACTACCAAGGTCGTCCCTGATTTCTTAAATCCCTGTCTTTTTGGGACCTTCCATGAATGCGGTCATGCCCTGTACGAGCAGGGAATTGCCAAGAAGTATAACCGCACCCCCATTGCTGAGGGAGCATCTATGGCAGTTCACGAATCTCAATCACGCATGTGGGAAAATCTGGTAGGGCGCTCTGCAGCATTCTGGAAAAGATATTACAAAGACCTGCAAGAAATTTTCCCGAGTCAATTAGGGAATGTGGACTGTGATACCTTCTATAAAGGTGTCAACAAGGTTGAACCTTCTCTCATTCGTATTGAAGCAGATGAAGCAACCTATAACTTGCACATCATGCTGCGGCTTGAAATGGAAATTGGTTTGATGGAAGGGTCAATCAAAGCAAAAGATGCCGCCGAAGTTTGGAAAGAGAAATTTAAAGCCTATCTTGGAATCGTCCCACCGAATAACAAAGAAGGTGTGCTGCAAGATGTGCACTGGTCATCCGGTTTGTTTGGCTACTTCCCAACCTATGCACTCGGAAATCTGGTTTCTTCTCAGTTATGGGAAAGAATGCTCGAAGACAATCCAGATGTTGAACAGCAAATTGAGAAAGGTGACTTCTCAAAATTATTAGGCTGGTATCGCGAGCATATCCATCAACATGGCTCAAAATACGAACCACAGGAGTTGGTGCAGAAAGTGACCGGAGAAAAGATCCATGCAGCTCCCTTCATGCGCTATCTCAAAAGTAAATTCGGGAAGATTTACGGGCTATAAGATATCAATTATTTCGATTAAAGACAGAACCCATTATAGACAGGTTCTGTCTTTTTAATCTTCCTTGATATTAAAATAACCATTATGACAGGTTTGGAAACCAACCCTCGGCACGATCGAAGGGAAAGGAAGAAAATGGTAGTTATAAAAAAAAACTGCTTCCGATCAAGCAGACAGTTGAAAAGCTTGACAAAACTTGACAAAACTTGACATTTTTTTCACGGAAAACAATCAATCGTTCCTAAGGAACAAATATTTCTTCTTTTCCACCATTATTTACCAGACAAAATAGTCGTTCACTGTCAGTTTCCTTATCAGCTTAATAAGAATATCAGTGCGATCGGAGAACATTCTCTGTGATCGTCTGATCGAAAAGGTTTACTAACTGGTTTGCAGTGCTTTCAAGATTGAAATGTAACTCTACTTTTTTCCGTCCTGCCATGCCCATTTTTTTTCTTAGGGCTAAGTCATCTCTTAATTGTATGATTGCATCTATCCATTCTTCGGTTGTGGACGCCAAAAAACCATTAATGCCTTGTTCAACAATATTCTGATTTACTCCCACCGGGGAAGCAACAACCGGTAATCCGCAGGCCATATACTGGATCAATTTATAACCGCACTTTCCTCGTTCAAACGGCGCATCGATCAATGGCATGATGCCGACATCGAATTGGAGGATCTGGTCGATTTCAGTATCTTCGTTCCATGTTTGAGATTGAATGGGAAGATCTTTCACGGAATCAGGAATATCTGCTCCCACAATGATCAACCGTGTATTGCTTTTTAGCACATTCTCTAAAGCGGGTTTGATCGTTTCAAGAAAATGGATTGTTTTGGGAGTGCCCAGCCAACCAATGATGAAATCAGTTTGTGTTTCTTTGGATTTGCAGTGGTATTTTTTTGTATCTACGACACTGGGAAGAATATGAATATTCCGGGCACCGGTTTGTTCAGCACGTTCAGCAAGATAGGCGTTCCCGACGGTCAATCCGGAGGCGATCTCCATTACATGATCAATTTTCTTGCGTAAAAGCAAGCGAATTAATGAATTTTTATGTAAATCATAGCGGTGAAAAACCGCATCATCATAATCAACAAGCAGGGGTATTTTTTTTGAATACAAGACCTTTTCCATATCAAATGGAATCCAAGGCAATAACTCTTGCTGTAACCAGATCAGATCATGCTTCCGTTTGTGCAAAGAGATCCAAACTCGATCCCAATAAGAGCATAGTACCGAAGAAATTTTGATCGGTCGATGGCTGTATAAAGAATCAATATACCCATCATCAAAAAAAGGATGGATCGTAATATCAAAGCCTGCTTCTTTTAGATAGGGTAAATACTGCATCATCCTGACACGGCTGCTAGGACCTTTTTCAGTATAACGGGGGAGGATTAAAAGACGTTTGCTTTTCATTCTTTTTTCAGCAATTCCGGAAATGCATGCAAGAACATGCCATAGGCTTTGATTGTAGTGTATAGTTCGTATTTCGATAAATGAATTAACGCGCTAATGCAGCGAGCAAAAAATTCGAGGAACAACGTACCCAATATCACAAAAATTGATGAGATATACCCATTGTGTTTCTTGATATAGAGAACCCGGCTCCGTAATAAATAAAACAAGCGTTTATCTGAGATATTTTCGGTTGTACCCCCACCTTGATGCACAACTGCAATTTCTGCCAGATAAAGGGTTTTCCAACCATTCACAGATGCACGATAAGAGAAATCGACATCTTCATAATACATAAAAAAACGCTCATCAAAGCCACCCATTTGATGAAATACGGTGCGGCGAACCAAAAAGAATGCGCCGGGAACCTGATCAACAATTTGGTTTTGACCGTAGTCTATGTGTTTATCGTAATGAGGAGGAAAAATACGTGGAAAGACACGATCTAGAGCCAGCATACGTGGGAAAAGGTGCGCGAAAATTGGAGAACGGGCGACATTCTTTTGAACGGATCCATCCTGGCCAATGAGCTGTGCACCAACGATGCCCACATCTGGCAGTAACCGCCTGGAGGTAAGAAAAGCAATCAATTTTTTCAAGGTATCAGGGTAAAAAGCAATATCCGGATTGAGAAAAAGAATGAATTCCGCCTGACCGAGGGCAGCCCCCAGGTTACAACCCCCACCAAAACCCAAGTTTTTTTGTGGATGTCTATATTTGATCGCTGGTTGAGAATGAGTTAAATCAACTGAATTCTTATCATCACTATTATCAACCACGATCAATTTTCCGGGCAGAACAATAGTGGATCGTTTAATGGAAGCAATACAACTCTCAAGAAGCTCAGGAGAGTTCCAATTAACAATGACAATATCGAGTATTTGACCCTTCATTCCGTTATCTTCATCTCTCGACCTTGATGCGCTTTATTGAACTTACGCAGGGAATACCCCAATAAGTAAGGAGCCAAGATTTGTTTATTCAACATGCGATTGATCTCAGAGATGGAACCACGCCGCTGCTTCTGAATCGTTCGACGCTTCGATAACATCAATCCCGAAAGCTTTAATGCATCCCATTTGGCTTTGAAAACAATTTTCGCACGTCCATTCTTAAGATATTTCAATAAAAATATAATATTTCCAAGAAGATGAAGCGAAAAATAGATAAAGAATAATATCCCGGGCATGTTCTTCCAAAACACCCATTCTGAATTGCGGTGATGATGATAAACAGCAAAATCACTATCCTGGCTGGTGCTGGAGGAACCCACATGCTCCACGCGCAGGGCTGGCAAAAAATAACATTGATACCCTGCTAAATTTAATCGGAATCCAAGATCGACATCTTCGAAGTAACTAAAAAAGTCTTCATCAAAACCTCCCAGTTCCATGAAAACAGCTCGCTGGTAAAAAGCTGCAGCAGCGTTAGGCGAGAAGATTCTTTCCGGCTTTTTGGAAGCCGTTTGGATGGGATACCCATATCCCCTTTTCCAGGCATTCCCACTGATGTTATAAACGTCCCCGGTTCCATCAATCAAATCAGGATGCTTCGCTTGTGTTATCAATGAACAAAAAGCAGAAACGGTGGGGTATTGTTGAGAATAAATATGAAACTGTTCCAACCAATCAGGCTGGGGAAAAGCATCAGCATTCAAAAAAGCCAGCCACGTTCCACTGGCATGCTGCGCTCCCAGATTGCAGGCGTGGGCGAATCCGGTATTTTCTTTAAGGATAATGATTTTTAGGTTTAATGATCGGTAATCATGTTTGATCTTGCTTTCATCAAAGGAAACTGAACCATTATCAATGATCATTAACTCAAAATCCTGATAAGTTTGTTGAGTTAATTTTTTCAGAGTTTTTGGTAATGTTGCATCGCTATTCCAGGTTGGGATAATGATTGAGATGAACACATTTTTTGAAAACGAAATACTTTCCTTCATGGTTGAAGATAATTATATCTTTCCCAGGCGTTTTTTTAATATTTTCATTCGTTGATTACCTTGAAAGTTTTCAGCGTCTTAAAAGACTTATCAACCTGATATTTGATAAATAAATAAATTATCTATATTTCAACCAATTAAAAAGAGATCGCGATCCTTGCTAAAGCAAAACGATGTTTGTTGTGATTTCTAAAATTACAGATCATTCAGAAATATTAACAGTAACCATAAAGGTCTCGAGTGGTTCCACATCCTTTTCGAAGGAACGATAATAAATCAGCCGCAATGGGGTTTCTCCGACCTGGAGTGCTTTAAAAGTAAATACAAATTCTCCGGGTGCGCCAGTCAGGTCTTCAGCGGAAGAAGAATCAGGATCACTTTTTTCTTTGTATTCCATTTCCCCAACTTGCATCAAAAGGATTGTATCGATTTCTTCCACTTCCCAGGCATAACCGGTGGTAATGTTGCCATCCAATTGGACAGTAAATGTTTCCCCCGGTTTTACCGTAATGGTCGTCTCATTATTTTTCATGCTTAGAATGATACTATCATCAGCAGCAGCCCCTTCTGCATCATTTGATCCAATAGAAGTACAAGCAGATATCGTCGATAGGGTAATGATGGCTGTAATTAGAATAATTTTGCTTTTCCAACTGTCCATTTTTCCTCCTTCTCATAATACTATATTATCAAACACGGTGGATAGTAGACCTCCAACTTGTATGCCACAATATTCAACAGATCTTCTTAGTTTAAGCATTTTCTCTTCATGTTTTTGCTTTTGTGAAAGACACATTATTGGCATGTGAAGACTTATCTCCCCCGATTCTGTTATTTTTGGGACATTCGTCATCCACAACCCATAATTTAATTATTGAGATCCTTGTGCAGTAGTACTGCAAAAAAAACCATGTTCATCATGGACTGATGGTGAAGTCTTTGAAAGCGCTGGCTGACCGCCAAACTCCATCCACATATGCACATACCCGCCATTTGTAATCACCGGCGCTCAAGATATTTGCAGGTGTACTCGTACAGGTCGTTGTGCCACAAACGCTAGAATCCACTGTTTTTGCATAAACCAGGGTGGTATTCTGATATAGCTGATACTGATATCGCGTAGCTCCACTAAGTTTATTCCATGTGTAAGTCGGGGTAGTATCCGTGATCGTGCCGCTTGGAGAAACAGGAACAGGAATTAACGAAAGGGTGAAATTTTTAAAAGCGCTGGCTGATCTCCAGACTCCATCAATATAAGCACACACTCGCCACTGGTAATCACCGGTGCCCAACACAGCCGTGGGTGTGCTCGCACAGTTGCTAGCCCCACATACACTAGAGGCGACAGTTATTGCATATACCAGTGAAGTTCCTTTATAAAGCTGATACTGGTACCTCGTGGCAGTGTTGATCTTTGACCAGACAAAAGTTGGAGTGGTATCTGAGATAGTACCGCTGGGTGAAATAGTGACAGGTATTGGAAAACTCAGAGTAAAGCTCTGGAAAGCACTGGCAGATCTCCAGATTCCATCCACATAAGCACACACTCGCCACTGGTAATCACCGTAACTCAACACATCCGATGGTGTATCGGTGCAGGTTGTGATACCACAACCATCCGCTGAAACCGTTTTTGCGTATATCAGGGTAGAGCTTTTATATAATTGATATTGGTACCTTGTTGCCCCACTGATGATACTCCAGGTGTAGGTTGGCGTAGTATCAGTTATTGAATCACTCGGTGAAATTGGAGTTGGAACGAGTGAGATTGGGCTTGGAGTAGATGAACTCAGGGTGAAGTTCTTGAAAGCACTGGCTGATCTCCAGATTCCATCCACATAAGCACATACCCGCCACTGGTAA
>DHHD01000019.1:0-1765 GCA_002403105.1 Anaerolineaceae bacterium UBA4781 | reverse complement strand
CTTTTATATAATTGAACCTGATATCTTGTTGCCCCGCTGATAATGCTCCAGGTGTAGGTTGGTGTAGTATCTGTTATCGAATCGCTCGGTGAGATTGGGGTCGGGATAGGTAAACTCAGGGTGAAATCCTTGAAAGCGCTGGCTGATCTCCAAACTCCATCAATATAAGCACATACCCGCCACTGGTAATCACCGACACTTAAAACATCGGATGGTGTGCTGGTGCAGTTTGTTGTGCCACAACCATCCGCAGAAACTGTTTTTGCATATACCAGTGAACCATCTTTATAAAGTTGGTATTGATATCTTGTCGCACCGTTAATTCTGCTCCATGTGTAGGTTGGAGTGTTATCATAGATAGACTCGCTTGGAGAAATTGGGGTAGGCACTAGCGTGGTGGTTGGGTAAGATACCCAGGAAGCCATCGAACCCACATTTGATATGCCATATTGTATATACATATAACCATTCTCGCCCCACCATGTTCCCCAGCTGTTTCGAAGTATCCATGTTCCGCTTGCATCATCCCACCCAACAAGATTCACAGCGTGGTTGGTTCCATAGGTACAATAACCCGCTTCATTTGTTGAAAAAACACCACCTCTGTAATCCTGGAAAGCTGGTCCTGCACATATGCTTACTTTCACAGGACCGTATGTGTAAATAGCATTTTTAATATTTTCGACGGTGTTTGAAGAAATGTAACTCCAATTACTGAGAATATAGGGGTGGTTATAAGCCGTTGTACAGGTACTGTTGGAATTCGTGTAAGGCTTGTCTGCTTCCAAAACAGCGCCAATCTGAGTTTGGTTTATGCCAAGAGTGTCAAAATGATATTTGTGTGCCGTCCCTCCACCACTTTCACAATTCCATCCATCATAATTACAGGAGACCAAGAATTGTTCAGAAAGATCAAGGTATTGTCCGGTTCTAATGGCTATAGCTGATTCCATTGCTCCCACTGTGGCAAAAGCCCAACACGACCCACAGCTATTTTGATTGCGTATGGGTGTAACACCACCATGATCGCGCCAATCGAAAGAGGTCGGCAAGGCATCTGCCGAATCGACCGCTTTTTGAACATAATCAGAGGAATCTACGCTTTTTTCTACACTATTTTCTGAAATATATTCTGATTCGGAAAAAGTGGATTGATCCGGGTTACTGAGATCGATGGTCGAGGCAACAGAGTTCATTTGAATCGTTAAGCGGCGTGTAACTTCAGCTTCATTTTCAAATGACCTCGCATACCTTAATCGAATTGAGGCAATCCCTTCACCGCTTGGATGCAGTGTAATGGTTTGGATATAGGGCACACCGATCCCCCCTCGCGCAGTGTAGCTTTCAGTGAATTCAATCTCTTGTTCTTCGATTTTTGCACTAATGATTGTCCACCGATAACCGGTGGAAAGATTGCTCTCCAATAGAATATCAATGGGATCCTTTGAGTTGATGGGAATTTCTATTTCTATTTCCGCTACGCCGCCAATTAAACTGATGATCCCATCCAATTCTGTATACAATACTTCGCGAATTTCTTGCAAACTTTGAGAACCCTGCAGCAAAATACCATCTGAGCGAGTCTCTACTTCTTTGTTTCCTGAAGAAAATTTCTCGACAAAATTATTAACGCTTTCTGTTTGTGACGAAATCCCCACTATTTCCAACTCCCAATAAAATTGTGACTCTTCCGTTGGTTCTGGTGTTGGTTCTTCCGTGGGTACCCGTACGGTTACCGTACCGGCTGCCAGCACATACACGGTTG
>DHHD01000032.1:4241-7379 GCA_002403105.1 Anaerolineaceae bacterium UBA4781 | reverse complement strand
TGGTGAAAGCATCCACCAGGCGGCGATCCCCTCCGATCTGGGCTACATTCAACACCAGAACGCCGTCTTCGGTAAGATGATCGGATACTTCTTGAAAGAACTCTACTGTGATCAGATGAGCCGGAATGTAGGGTGGACGGTAGGCATCAATGGAAATGAGCTGGTATCGTTTTTGCATGCTGCGCAAGCCCAATCGAGCATCCTGGGCATAAACGGTCAAGTTTGGAATATCCATTTCAAAATAATCATAACCCACTGCGATGACCGTTTCATCGATTTCAAATCCATCGATCTGGGAGTTCGGAAATACACTGGCAGCCTGCCTGGCGCTGGTTCCACCTGCCAGACCGAGAATTGCTATTGACCGGATATTCTCAGGTGTATATGGGGGTGCATTGAAAAATGGAGCAGCCATTACTTGCTGCCAGGCACCTTCATAATCCAACGTATCAGGATGGTAGATCGAATGAAAGCCCTGCCCTTCATTTAAACGCAGGAGAGTAAACCCATTGATCTGCTGAACCTGGATATAGTTATATTGCGATTCATCTTCGTAGATCAGACCGGTTGCGATCTTATCGTTCCCGCGCAGCCCAAACCAGGCGCTGATGGCAATGACCAAAGGCATCCAGCTATACCTGAGGAGAACCTTTTTAAATCCCAATTCTGTTTTTAATAATCCCCAAAGACCTATAGTTAATAGAAAGAATGAAAGGATGAGAAAATTCTTATAGGTGCCCAGCGTTGGGATCAATACCAAAACCGGTAAAAAGGTTCCGATGAAGGAACCGGCAGTGGAAATGGCATATACTTTCCCTGAAACATTCCCGGAACTGCGGGTTTCACCCAGCAGCAGCCGGATGGCAAAAGGAGAGGTCATGCTCAACAGGATCATGGGAATGCTGAAGAGGATCAATACCACTACGAAAGCCAGGATGAGGGATCCAATTTCAAGATGGTCCATTGCTACGCTGGCAGCGCGCAAGATCGGTTTGGCAATGCATGGGATCAAACCGGTGGAAAAAGCCCCCCAGGTCAGAATTCCATAGAACAATTCCGGTTTGGGAGAACGATCTACCCATTTCCCTCCCACAATGGATCCGATCGCCATATAAATGAGGATGGAGCCAATGATACAAGCCCAGATCAAGTTGCTCGATCCGAAATAATTGGATAACAAACGAGAAGCGGAGACTTCGATCGCCAGGCTAACCAACCCCGCACAAAAAACTGCTATATACATTCTGCGCTGCATGGCTTGATTATAACGAAAAAGAAGAAGGATAATCAAATATAATGGAATGAGTTATAACGGAGGTCGATTTGTACCGGATCGTAAGCGTAGAACAAATGCGGGCTTTGGAAAAAGAAGCAGATTCAAGAGGGCTGCATTACGCAGATATGATGCAAAATGCAGGACAGGGTGCGGGGTACCAGATCTGGCGAAAATTTAAAAATCCAGATCATAATGTGATCCTGGGTTTAGTCGGAGCGGGGAACAACGGAGGCGATGCACTGGTGGCGTTAACCTATTTACAGAAACGAAAATGGGAAACGCGTGCATACCTGGTTATGGATAGGGATGCATCTGAGCTGTTGGTGACAGAATATGTAGCGAGTGGAGGCAGTCTTGTTCCCTTTACAAAAGATGAAGATCTTTCACAATTGGATGAACTCATTTGCACATCCGATTTTTTACTGGATGGTGTTCTGGGAACGGGCATCCATTTACCGCTGAAAGGCACAGCACAAGTTGTCTTATGCCATCTAAAAGATATGGAAGAGCTGCCCTATGTCATCGCCCTGGATTGCCCATCAGGTGTGGATTGTGATTCGGGCGAAGCGGATGAGGCAGCCATAGGAGCAAACTGGACGATCAGCATGGCAGCGGTTAAACAAGGGCTGCTGCGCTTTCCGGCTTTTGAACATATTGGCGACCTGAGCATGGTGAATATTGGCCTTTCCCCTGATCTGAAGGCATGGGGTGACGGGAACGAATTTTGTATGGAAAGATCGGCAGTGGCTGAGAGAATTCCGCAACGCCCAATACAGGCGCATAAAGGTACTTTTGGAACTGTGTTGATCTTTGCCGGATCGCAAGCGTATCCGGGAGCGGCAGCTCTGACGGGAAAGGGGGCTTATCTGGCTGGAGCAGGTCTGGTGACGCTGGCCAGCATCCCCAATGTGCAGCAAACTGTGGCAGGAATTTTACCTGAAGCAACCTGGTGTTTGTTAAAAACAGAAGGAAATGGGTTCGCCTGGGATGATGCAATTTCGCTGCAGGATACCCTCAGCAAAGCATCGTCGATTCTGATCGGACCAGGGTGGGGGACCCATGCCTCCACGGCTGCTTTTCTGCAGAAATTGTTTGTGGAGATAAAAGAAATTCCGCAGCAAAAACTGACCGGGGTGGTAATCGATGCGGATGGACTCAACCTTCTGAGCGAGAAACCTGCTTTATTAGAAAATTTACCATTTGGTTCAGTGCTAACCCCGCATGCGGGTGAAATGGCACGTTTGACGGGCCTTTCTGTTGGAGAGATTCAAAAAGACAGAAATGAGGTCGCCCGAAAATACGCAAAGAAATGGAATACCAGTATTGTATTGAAGGGCGCATTAACCGTTATTGCTGATCCCTCAGGCAAGCTGGTCATGATACCGGTGGCTACCCCCGCATTAGCCAGAGCAGGCAGCGGGGATGTACTGGCAGGTCTGCTGGTTGGGTTGATGGCACAGGGGGTTGCAGCCTTTGATGCAGCTTGCATGGCTGCCTGGATGCATGGAGAAGCCGGAAAACTGGCCGAACGCCGCAGCGGGCATACGGCTTGTGTACTGGCGGGAGATATTCTAAACGCAATTCCACAGGTACTTCGGGAATTAAAATAAAAGCAGGATGCCTTTTAGAACATCCTGCTATCTTTTGAAAATTATTTATTCAGGTTTTGCTGACTTTTTTGCGGCAGGGGCTTTTTCTTTTTTACTTTCCAGAATTACCTGCCCTTTTTCGGCAACTTCTGAAGCTTTTTTCTTGGTGGTGTCAATGAATTCATTGGTCTTGGTGGATACCTCACCCAGCACTTCATCGGCATAAGTGGCTGCTTTATCGTGCAGCTCAATGGATTTTTCTTTGATCAGTTT
>DHHD01000032.1:0-4146 GCA_002403105.1 Anaerolineaceae bacterium UBA4781 | reverse complement strand
CAATATCTCAAAAAGCTTTTTGGCGCCAGCCATATAGCTGTTGGCTGCGATCACGGGTTTTACCGCTCGCTGGCTAAGAAAATCTGCTGTACCCTTAACGGTCTCGATGGTATCTTTCGTGTTTGAGATGATCGGTCTAATCTCATTTTGCAGCATATTGGTAAGCGATGCCAATTGAATGACAAGAATGACCAATGCCACACCGATGACCAACGATTCTAAGGCCAGAACAATGATGAAAATATCGCGAACCTGGCTGGTGGTATCCGGACCGGCTTTGACGAGTGAAAAAATCCCATAAATCGTGGCTGCCATGACCAATAAAAATATAACAACACCCCAGATCAAATATTTCTTATCGATCATATTTGCATTGGGGTCAGATTGGGGAGTATTTTCTTGGATTTGCGGGATTTCATTCATCATGTTTTTCTTTTCCACTATGTTGTGATTATAACATACCAAAAAATTCAACCGTTTTCCATTAAAGGTATTGATAAAACATTAACAATGACGAAAAAGGATGTGGTTTTCGAAGCCTCTCTTGCTACAATTATGGAATAAACACCTTTGTCATAAATGAAAACCATCAATCATTAAAAAGGATACGCAGGAAAATATATGAAAGCATGATTTGGAGAATCTCCAATTCTGTATTAAACTAATAAGTTGCTTATTTATTTTTTAAGGAAGAAAAAATGACGGGTGAGAAACATTTAATTATTGGATTGGGCAATCCGGGTGATCAGCATGCAGAGAATCGTCATAACATCGGTTTCAAGGTTATCGACGTGTTGGCAGCGCGCTGGGAGATCAAACTAAAACGCAATCGCAAAAATGCATTGACCGGTGAAGGCACTTATTTAGGGAACGCGGTTGTGCTTGCCAAACCACAAACCTTTATGAACAATTCCGGCTTATCCGTTGGACCATTGAGCCGGTTATATGGAATATTCCCTGAGAACTTGCTTGTGATCTATGACGATCTCGACCTGGCTTTTGGGCGCATCCGGCTGCGCGCGGCAGGGAGCGCAGGGGGGCATCATGGGATGGAATCGATCATTGAGAAAGTATCCACCAACGAATTTCCACGTTTGCGCATAGGTATAGGACGACCCGATCATGAAAATGAAGAGGTGGTCGATTTCGTGTTGACAGGTTTTCATTCTTCCGACAAACAAAAATTGAAAACAGTTCTCAACCAGGCTGCGGATGCTGTTGAAACGTATCTCAAATCGGGGATCGAGATCGCCATGACCCAATTTAATGGCACTTATTTGGATGATGAATGATCGATCTGCGTTTCTTAGAATTGGATGGCTATTCATATATCCGTGACGTCCTGCGGGATGGTAAAGCTCCCGGATCGTTGGGATTGATTAAACCCATTCGACTACCACTCGCGCTGGCTCTGCAAAAAGAATTTCATGTACCGCTTCTTTTCATCACCGGACAATTAAACCGGGCACAAGTATTGATGGAAGAACTGCATTTCTGGAAGCAGGATGCAAGCGGAGAGCTGTTTACCGAGCCTGTTCCACTTTTCTACGAAGATACCAGTTGGGATGAAAGCACTCGTTCCAACCGTATCTCGGTTCTTGAAAAGCTCACCCGGCTTTGGATGCCTGGTCAAAAACAATCGACCGAAGATTTACAGGTAATCACTACTGTTAAAGCTCTCATGACCCGCACCATCCCGCGCAGAGATTTCATCCTGTCAAGAAAGATCATCAAAATCCATGAAGAGCATGCTCTGGAGCAACTGGCACGGCATATTCTGCAGCTTGGATACGAATTCCACGAAATTGTGACAGGTATGGGGCAATTTTCACGACGCGGTGGAATTTTGGATATTTGGCTGGCAAACCAGATGCATCCCCTGCGTATTGAGTTCTTTGGGGATGAGATCGATTCGATCCGCATTTTTGACGAGATCAGCCAACGCTCCATCGAAAAATTGGAGGAATGCATTATTCTTCCTGCGCGCGAATTCATCCTGCCGGAAGATTCGAAGACGGATGGTCTTCAGCATCGAAATGAACGCGATATCTGCATTCTTCATCCTCACGCCACCAGTTTGCTCTCCTATCTACCCAAAGGGACGTTGATCTTCTTTGATGATCAAGATATCTTGATCACGGTTTCGGAAGAAGTTGAGAAAGATGCGTTGGAACTGCGGGAACAGTTGATTAAGGAGCACCGCCTGGAAAGATCTTTTCCGACCCCTTATTTTTCCTGGTCGGAATTGTATGACCAAATCCTTTCATTCAACCCCATCAATATGAGTTTTTCAGGGATGGAGACGCTCCAACTATTCCGGCAGAGCATCCAACCCGCCCCGCGTTTTGGGGGGAAGACCGATGATTTTCTTGATTTCCTGACAGAGGAGACAGAAAAAAAACACACAATTGCCATTGTCAGCCGACAAACTGAACGGCTGCAAAAAATGTGGCAGGAAAGAAGCGCTGTTCAAGAAAGCCAATCCATTGATCCGGTTATCTTCTTCAACAAAAACCTGAGTTCCGGATGGAAGATCATTTATCCGGATGCCTCCATTCAGTACTGCATCACGGATGAAGAGATCTTTGGCTGGCAGCCAGCCATCCGCGCGAAGCGGCGTAGAAGCCAGCAGGAACTTACCGTATTTGATTTTGGATCCTTCGTACCGGGGGATTACGTAGTGCATTTTGAGTATGGGATCGCCCGTTATCAGGGATTGGTCATGCGTTCATTGGACGGGGTGGAAAAAGAATACCTGTTTCTGGAGTTTGCGGATGGGGATGAATTGTACGTTCCGGTTCACCAGGCAGATCGCATTTCATTATATATTGGTCCCGATGCACGACCGCCCAAACTGTCTGCGCTTGGCAGCCCGAATTGGGAGGGGATGAAGAATCGGGTCAAGCAGGCAGTTCAATATGTGGCGGGTGATCTGCTGGAACTGTATACCCAACGGCAATCTGTGGAAGGATATGCTTTTAAAGAAGATTCCGATTGGCAGCAAGAATTGGAAGCCAGCTTCCCCTACGAAGAAACCGAAGACCAACTGCAAGCGATCGAAGATGTGAAACAGGATATGGAGAAAGCGAAACCGATGGACCGCCTGCTATGCGGAGATGTCGGTTATGGCAAGACAGAGGTAGCTGTGCGCGCCGCTTTCAAAGCAGCTCTGGATGGCAAGCAGGTTGCTTTGCTGGTGCCCACTACCGTATTGGCACAGCAGCATTTTGATACATTCAATCAGCGATTGGCACCTTTCCCGGTAAAAGTGGAAATGCTCTCTCGTTTTCGAACGGAAGCCGAACAGGAAGAGATATTACTCTCGCTCGCAGCGGGTGAGATCGATATTATCATCGGGACACACCGCTTGCTGCAGAAAGATGTGCAGTTCAAGGATCTAGGTCTGCTTATCATTGATGAGGAACAGCGCTTTGGGGTAATGCACAAAGAATTTTTTAAAAAAATGCGCGCCAAGATCGATGTGCTTACATTGACTGCTACACCGATCCCACGCACCCTGTATATGGCGCTTTCAGGAATTCGAGACATTTCCATGATCAATACCGCACCGACCGATCGTTTGCCGGTGACCACTCATATTGGCGGATATGATTCTGAACTGGTACGGCGTGCTATTTTACGTGAAATCGATCGGGGTGGGCAAGTTTTTTTTGTACATAATCGGGTGCAAACCATCAACACGTACGCCAAGCAACTGCAGTCGATCGTGCCTGAAGCGCGCATTGCAGTAGCGCATGGGCAGATGCCCGAACAGCAGCTTGCAACCGTTATGCACCAATTCACCGAACAAAAAGTGGATGTGCTGCTTTCCACTTCCATCATCGAATCCGGTTTGGATATCCCCAATGCCAATACGCTCATCGTTGATCGGGGAGATACTTTCGGTCTGGCACAGCTTTACCAGTTGCGCGGGCGGGTAGGGCGCGGCACGCAGAAAGCCTATGCTTATTTTTTCTTCAATACCAAAAACAAACCCACTATTGAAGGATTGGAACGCCTGGAAGTGATCGCAGAGAATTCCCAATTGGGTTCCGGGTATACCATTGCGATGCATGACCTTGAAATGCGCGGTGCAGGAGATCTGCTGGGAACACAACAGCATGGGCATATTGCTGCAGTGGGATT
>DHHD01000104.1:2753-4013 GCA_002403105.1 Anaerolineaceae bacterium UBA4781 | reverse complement strand
ATATGATTGATCTCTATTGTCTTGGCGGTGCATCCGTCGATCTGGTTTTAGAAGTCCCACGGCTCCCGGTGGAGGGAGAAAAACTGCTTGCAAAATATTTCGGGCAGCTGCCAGGTGGTTTTATTGCGAATACTGCCTGTGCTGCGGCGAAATTGGGTCTTCACACTGCCTGGGGGGGATTGATCGGGGATGATGTTTTTGGACGAAACGTGATGCATAGTTTTGCGGAGTTTGGAGTACAGATAGATGATGTACAACCACAAAAAAATGCAACCTCTGATTTCACGGTTGTTCTCGTTCATCCGAATGGTGAAAGAACCATTTTAGTGGTTCCGATCCTGCCCACACCACCACTATTGAATGATGGAATGAGACAATCACTTCAAAATACATCGATCGGTTATACTGCGCTTTACGAGCATGATTGGTTCATGGAAGTGGCAGATCTGCTGCATGGTGGTTGTGGAAAAGTGGCAGTTGATCTCGAGATCAATACTTTATGTGATCTTGATGCTGCTAAACATATGTTGAAAGCTGCTGATATTGTTTTTTCCGATGAAGATGCATTACAGAAACTAACCCGGCAGGAAGATGTGAAAGAGAGTATCAAAGAAGTTCTATCGCTTGGACCGGAATTGATCATCTTAACCAAGGGCAGTGAAGGGGCAGCCGTATATACCCCTGCTGATTATCGTACAACAAGAACCTATCAAGTCCCGATCAAAGACACCACTGGAGCAGGTGATTGTTTTCACGCTGCATTCCTCTTTGGTATCTTAAGTGATTTTCAATATCAGTATTGTTTGGATTTCGCCAGCGCCGCATCTGCAATCTTGATCCAGGAGATCGGAGCACGCAGAGGGTTACCTGCTGCGATAGATGTTCAAAAATTTATGGATAATAATTTTAGAGGAGATGAGATTCAATGAACTACATGATCGAACAAATACACAGTTTACCGGAATTAATGAAACAGATTTATGAACCGCTGGATGAAACCATTCGAAGAAAAATTGACCACGAACTATGCCTTTCCATGAAACGGTTATATGTGGTTGGCTGCGGTGATTCTCATCATGCAGCTCTCAGTACCGAGTTTGCATTTGAAACCTTGACCAAACTTCCCGATGACCCCATGCCTTCCATGCTTTTCGGTCGTTATGCTGCTGGTTTAATTCCGCAAAGTGGACCGAAGACGAATGTGGTGATCGGTATTTCTGTATCCGGGGCCGTGTCACGCACTGCAGAGGCATTGCGCAT
>DHHD01000104.1:0-2649 GCA_002403105.1 Anaerolineaceae bacterium UBA4781 | reverse complement strand
CTGTTCGTATTGCTGAAGTGCGTGGAATATTGAATAATGCTGATGCAGCAGCCCTCAGGGCAAAGATCCGCGATTTCACAGGGCTTGTCAGCCAAACAATTGAAGAATGTGATTCCATTGCAAAGAAAGCCGCACAAAAATGGGCGGGAGAAGAGGAATTTGTATTGGCTGGCAGTGGTCCCAATTATGCGACCGGATTATTTGTGGCTGCAAAGATTCTGGAAGCCTCCGGTGATTCAGCGCTCGGGCAGGATGTGGAAGAATGGGCGCATCTACAATATTTTGCTAAAAAAGCGAGTACTCCCACTTTCATTATTAGTGCGGGAGATCGAGATCTCTCACGCGCTGAAGAAGCTGCAGTAGCTGCTAAACAGATCGGCAGGCAGGTGGGTGTGATCGCTCCAAAAACTGCATCCAACTTGACCCAATCCGCAGATTTTTATTTCCCGATCCCACAGGTCGAAGAAATGTTCTCGCCGCTGATTACTGCGATTCCCGGAGAATTATTCGCTGCTTATCTCGCCGAAGAAAAGAAAGAACCTTACTTCCGCGATTTTAAAGGTGGGCGCGATATAGAAGGAGGAGGGGGGATCAGCCGCATCCGCACCAGTGAGAAATGGGAGAAATGGCACTGATGAATAAACAAACCTTATTTTCAATCAAGGGACCGGCAGTTATTGCCGGTCTCCATTTACCACCATCACCGGCATCCAATCAGGCCACATCTGTTCCGATGAATCAAATCATTGAGTTTGCCTTGAAGAACACAGCAAAAGCCGTGCGTGCCGGAGTACCTGCGCTTTACGTCCAGGACCTGACAGATCTACCTGTCGCTCCGGCTGTTCAACCGCATTCGATCGCTTTTTTATCAGTAGTCGGTGCTGCTATCCGCAAAGAATTCCAACAATTGATCCTGGGTGTATGCATGATGAGCCATGGCGCGCGTGAACCGTTGGCGGTGGCGCAAGCTATTGGTGCACAGTTTGTGCGTATTAAGGTTTATACCGGAGCGATGGTGAAGGCGGAAGGATTACTGCAGGGCTGTGCATACGATGCGCTCACGTATCGAAAACAGATCAACGCAGAAGATATTGCGATTCTGGCAGATGTATACGACCGCACCGGTACGCCATTGGGAGAAATGCCGCTGGTCGAAGCTGCACGCTCTGCGAGTGTGTACTGCAAAGCAGATGGGCTGATCCTAACAGGGCTCTCTTTCAATGAATCACTTACGATGTTGCAGGAAGTGCAAAGTGCAAAACTAGGTACTCCCTTGTTTCTAGGTGGGGGAGCTAAGACTGAAAATATTAAAGAAGCGTTGCAGTTCTGCAATGGGGTCATCGTCAGCAGTTCATTCAAGCCGGTGAGTGGTTGGACCGAAGAATCCATTCTGGCGGAATGGGATTACGAGCGCATTGCTCAATTCATGCAGGCTGTGAACGGTTAACAACGAGACGCCGATTCTTAAATTGCTGGAAAGGGCTATGGATGTTTATTTCGATCGGATATGTCATTATTGACGATATTGTTTTACCGGATGGAACGACCCACATGGGTTGCCTGGGGGGAGGCAGCGTGCACGCCATCATGGGCATGCGGGTGTGGAGCGATCAGGTGGGGTTGGTCGCGAAGGTCGGGTACGATTTTCCATCCAATCTGGAAAATGATCTTAGTAAAATGTTTGATCTGCGTGGTTTGATCCGGCTGAACAATAAAACCATCCGTGCCTGGCAGCTTTTTGAAGAAGATGGCACCCGCAATGAAACTTTCCGTACCGATCTGTCAGAATCTCCTCTTTTTTATCCAGTGATGAAAGACATTCCGGCGGTTTATGAAAACCTTCAAGGTGTTCATTTGCATTGCCGGTGGGATGATGTTGCCGGTTGGGTGGAGTTTCTGAGGGAATTGGGCAATCCTTTTATTTTATGGGAGCCCATCCAATCGGACCTTTTAGCTGAAAACCGTGATAATTTTATGCAAATTCTTCCCCTGGCTGATTGCATTTCTCCCAACCTGCAAGAAGCGCAAGCTTTATTAGGTATGGCTGATCCGCATGACCAATTGGATGAATTCATTAAGCATGGGGCGCGCATGGCCGTGATCCGCGCGGGAGCCGAAGGGAGCGCGTATGCTGATTCCAAAGGGAATCACATTCGGGTGCCAGCAGTGAAAGTCCCGAAAGTTGTTGATCAAACTGGAGCTGGCAATGCGTACTGCGGTGGATTGATCGTTGGTTGCAAACTTTCGGATGATCCGCGAGACGCATTGTGCCGGGCGGCTGTATCTGCTTCTTTTGCTCTGGAACAATTTGGGGCGGTGTTCCCGATCGAAGGAATTGAAAAAGAAGCCCAAAAACGGTTTGACATTTGCAGCGTCGAGTTGCAGCGCCTGAATTGAAATTGCCAATTTGTTTAGATAATCTTAAAAAAGCAAGAAGTTGCTCAAGGACTATGTGTTATTCTGCACTTTTCTTCTCTCTGAACCTCCCTTTTGACTTGTAAAGCAGAACGACTTTTTAGATACTGATAAAACATTAACGATTGTGCTTTTCCATCCTAATTGCACCCATAACGGGAGAGGCGACTTACTGGAATTTCCTTCACATCTTCAAAGAAAATATTTCATTTAATAGAAAAGTTGGCCGATGTG
>DHHD01000047.1:23247-25869 GCA_002403105.1 Anaerolineaceae bacterium UBA4781 | reverse complement strand
TGACTTTCTATAGCAGGTCTGATGGAACGTAGCGACCGAGAAATCTCACCCAAACTTTATCCGTTCCGGAAAAGATCGCAAAGTAAGGTGAAAAGTTAATAGATCAATCTGATTTTATTTTGTCATCGAGAGACGACTCGCTGGCATTTAACATGACATATACTGTAGGGCGGGATTCATATCCCGCCATCAAGATTTATAGATAGATTCCCAGCGCATTCAATTCTTCGATACATGGATTAAAACCCGCATGGTACATCAAGCAGGTCATAAAATCTTCTATTGCGCCTTCTTGCTCTCCAACTGCAACCTTTGCCCTGCCTCGCCAGTAATAACTTTCTTCCAACGCCGGTTCATCATCGCGTACCATATCGATGGAATTGTTGGTCGCCAGATCGATCACGTCCTGGTAGCGCGCCATAAAATAATAAGCATAATACGGTCCCGTTTCATACCATAGAATACGATACGGGCGTAGTGTATTATCGTTGGGAAGCTCATTATATAAAGTAAACGCCTGATCATACGCATCCGCTGCACCGCTGTAATCGCGCAAGTACACCAGGTTTGTTCCATAGTTAAACCAGGCAAAGAATTGATTCAATCCTTCCAGTGAATAAATTTCATCAACTGCTTTTTGAGCTGCCAGCCGATAGTTTTGATTTTCATCGCTGTTCTCTCCCAGAAGATTCAACACATCATTGCGCTCATTTTTAGGGAAAACAACCACATACGTGTAATTGAAAGAACGCCATTCATCCACCATCGCTGCATATTCCTGCTCATAATCTGCGTTGATATATGAATCCTGTGCAATAAAAATCGCTTTCGCATCATTGTAGCCGGTTAATAACTGGTAGTGCCCCATCCAGGTGATGCGGTAGCTGATATCTCGAAAATAGGGACCCTTTTCAACGATCACCGGATACCCGCTGGCGATCAACCGTTTCAATAATTCCAGATCCCCGCCGACGCGTGTCAGTGCATCCAGATCGGTTTCGGTTTGTATGTAATCTACTAACTCATACGGCATAACGGATTTATCTTTTGGGTATGGTTTCACCACGTGCGCTATGTCATCATGCGTACCTTCCCATCCCCAGTAAGAAAGCGCCATCGCCAGATTGGCCGGTCCACAGTAGCTCCAGCGATTGTGCTGCGAAAAATAGGTTATCCCATCCAATTCCACAAAATCCGGAAGCGACCCGGTTGTCACTGTCGGCAAAACTGTTTCTTCAGGTTGTATTGTTCCCGGCACATCCGGAGCGGAGGAAGTTGGAGTAGTAATAACCGGTAGCGGCAGGCTTTGTGTACTATCTCCGGGAGAGGTGAAAGCTACTTCTTCGGGAGGGTCAAATTGAACCTTGAGCCAGACCAGAGCTTGGGCAGTATGCCATCCCACCCATTCCTGTACACGAGCACTAAACACCAGCGCACATCCCAATATAAGGATCAGGCAGGTGATAAGAATCAAGATATTTCTTTTACTTTTAAACATGTCGGCATTATAACCCAATTATTAATTTTATTATGATAAATAAGGTATTATTTATCCTGTACGGACTGTATTAGTTTTTTATTTCTTACCGGGGATATCTTTTCAACGACAAAATGTTCGCAATCTTGAAATTTTGCGAATGCGGTCAATTTACGATGCAAAGCCGGTTGAAATGTTTCATCGGGTTTAAAATCCTCTTCAAATTGCAAATGGTGGATGAGCAGGGCTTTTTCTTTGCGATCCGCTTTCGCATCCATTTTTCCGATAAAACGTTCTTTCCAAAAGAGAGGCAGGGCAAAATATCCGAATGTACGTTGTTCTGGTTTTAAATAACATTCCAACGCGTAATCAAAATTAAAAAATGTTTTCATCCGAGCCCGTTGGATACAGAAATTGTCAAATGGAGAAAAAATAAATACTTCATTATTTTCAACGAAAGAAGCATTGCCCTTCTCTAATCTTTCCGGGAATGCATAGTATGCCAATTCTTTTTCTCCTGTTTTTACAGTAACAGTGATCACCTTACCCGCCTCATTCATCTCCTTCAGTGCTGCTGTGATGATATTTTTCTCTGCCACACGTAAATGATCAACGATTTCCCGCTCGGTTGCTAATCCGTACGCTTTCAATGCGCGCTGCACCAGGAACCGCCCAAGTTCTTCCTCTGATGGCATACTGGTATCCACCCAATCCGGGAGCACCCTTTCGGGGAGATCATAGATCTTTTGAAATTTTCTTCTTTCAGCAACCATCAGCTTTCCCTGCCAGAAGAGCAGCTCCAGCGCCATTTTCACAGGGCGCCAATCCCACCAGGTTCCTCTGTGGTCTGTTTCTTCAGAGACAAAATCTTTGGTCGCCAGGGGGCCTTCTTCGCGGATGCGCTGCAGTGTGGGTTCCATGATATGCCCGTATTTTTCCGACTGTTCTCTTGCCCAGTTTCCATAGGGGCTGCTGAAATGCAGTTTATACGGCAGGGAATAGCGGTAATCAGCCATGGGAAGAAACGACATCGCGTGCCCCCAATATTCAAATATGCGTTTTTGCATTGCCTGTGCTTGATGAAGATCCTGGCTCTCATACTGTGGCATACGAGTCCAAAGGGTATGATGATGGGCACGATTGAG
>DHHD01000047.1:0-23119 GCA_002403105.1 Anaerolineaceae bacterium UBA4781 | reverse complement strand
CATTTCTGTGTTTATCCAAAAAAGCTGCAAGGGGTTCGCATTTGTTATCGATTAATCCTTATTTGGGTATCCCCGCATCATCAAACTTTTCGATTCAACTAAAAATTACTTTCCCTCGATATGAGTTGTGCTGAATGCTTTGCGTGGCATTCATGAATGATTTAATGTTAGAATATTAATTCTAACATGAACAAATCAGAATTCCCACACCCATTATTGGAAATGATTTAACCTGAAAATTTCTCACTTCTTTACATGCTCTTTTTGTTAGGAAACAATAAAAAAGAGGTCGTTTTATAAACAACCTCTCAGAAATTTAACTTCTTTGTCCGCCCCAATACCCGCGGTGGACAGGTTCGATATCACGCGAGGTGATGAATGCACTCGGATCGATTTCTGTGATCATACCCTGCACCTTCAGCAGGTCTTTTCGTTCCACGCCCAATTCAAGCATGGTCACCATTCCGTCTTTCCCGCGTGCCGGTATTTCGGTAACTGCATACCCTGCACTGCGTAGAGTCTCCACCAATCCAGCCCCGCGGCACGAACTGATTACGGTAAGAAATGTGTGCCCCATAGCCATTTTCTTTTCCATGTTCATTCCAACGATCGTGCCGTATGCAAATCCAACGCTGTATGCAGCAATTTTAAGGGGGTTCGATAAGTCTGCCATGACCCACCCGATCGAAAGTACGAACAAGCCAGATGTTGCCACTCCCAGCACCCAGGCTATGGCTTTCTTCCCTCTCATCACAGATATCATGCGTACTGTGTCCAACGCAATACTTAATACGCGCACGAAGAAGATCCCCAGGGCTGATAACCACGCCATTGGATCTAATAAAACTTCCATCATCACTCCTTAATTTATTTGTCTTTTTCTTTTTGCATGGCAGGCAGATACATTTCCTGCATGTACTCGCGCAGCATACGCCGCGTGCTAAATTTTGGTGCACAGGAGCGGATACTTTCTTTTATTTTTGAAACCCATTGCTCCGAGAGATCACCCATCGTGCGAGATTGATAGTATAACGGAACGATTTCATTTTCCAGGATCTGATAGATGCTGTCTGCATCTTTTTTATCCTGCTCATTCGGATCATCATAATCTTTATCGCTGCCGATGATCCAACCGTTCTTTTCATTATATCCTTCACACCACCAGCCATCCAGAACAGAAAAATTCAATGTTCCATTCAATGCTGCTTTCATCCCGGATGTGCCGGATGCTTCATTCGGACGGCGAGGAGTGTTCATCCAGATATCCACACCCTGTACCATCAGGCGTGCGATATTAAGGTCATAATCCTCTAGGAACACAATTCGTCCTTGCGAACGGGGATCTTTTGCAGCTCGGTATGCTTGCTGGATGAGCAGTTTTCCTGGTTCATCTGCCGGGTGGGCTTTGCCAGCGAAGATCAATTGTACCGGCATGTCTTCACACGTGATTATTTTAATCAGTCGTTCATAATCTGATAAGATCAGGTTCGCCCGTTTATAGGTGGCAAAGCGCCGTGCAAATCCGATGGTGAGAGAATATTGATCCAGCAGCACGCCTTCTGCAATCACCTGTGATGGTTGGTGTTTTCCTGAAGACCAGTGCATGCGGGCTGATTCGATGGCATGATTGATCAATTTTCTTTTAAGATGCCGGCGAATATCCCAAATTTCGATATCCGGGATCAGGTCGATCCGCTTCCATAACTCCTCATCATCCATGTGATCGTACCAGTTCACACCCAGATAGCGGTCAAAAAGCAAGCGCATACGACGCGCCAGCCATGAGTTTACATGAATACCGTTGGTAATGGATCCAATGGGTACTTCATTTACTTTTTTATCAGGCCACAGGAAATTCCACATTTCCCGTGCCACCTGTCCATGTAGTTCAGACACACCATTCGTTCGTTCCGAGAGTTTGATAGCCAAAACAGGCATGCTGAATGTTTCGCCCCAAGATTGGGTTTGTTTGCCCAGTTCAACGAACTGATCACGGGTTAATCCCAACTCACCCCACATGGCTGGGAAATATTTATCGATCAACCATAATGGGAATTGGTCGTTTCCCGCCGGAACAGGGGTATGAGTGGTGAAGACATTGGTCTTTTTTACTTCAGCCGCCGCTTCGCCGAATGGCAAGCCTGTTTTCATCATTTCATTCACGCGTTCCAGGGTTAAAAAGGCAGAGTGCCCTTCGTTCATATGCCAAACAGTCGGTTTCTCACCTAATTTCTTAAGCAGTCGTACCCCACCGCACCCCAGTAAGATTTCTTGAGAGATCCTGATCTCCAGGTCGTTGCTGTACAACCGGGCGGTCATATGCCGGTCATGCGGGGAATTCTTTTCAACATTTGAATCCAGTAAATACAGTGGCACCCTCCCAACCTGGATCATCCAGGTGCGAGCATACACTTTTCTATCAGGAAGTTGAACAGAGATCGTTAATGGTTTCCCCTCTGCATCGGTCAAAGCAATAATGGGCATTTCTTCGAAGTTGAAATGGTAATACGATGTTTCTTGCCAGCCATCTTCGGTCAATTTTTGCACAAAATAGCCCTGGTGATAAATGAATCCCACTCCAATCAAAGGGATGCCCATATCGCTGGCTTCCTTCAGATGGTCTCCCGAAAGGATCCCCAGACCACCTGCATAAAAAGGCATGCTTTCATGCAGTCCGAATTCGAAGGAAAAATACGCAACTTTACCTTTCAAAGCTTCCGGGTATTCACGGCTGCACCAGGTATCCTTGGTTGCCATATAGGTATCGAACTGCTGCATCACCGCATCGTATTCATCCAGATACAAACTGTCTTTTGCAGCATTTTCCAGCAGTTCATGCTCGATTTTATGCAAAAAAGCGATTGGATTATGATTCATAGAATCCCATAAGGGTCTATCCAATTCTGAGAAAAGGCGCAAGGCAGCCGGATTCCATGCCCACCAAAGGTTGTACGCCAGCTCTCCCAGTCGGTTGATACGCTGGGGAAAATGATAGTGATTGGGGAAGACCTTTTTATATGCCATACATTATTTTCCTTGGTACAGTTTTCCTGCCCTAAAAAGCAAGGCGGGATTATAACATGGTTGCGTATAAATTCTATCTTAAGTAATACGATTTCAAATGCCAGTCTGCGTTTACCAGACGCGATGACATCGCCTATAATTATCGAGATATTCTTTATAAGAAATGGTTGGGAGAGGAAAATGAAACAAGAAACACTCTCATTCCCCAAAGGATTTTTATGGGGTTCAGCAACAGCTTCTCATCAAGTCGAAGGGAATAATACCAATAACAACTGGTTCCTCTGGGAACAAACTCCGGGGAAAATTACCGGGGGTGCCAGATCCGGGTTGGCTTGCGATTGGTGGAACGGGCGCTGGAAAGAAGATCTTCAGCACGCAGTGGAGGATGGGCAAAATGCCCACCGTCTTTCCATTGAATGGAGCCGCATAGAACCCCAACCCGGTAAATGGGATGAAGCTTCGATCCAAACATATCGAGAGATGCTGAAAGGGATCATCAAACTGGGGCTCAAACCAATGCTAACCCTGCACCATTTTACCGACCCGATCTGGATCTATGAAAAAGGCGGCTGGGAAAATAAGGAAACGTCGGACCGTTTTGTTCGTTATGTCGAGAAAATTGTGCCGATTCTGCAGGATCTGGTAGATATGTGGATCACGATCAATGAACCAACCGTGTATGTTTTTAGTGGTTATATGTCCGGCGAATTTCCACCCGGGAAGAGCGATCCGAAAGCGGCTTTTCAGGTGATGCGCAACATGCTTCTCGGGCATTCCAGAGCATATCGAGCCATCCACAGAACCCAACCGCAAGCCATGGTTGGTTTTGCTAAGAATTATCGTGCCATGCTGCCTGCCAGAAAATGGTTCCCCCCTGATCACTGGATTAGAACATTTTCCTCTAACAGTTTTAATAACGCTTTTGCTGACACCCTCATGCATGGGAAATTGAAGTTCGCTCTCTGGAAAGAATCCATCCCCGAAGCCATTGGAACGCAAGATTACATGGGTGTCAATTACTATACCCGCGATAATATTAAATTCAATGTGCTTTCTGCAAAAAGTATATTTCAGGAGCGTTTTTTTGATCCCGATGCAGAATTAAGCGAAAACGGTTTTATCGCTACCGAACCGGTCGGGTTTACCGAATCGCTGCAGTGGGCGCAGCGCTATGGAGTGCCTATCTATATTACCGAAAATGGCGTCGAGGATTCTCACGATACCATGCGCCCGCATTATTTGATCACCCATCTTTATCAACTGCAAAAAGCGATTCAAAGTGGCATGGATATTCGCGGTTATATGCATTGGTCGCAGGTGGATAATTTTGAATGGGAACGCGCTTGGACACAGCGTTTTGGTTTGTGGGGATTGAATATTGAAACCCAGGAACGTATCCGCAGACCCAGTGTGGATATCTATCACGATATCTGCACGCAAAACGCCCTCCCTGCAGAGAGTATTGCACGTTTTGCGCCCGAGCTTCAGCAGAAAATGGATGAATGAATTTGACATTGGTTATAGAAAAGGTAAAATTAAAAACCTGTACTCGAAATACGAAAGAGGATCCCATTTGAAACGTGCGTTAATACCACTCCTTATATTCATCCCTCTTTTGTTGGGTTTTGTCCCTTTTACTCAGGTTGGTTTTTTAAATAAGTCAGGTGCTGATTTTTACCGCTTTGATGAAACACCCCAACCTTTTACGCTTCCCACTGCCATAAGTGCTGATCTTCCCTGTAATCCAGAAGCGGTACATGGATTGTATTTCTATCGTATTGATTGTCCCCATTGTAATGAAATTTTGGATGAGGTCATCTATCCCCTTGAATCCGAACTGGGTGCAGATCTTGATATCCGGCTGGTAAATATTGATTATGCAGGGAATTATGAATTATTCATCCAATTCCAGGAATACTTCAATATCGCTGCAGCAGACCGCGCTGTTCCTACTCTGATCATTGGAGAAAAGATCCTGGTCGGGGAAGATACTATCCGTGCGAATGTAGCGCAAATGGCGCAGACTGGGATTTTGGCAGGCGGTATTGATTGGACAGCAGTCGAGGGTTTCGATCCCTCATCGATCATCACTTCCAGCAGCACGAACGCAGCAGGAGAGATTTGTTCACTGGAAAGCGAATCATGCGCAGTGGGCACTCCTATTTATGCGGCTTACTTTTATCAAACTGGCTGCCAGGAATGCAGTATGATCGAGGCGGATCTTTCTTATCTGCGTAGCCAATATCCCCAATTGATCGTAGAAAGCTTTAATGTTTATGATCACGCCGATCTTGCCGAATGGATGGCTGCTCGCATCGGAAGAGATGATTTCCATACACCTGCCGTCTTCATTGGCGATCAAGCCTGGATCGGTGAAGAAGAGATCACTCCCGGTGCTCTTGCTGCTGCCTTGGATTGTTTCAAAGCTGAAGGGTCCACCAGATTCTGGGATGCTTATGACGAATCTCAAGGCACCCGAAATATCATTGAACGCTTCCGCTCCATGAGCTGGATCACAGTTGTTCTCGCAGGTCTCGTTGATGGGCTGAATCCCTGCGCATTCGCTACCCTGATCTTCTTTGTATCCTATCTTTCTTTGAGTGGAAGAAAAGGCAAAGAAATTCTTCTGGTTGGGTTGGCTTTCACGGTGGGCGTATTTCTGGCTTACTTGCTTATTGGGATCGGTTTCTATCGTATTCTGGACCTGCTGGGAAGCTGGTTAAATATATTGGGCAAGCTCGTGTATGGCATTACCGCATTATTATGCTTGGTTTTTGGAGTTCTCAGTTTTTCTGATTATCTCAAGACCCGAAAAGGCGATTTGGGAGATATGGCTCTAAAACTGCCTGACAAACTGCGCAGCCGCATCAACGATACCATCCGCAAAGGGAGAAATATTCAGGCATACGCCTGGGGAGCCTTTGGAACGGGGTTGGTGGTTTCGCTGCTGGAACTGGCTTGCACCGGTCAGGTTTACCTGCCAACCATTATTTATGTCAGCAGCGTGCCGGAACTGCGTTTTCAATCGGTTGGGTATTTGATTCTCTACAATATTATGTTTATCATTCCATTGATCGTCATTTTCGTGCTGGTTTTCTTTGGTACCTCATCCAAACAATTGACCAATTTTATCCAGAAACAGGGATCAAGCATTAAGCTCGCCATGTCAATCATTTTCTTGATTCTCGGGATCTGGTTGGGATGGTCTGTTTTTAAATAATCACATGAAACTGAAAAAAGTCAGCGTGAGTGTGTAGTGCACCCCATTTATTGGACAAAAGTTAAGTAGTGATAAAGGCGCATATGCCGCCCTACAGGGCAAGGCAACTCGACCTGGTGTTTATAAATGCAAAGCCTGTCGAAGCAATTCACCGCAATAGTCGGAACAATATTTGAACGCTCTCATATCAAGATCATCGAATGGCTTATGGCTATTTACTTAATGGCTTCCAGCAAAAAAGGTATAAGCGTTCACCAGATTCACCGCAGATCAGACATTTCCTATAAACTACTGGTTCATGTGCCATTGTATCCACTATGTCATGACACAAGAACCTTATTCGATATGCTTTCAGGAACAATCGAAGTAAACAGAACATATGTGGTGGCAAGGAAAAAACGAGCGTACTAATAAACACACAGTGGGAATCAAGGACGAAGTACAAAAACTAAGGTCCCCGTTATAGCATTCGTTCATTGTAATGACGAAGTTCGCGTGATAAAGGTATCGAATGTATCCAGTAAGACCTTGAAAGATGCAATCCGCTTTATTGTAACTAAAGAATTGATCATCGTTACCGATGAACACTTGGGCTATGTTGATCTTGACAAGGAATTTGCATTTCACCAAGTAGTGAATCATGGTAAGGATAAATACGTGATTGACAATGATTAAACAAACACTACCGAGGATTGGTTCTCACTTTTAAAACGAGGTTTAACAAGGACATTCCACCATGTAAGTAAAAAACACCTTAATCACCATGTCGATGAATGTGTTTTTCACTATAATAACCGAAATATGACAGATTGGAACGGGTAGTATTGGCGATCAAAGATATTTCGGGCAAGTGGTTATATTACAAAAAATCAGCAATATGATGTCCCCATACAGCGTCCGACTATTAATTAATCGATAACATGGTATTATTAATAGTTAGAAGGAGCGTTATATGAGTGTGGATATAGAAAAAAGAAGAAGGTTTGCATCTGCCAGTAGAGCATTTAGTCCGGGCGCGCCAATTAATCAATACAACTTATTTGCTGGGCGAATTGAATTGGTAAATGACGTTGTAAGAGCAATTAACCAACGGGGACAACATGTGATCCTATATGGTGAAAGAGGTGTTGGAAAAACATCCTTGGCTAATATTATGAAGGAAATATTAGAGCATGGTATTACCGTAGTAAAGGTTAATTGTGATACCGAAGACAATTTTAGAAGCATTTGGCATAAAGTGTTCCGAGAGATTGTTATTAAAAAGGAATCAAAGGGTTTGGGGTTCAATAAATCAGATACTATTGAACAAATTCCACTAGACGGGTTTATTAATGGATTAGATGAAATTCATCCAGAAGATATACGATATTTTTTAGAGCGCATTTCAAATGTATTGGTAATTATTATTGATGAGGTTGATAGAATTGATGATCTACAAACAACTACCTTGATGGCAGACACAATAAAAACTTTATCGGATCATTCTCTTTCGTCAACTTTGGTATTAATAGGTGTTGCTGATTCAGTTAATGAATTAATACAAAAACATATGTCAACAGAACGCACTCTTGTTCAAGTTCGTATGCCTAGAATGTCAGTTGAGGAACTTGGTGAGATTTTGGATAAGGGATACGAACATTTAAAAATGAAAATTACTACACCTGCCAAAAATCGTATTATACAACTCTCACAAGGGTTGCCACATTATACTCATCTTCTTGGATTACATTCTGCAGAATCCTGCATTAATGATGACAGAGATACTATTAATGAAACTGATGTAGATAATGCAATTAGAGAAGCTATCAATAAAGCTCAACAAACAATAATTAGTACATACAATACAGCCATTTCTAGTCCGCGAAAAACATTGTTTTCGCAAGTATTGTTATCATGTGCTTTAGCAAAGAAAGATGCATTAGGTGCTTTTATGGCTTCTGATGTTCGTAATCCGATGAGTTTAATAATGCATCGAAAGTATGACATCCCCGCTTTCGCACGGCATTTAAACG
Organism: Anaerolineaceae bacterium UBA4781; assembly: GCA_002403105.1. GTDB lineage: Bacteria > Chloroflexota > Anaerolineae > Anaerolineales > Anaerolineaceae > UBA4781. The sequence goes on along the minus strand of DHHD01000047.1, from coordinate 14,863 downwards.
ACTTTTGTGATGAGAAAAGAGGTCCAGTACTTCAAAAGTTGGGTACTTCACGTAGATTCAGGTATAGGTTCATAAATCCAATGCTAGAACCTTACACAATCATACATGGGTTAGCAACTGGTATTATTAGCGCTGAAGCTTTAGAAAAACTTGCGTGAACAAACAACCAATAAGCAGAAAGAATAAGTGAAAAAGGAACACAAAAAGCCTAGCGAAAAGAGCTAGGTTTTTCTTACTTTTTAGATTTACACACTTGATGTTCTGGATCCCACCAAATAACCATAAAGTATCTTGTCTCTTGGTATCTTATTCCCCATATTCTTTGTTTTCCGTTTAAGCGAAGACTCCATATTTTATCGTACTCATCTATACCAATGGCCGTAGCCGCTTCTTTCGCTGGTTTCTCAAGTTTATAAAAATCAACCGAATGATGCTCTTTTTCGTTTGCGGCTAAAGCTGCCCATGTTTTTTCTTCGAAACTTTTAAGTTTGTCTGCAATATCCCAGAAACTTGTTTTTATTTCTCTTTTACTCTCGCTCCATCTGCTAAGACTATCAAAGCGTTCGAAGCTAAATATGATCGTATCGTTGCTCTTGTCAACACGTGCTCTAATAACCGGAACTTTACTTCCAGATGGAGAATAGCTAGTAGCAGTATTCTTTTCCACAATACCTAAAGAAGAGATTCGTAATATTCAGATAGAGATTCCGGACGTATTTCAGCATGACCACGATCCCCGGGCGCTAAACCTTCTCTAGCGTTTTTCCACGGGTCTTCATTATGAGTTAGCTCACTTAACCAAGATGGTGATTTATCACCATATGTTTTTAGAACTGCATCTATCGTTTCTTTTTCTACTTTAGTAAGTTCATTTACATCGCCAATTTTAAAGTTTCTTTCATTCACAATAAATAAACCACGATGTGCATTATAAAGAGTCGGAACCACAGGGCCATTTGCCCATGCTTCTATTTTTTCTTGAAATAAAAGTTCTCCATCCCATACTGTTGACCAAGCTTGTGAAAAGTAAACAAGCTTTTGTAACTTCATGGTAGTCATTTCGCCTTGTTTCAATAGTATGTATTTTGCAACATCAAATACATTTGCCATACTTCCCTCATCACACTTTATATTCTAGTACAATCGTTCTGTCTATTATTATACAATGCTTGTCAAGGCATTTTAAAGTTGGTTTACAATTTGATTAGAGACTATTTGGGTTTGCCAAAGGGATGATTATATCTCACCCCAATATAAAACGGAAATAATTCCCAGTGCAACTCCAATGATGCAGGCATAACTGGCTAGCATGATATTGGCTTTATTGCGATCCTCCGGCATCTTTTTCCATTCTCGCCGGTACAGCAATATCCCCACCCCTAAAAAAATGGATCCCGGTATAAATGCATACATAGTTTTCCTCTATTTTTTCATTGTACGTCAAGATCGATTGAAAAAAGAATAGTTCAAATGCATACTTTATCGCTCAATAGTTGTTTTTTGACAGGTTGGGCAAAAATGCGTTCCTCGTTGGCCAACCACGATCCGTTCAATGGGAGTTCCACAAATAAAGCACACATCGCCTTTTCTTCCATACACAAAAAAATGATTTTGAAAATCCCCGCCGCGATACGCCCAATCAATGCTTGCTCCATTGCGCCGGATACCTTCCAGTAATGTTTCTCTGATCGCTTTAAACAAGGTTGCTGCTTGTTCGACGCCCAGTTGATTTGCAGGGATCAGTGGGTGCAGTTTCGCTTTGAAAAGCGCTTCATCTGTATAAATATTGCCCAATCCCGCCAGAAAGGTTTGATCCATAAGCAGCGGTTTCAATGGACGCTTACTGCTCTGCAGCATATTATGGAATCGATCAGCAGTAAATGCTTCTGACAGCGGTTCCGGCCCGAGATCGCCCAGTTCATCTTGCGGGTTAGCCAGCAGCCAGATCCTTCCAAATTTTCGGGCATCTTCAAAGATCAAGCGTTGTCCATTGTGTAAAAAGAAGATCACCCTGTCGTGTTTCCCGACCGTTTCTTCTCCATCCTGCACGGCGGCAGATTTTGTATGCAGGTCGCCGCTCATACGCAGATGAAACAACAACGTGTCGCTCGAAAGGCTCATTACAATATACTTTCCCCTCCGTCCAACTTCTCGAATCGTTTGACCCTGTATGCGCTGCTTGAACTTTACCGCTGAAGGCGTAGCGATCGAACGCTCCCACAGGATGGAGACACCTTCGATCTTCTGCCCCACAACAGAAAAGCCCGTTCCTTTTCCTTGACTGAGAGAACGGGCGATCGTTTCTACTTCCGGTAATTCTGGCATTGATACGTATACAGGTTATTCGGGTTATATGCTATTCGTTAAACATCTCGCCCACCGAACGACCCTCATTGACTCTGCGCACGACTTCGCCAATTAAATTTGACACAGAGATAATGCGCAGGCGGCCGCCGAATTGTGCTTGCTTTTCTTTGGGGATCGGAATGGTGTCGGTTGTAACAAACTCTTTTACAGGCAGTTTTGCCATTTGCTCCACGGCATCCCCTGCCAGAATGGGGTGGATGAACACTACCACTACATTTTTAGCGCCATTTTTTGTGGCAACGTTCACCGCATTGATGATGGTCTTTCCGGTAGAGACTTCTTCATCCAGCAAGATCACGTCTCTCCCCTCTACATCTCCGATCAGGGTCAACACTTCCGGATTATCAGTGTTCTGAATACGTCTTTTTTCAATGAATGCTAGTGGAATGTTGAGCTCTTCAGCATAATTACGCGCTTTCTTTGCAAAACCCAGATCCGGAGAAAGCAGCACCGGATTATTCATTTTCTTCTTTATTTCCGCCAGATACTCGATCAGAACGTGTGAAGCGTATAGCACATCACCGGGGATGGAGAAAAAGCCTTGAATTTGATCGGCATGCAGGTCGAGGGTCATGTAGCGATCAGCCCCGGCTGCCTGGATCATATCCGCCACCAAACGGGCTGTGATGGGTACTCGCGGCTGGTCTTTTTTATCCGAACGGGAATAGCACATATAAGGAAATACCGCTGTGATACGCCCCGCAGAATCCAGGCGCAGAGTTTGGATCAGGATCAGCAGCTCCATTAAATTGGTGTGAACCGGTGAAGAGAGGGTCTGGATCACATAACAATCCTGCCCGCGCACACTGGTGTGCAGTTTGACGAATAAATTCTCATTCGGGAACGTGGTGATCGTTGTTTTACAAAGCGGCACTTCCAGATAAGAAGCGATGCTTTCTGCCAATTCCGGGCAGGCAGAGCCTGCATATAATTTGATCCCCCCATACATCATGCGGTCATGCCGCAGTGCACTGGTAGTCATACTCAACTTTTTCCTCTCCATTCCTCTTTTAGAATGCTCATAAATAAAACATCAACATATTCACCATCCAGAAAATATGCTTCGCGCATATTCCCTTCGTGTTTGAATCCGATCTTCTCGTAACAGTGAACCCCTCTTTGATTGGGCGCGAAAACGCGCAGATACACACGATGAAAATTCAGTGTTTTAAATCCGTAATCCAGCATTAACGATATGGCTTTCGTGCCAATACCTTTTCCCCAGAATTCCTTATCTCCAATGAACACTCCCAATTCGGCATTGCGTGATTGCTGATCAACGTTAATATAGCTGATATCCCCCACTGCTTTCCATCCTTTTTCATTCTGCACTTCGATCATCAAAGGTTGTTCAGCCAAGCAATGGTTCGCTAGATCTTCAAACCACTTCACTTCCTGTGCATTTGAAAGTGGGGTGTAGAGTGATAGATAGCGGCGAACATCCGGATCGTTCAGCCAGCTCACGAAAAGTGGCAGGTCTTCCTTGTCAATTCCTCTTAAGCGTACTGTATCGCCAATGATCATCTCGTTTCCTCTACGGGTTCAAGCGGTTCGGTCCGCGGAACAGATACACGGTTTCACGGATGTTCTGGAGCTGCAGCAGCACCATTAGCAGGCGTGAGAGACCCATTCCAAAACCACCATGCGGGGGGCAGCCGAAGCGGAAGAAATCGAGGTAGAACTGAATGTTTTCTAATCCCAATCCTTTTTCTAGCGCTTGTTTTTTCAATACCTCATACCGGTGTTCGCGTTGTGCACCGGTGGCGATTTCCAAACCGCCCGCGATCAGGTCGAAACTGCGGGTAAGAGTTTCATTATCTGGATGTCGCATGTGATAGAAGGGGCGTACCTGGATAGGCCAGTCGATCAGGAAGAAGAAATCATTGCTGTACTTTTTCTTGATGTATTCTGCCAGAGCTCGTTCTCCACCCGGGTCCAGATCGCCTTTCTTTTCAGGCGGCAGTTCATAACCTGCTTCTTTTAAAGCTGTGACCGCATCTGCCATGCTGATACGTGGGAAAGGAATTGCCGGCACTTGCAGGTCAAATCCGTACGCAGCTTTAATTTGTTCGCCATGTTTTTCCTGCACCCGCTGGTAAGCATATTGCAGCCAGCGTTCGGTGAATACCATTACATCTTCATGAGAATCGACCCATGACATTTCCATGTCCAATCCGGTGAACTCTGTCATGTGACGCGATGTGAAAGAAGGATCAGCACGAAAGACCGGACCCACCTCGAAAACACGTTCAAATCCGGCAGCCATTCCCATTTGTTTGTAAAATTGGGGCGATTGTGCCAGATAGGCTTTTCGGTCAAAATATTCCAATTGGAAGAGCTCTGCACCACTCTCGCTGGGGCTGCCCATGATCTTGGGAGAATGGATCTCCATGAAATCATTTTGCAGCCAGAATTCACGCAGAGCATGTTCGAGTGTGGTTTGTACTTCAAAGATGAGCAGATTTTGCGGGCGGCGTAGGTCGAGATAGCGCCAATCCATCCGAAAATCCACGGAAGGTACATTTTCATCGTCAAATGGATCATACGGCATGGGGGTTTCAGCCGTATTCTCTATTTTTAATTCTTGAAGCTGTATCTCCAGACCGCCCAGTTTAACAACATCATTCTTCACCACTTTACCAATGATGGTCAGGGCAGATTCGGTGCCCAATGTGGAGATCTGGTTTGCCAGTTCTTCATTCGCCGGGCGATAGTGTGCCACCTGCACCAATCCGGTGCGGTCACGCAGGATGAGGAACTGCATTTTCTTCTGGTCGCGTAATATTTGCAACCAGCCCTGCACTTTTACCTCTTGATCAATATGATTGCTGAGATCACCAATATAAGTACGCTGCATAATAATTGCTACTCCTTAAAAATAAATCCACTTTTTAAGATTGTAATGCGAAATTGATTTCACGGGGATGTTAATGTGAATTTTTAAGGAAGGAAATGCTCTGTAACTGTTCTACAGCAGCATAAGGAGATAATTCATGTATGTATATTTTTTTCAAAACTTGCTTGAATTCCTCTTTTTGGATAAATTGCTGCCATTCCTGATTGCGTTTGCGCTCAAGCAGCCCGTGTAAAAAAGCACGCAGCCGGGTCTGGTCGCGCTGCTGCCAGGTTCCGGTGGAGTGTAGAAATTCCGCGTGCGCTTGAATAGCATTAACCACTTCTGCTACTCCTTTTCCATCCGTAGCGACCGTTCGTAAAATGGGGGGGACCCACACCGATCCGTCAGTTTTCGTGGATGGATATCCCATCGCGAGCATGGAACGCAGCGCCATTTCTGCTGCATCCACATCCGCTTTATCGGCTTTGTTCAGCACCAGAATATCGGCAATTTCCATGATGCCGGCTTTGGCTGCTTGAATATCATCCCCCAATCCGGGTGCTTCCACCACCAGCACACTGTGAGCCAAACTGGCGATCTCCACTTCCGATTGCCCGGCTCCCACGGTTTCGACAAGGATGAAATCATACCCGGCAGCATCCAGCACCAATGAAACAGCTTGAGTGTTATGTGCCAGACCACCCAGAGCGCCACGACTTGCCATGGAGCGAATGAACACATTAGGGTTTTCCGCGATGGCTCGCATGCGGATGCGATCTCCGAGCACAGATCCTCCGCTGAAGGGGCTGGTGGGGTCCACCGCGATCACCGCTACCTGCAGCTTCGGATCCTGTTGAATGAGAATATCAACCAGGCAGTTCACCAGGCTCGATTTTCCTGCCCCGCTGGCTCCGGTGATCCCGACCACATGCGCTTTTCCGGTTTTTGGAAAGAGCGCATCCAGTGTTTGCTGTCCTTGAGCGGTATCATTTTCAACCAGCGTGATCGATCGCGCCAGTGCCCGCCGATCTCCCTGCAAAATTGCTTGAACGAGTTCAGGCATGCTTGAATCCACTATGCTTTTTCGAACAGTGTTTGAATATCCTCTACAACCTGCGTGGTGGAGGTTCCCGGTCCATACACTGCTTTCACACCCAGCTTGATGAGCGCTTTGGCATCTTCCGCAGGGATGATTCCACCCAGAAAGATCCGCACATCCTCCAGTTTGGCTTGCTTTGCCAGGTCAAGAATACGCGGCACAAGCGACATGTGCGCACCCGAAAGGACGGAAAGACCAATGACATCCACATCTTCTTGTAGAGCTGCCTGCACCACCATCTCAGGCGTCTGGCGCAGCCCGGTGTAAATGACTTCCATGCCCGCATCGCGCAGAGCACGTGCGATGATCTTGGCGCCCCGGTCATGCCCATCCAAACCTGGTTTTGCGATTAGAACTCGAATTTTTTTCTCTTCCATGCGATCCTCTTGCTTCAATTATACTTGTGGGCAGCCCTATGTTTTTCGTTATAATGCACCTGTGCAATGATGATGAATAGCATAAAAAAAGGTTTTTTCTTCGTAATTCTAATCGCTATCTTGCTGGTAAGCTGCCAGGCAGGTTCTACTCAGCCGTCAACCGTGTTAACTTCCACACCGGTGCAGGAGATTGCTGGAGAGACTGAATCTTCTCAGCCCGTCTTATCCACTGCCACAATCCCGGTGCAAACCGGTATCAATCCTCTCACCGGGTTGCCTGTGTCCGATCCCAATATCCTGAATCGTATGCCGGTCATGGTGAAGGTATCCAATTATCCTCGCAGCGGCAGACCACACGCTGGTCTTTCATTTGCCGATATCGTCTTCGATTATTACATAGGCAATGGCACCAATCGCTTTCTAGCTGTTTATTATGGAAATGACAGTTCCAGCATTGGGCCGGTGCGCTCCGGACGCTTGGTGGATGCCGAACTGGTTCGGTTGTATTGGGGTATTCTGGGTTATGGCAGTGCCGATGAAGATACGGATGCGGTTCTGGTTCAAGCGCTTGGTGAGCGCGCTGTTTCGTTTGAAGAAGCGCTCTGCCCTGCTTTTTGTGGAACAGATACCCACAGTGTGGTAGGGGTCTTCGCCAGTTCCGCCGATATCAGCGCTTATGCCAAACAGAATGGTATTGACCCGGGTGGCACGCCTGATCTGCAGGGTATGTATTTTAATGAGCAAGTTCCTTCCGGGGGTGTACCCGTGGAGCAGGTTAATATCCTCTTCAATTACTACAATCGCGCCGAATGGAAGTATGATGCCGCTTCCGGTTCTTACCTGCGCTGGATCGAACAAATGGAGGGCGATGAAAATGAAGGCGATTTTTGGATGGTCCCGCTGGTGGACCGCGTCACCGGGCAGCAGTTGGCGTTTGATAATGTTGTCATCCTCTTCGCTCACTACATTGAAAATGCTCCCAGCGAGCATGAGATCGAGATCATGAAGAATATTGAAGGCAAACGCGCCGTCTTCTACCGTGATGGGCAAATGTTCGAAGGGCAGTGGAAAGTGCCCAATGACCAGGCTCCCATCCAGTTCTTCGATTCTTCCGGCAATCCCTTCGCGCTCAAGCCGGGCAGCACCTGGATCGTGCTGGCAGATGATAATTCCATTTTCGATCAAAAGGAAAGCGGTGCTTGGGAGCTCTTTTTTATGCTCTCCCCGGATGCATAATGTCTATAATTAAATGGATAGAATTGAATGTTCTTCTGACACAGTTCTTATTTGTGTTTGGATGAAGGTTCGCTATACTTTTTAAGAAAGAGAAGACTATGATCCCTATCCGAGATACCCAACGCACTACCCGCTTTCCGATCATGAACTGGCTGATCATCATCGCGAACGTGCTGGCTTTCATGCTGGAATATTTCACCTCCACTGATTTCTCCAATCTATTCATTTCGGCTTTTGCACTCACCCCAGCGAATGTCAGCTTGAGTAATCCGTATAGCTTGATCCCTTTTGTCACCCACATGTTTCTGCACGGCAGTTGGTACCATCTCATCAGCAACATGTGGTTTCTGATGATCTTCGGCGATAACATTGAAGACCGTCTGGGGTCGCTGCGCTACCTTCTTTTCTATCTGTTGGGGGGTATTAGCGCTGCGCTGCTGCAGTATTTCGTTGACCCATCCTTATCCGTTCCCACCCTGGGTGCCAGCGGTGCTATTGCTGCGGTCATGGGCGCTTACTTCGTCCTCTATCCCGCATCGCGCGTGGTTACGTTCATTCCCATTTTCTTTTTTGGTGGTTTCATCCGTCTGCCCGCCATTCTTTACCTGGGCGTTTGGTTCGTCATGCAGATCTTCTCGGGTTTCAGCTCGTTTGTCATTGGTTCAGGTACCGATGCCAGTGGAGTAGCCTGGTGGGCGCATGTGGGCGGCTTTCTGTTTGGCTTGATCCTTGTGCGTGCCTTCGCGAAAAAAACCTATAACAGACTGCCCGATGATAGACAATATCCGCTGTAAAAAAGGGAGGAGAAGAACGGACCTATGCCAAAAATAAACTGGATGTACCTGTGTGATTATGCCTGTAAAGATGTGGCTGGCAAGACCAGCATCATCGGCATGTTCACCGATATCAATGTGCTGCAGCTCCCTTCCAAATACCAGCAGTTGTTCACCATCATGGAACTGGATAAAGTTGACAGCGAGACCTTCAAACTCGAAGTGGTGATCTCTTCACCTTCTGAAAAAGAAATTACCAAAAAGATCGTGCAGGAGGTCAAGCAGCAAGGCAATGCCGGCAAGGTCGTCAAGATGACCATGATCTATGCGTTCTATGGCATCGACCTAGCCGAAGCGGGGGAATACCATTTATTGTTGTTTCTGGATAGCAACTGCATTCACTCCATTCCGTTCAGGGTACATTTGTTGAATATTAAAAAAAAGGAAGTACAAGGTTAAAAATCCAATATTCATACAAAATTTTACGTATTTTTATTTATTATGAATTTGTTAAACAACTATTTGTATGCGATTTCTAAAGAATTCTATTTTTTGAATTTTTCGAAGTATTTATCAATTTCAGGTCTCAATTCAATGCCGGCTCTTTCAAAGCAATTCAACAGATCGTTATATGTCCCTTCTCCCCCAAGAAAATCCCAGAACTCATTCGCTACCATTAATTCATTCTTTAAATCTAACATACCCTTAAGAGTCCATCGTTCATATGGTTGAGGCTCATAAGGATTATATGGAATAGCTATATACGAGTGAACGTTTGCATCAGGAAATGTCGAAAGATAAACTGCGATCCATTCTAATAATGTTCTCTTAAAATCCTTAAAGTTACTGATGTTTGGTTTTACAGTTTTCAAATCAAATAAGTAGATTGTTCCATTATCATCTTTGATATACAAATCCACTTTAACGGGATTCATCTTGTTAACTTTTCCCTTATTGGTAACACTTCGAATTCGATCAATCTCAGTATTCTTATCAGGGTCTTTTCCCGTTGAAAGATCGTTCATTATTTGCTGGATTTCTTCCTGAGCTAGATTGCTTATTGAACCACCTACTTTATACTGCTTTTGTGCGTCAAAGAAATGGCTTTTTGCAAGGGATACCGCAACTGGTTCAAAAATTGAGGTACCAAAAGTTGTATTTAGCGATTGTATAAAAGAATAGAGCGCCATCCGATCTTTTCCGAGTAATCGATAGTGAAACGGCATATTCTTTGATTCAGGTCTATATGTTCGAAATTTGTTTCTTATGCTCTCTTTTATTGTATTTTCAATTATCCTGGCTTGTTCTGTTGATAATGTCATATTATTTTCCCCTCAAATGAAAAATTGTCTCTGAATATGTAGAATTTCTATCCTTTTCTACCCTATTTAACACTGGCCGTTGAAAATGATTTACTATTTTCATTCCTGCCAGATCTGCAATTTTTGGATAAAGATTATATTTATCATTCGCCACTAAAAAAATATCAAAATCATCTTGGAGATATTTTTTACAATTAATAAGTACTTGTGAAATATTTTGTGAATAGGAATCTTGTGCTTCTTTTCCTTGCCCTTTGTAAAGTGGCCCTATCTCTAGTTCATCTTTTCGTGATAATCCCAATAGTTCGTAAGCATATGCATGTTGTTCGTGGTAATCAATTAAACCGACATATGGCGGACTTGAAAAAATACCGCGGATTTTTCGAGATTGAAGTAGATCGGCAAAATTTGTGTCAATTTTTCGAGTTTCCTCAATTAAATTGATTTCACGACTATCACCTGTTAAACAGAATTGAAAAGTATCTGTTCGAAGATTCGCAAATACTCTGAAGCGTTCGATTGTATCTTTTGAATAAGTGTTCCACCAATTACATATTGAAAAAATTGGTTTACAAATTTTCCCGTGTTTTCTGCAATAATACGTGGTTATTACTGGGTCCTTCAGTGTTCCCAAATCCGCATGAGTCGTTGCTCTGCACGATCGAATTGTTCTACTTAGAATTATTGAAATATCACGCTTTACTGATTCATTTTCAATTTTTTGGATTTCGGATGATAAATAATCAATTTCTTCTCTAACTGGAAATAAAAACCATTTTCCAAGAAATGTATCTTTTTCATCTTGCTCAATCGTCATTCCGAATTGCTTAATAAGGGAGTGGTAAGTTACAAGGAATTCTTCCTCTTTTTCATTCCCATATTTTCCCTCATTGATTTCTCTTCCATTCACCTTTCTTCTATATTCTGGTGAGGGGAAATGTTTTGAATTAAATGATGCAAGTTCAGAAAGAAGTTTTCTTTCAAATGCGAGGTTGTTTCGTGATTTTTGAAAAGAATTCAATCCATTAGTAAGGTCATTGATTGTTTTGCGTAGCAACCCTAGGTCATGTTTATCTACTTTTGTGTTGGTTATCATGGCGTTGAATGAAGAAATGTCAACACCCAATGCATGCATATTGAGTTCGTTTGCTTGAACCAATGCAGTTCCACTTCCGCAGAAGGGATCTAAAATGATGTCTCCTTCATCAAAATAGGTACTGGTTTTAAATTCATCGGTATGGGAGTCTAAGAAGTACTCAACTAATTGTGGAATGAATTTCCCTTTATATGGATGTATTCTATGAACATGTTTGGTTCTCTCATACTCTTTGTATTCTGTAAAAGAAAGATGCCAATTGAGGTTTTCCCCATACTTGTTTTTCCATTTTTTTTCATCAACTTGACTATCATAATAATTCTTTAATTCATTTATACATAAAAGCGTATTTCCATTATTTTGATATTTCTTGACTCGTCCATATTGGATTAAATAGGAAATATTAGCTGCTGATACTTTACGATCCAAGTATTCAGATGCCCATACGCTTGCTTCTTGAATATTGACTAGCTCATGGTCTTCATATAACAATGGTTGAGTAATCATAAAAATATTATATTCAATTTTAGATAGTTATATGTCTTAAAGCTTCAAATACCCCTTATTTTCATTAATAAATTTTCCAATTTGCTTAATGATCTAATATATTTTTAATTTTATCTGTTGTTGATGCCATTTTTAATATTTCTTTATTGTTAAGATCAATATTTGCTTGATCCCAAATAGCGATGGTCTTCAATAAATAATCTGTTGTTTTATCTTCGCTTGATAAAATATTTAAAATAGGTACGCAATAATCTCGCGCTTTTTTAGGATCCTGTATATTTGCTAAGTTAAGTTTATCGGTTTGGATTAAATGACGAAAGATCATTAAAAGGAAAAAACGGACTTTTTTATATTTCCTATAATTTTCGTTTTTCTTTATAAAATTTTCCAATCTAAAATATGCTAATCCTGAAGCATAATACATTTCATAGGGATGGTGAATATTAAAAATAAGTTGGGGGTCAGATTCAATTAATTTCTTTACTACACCTCCAAAATAGCTAGTCACTCTATGTGGATTTTCTTCAAACATTGCGGAAAATGCTTTAATTTGTGTTTGCATTGAAATTATTCTTGATTTCTTTACATTATTATCTGCTCTATACTGACCTAGTCTTCTTTCATAGAATAATCTTAAGTCCCCATCAAATGTATTATAAAATGCTTCTAGTCCTTTTTGAAATTCGGTCATAGCTTGTAGTTGGTCTCTTTTTACAGCAATTTGATTATTTGTTGTGAATGTAATTCTATTTTTAATATCTTCATAATCTGTAATAATAATTTTTATTGGAATATCCAAATTTTTATTTTCCAATCTACTTAAACAACGAAATAACATATTTGTTGTTTGACAACCATTTACTATCTGATAGTCTTTTAGAATAAATCTGGATCGACTGATTTTTACTTCTTTAGCAACTATTGTTATTCCATTATTTAATACGGGGAATAATTCTGGGGTATTTCCATTTAATGTTTCCAGAATGCTTTCATTCACATCATTGGTTTCACCTTGAAAGTCACGAATATTATCCTCAAATATTGATTTGAGGTTTCCATTTTCATCTAACACAATTTTTTTAAATTCACTTATGGGTATAGCACCAAAGTAGACCTCTTGAATTTTTGGTAATGAATTTTCGAGATTAATTCTGTTACTAAAATTAAATTCGGCCTCGATTGGATTCTGAGATTTTCTATATAACTTGTTTATTTCATTAGCTCCAAACAATTCAAAAGATATCTCACTAAACATATCCTTTGCCTTTAAGGATTCTTTCGTTGATTCAATAATAGCTTTATGATTTGAATCATTAGGATTTGTTTTTCCAGAAGTAACATAATACAGATGGCACTCAGGATACACTATAAATTCACTTGCATTTCTGAAAATTGTTTCACTGATTTGAGAAAAACGTTGAACATTTTCATTTCTTTCAAGTTTAGGTTCCTCAGAAAAGAAATCATTCACCCCATAGTTGAAATTGTTGATTTCCTTTTTTTCAAAGCTCTCACCAGATTTAGTTTGAATGAATATAAACTCAACCAATAACTTTTGATTCTGGTTTACCATTTCCTCAATTTGTGCGGAATTATCAACAATTTGACCATTAACTAAAATAACAATCCCATCAATTCCAGTATCCCTTCCATCCCCAACAGAGATATTATCTAAATCAAATGAATAACCGACATAATCAGAAGTAATAGAGTAATTCACGTAATTCTCATATTGCTTGTCAATTTCTAAATTTTTTATGTCATTTAATTCACAAAATTGCTTTAGAAGGCTTGAAGTAATCTTATCCATTTTCCCGTCCCTTTTCCATTTGAAACTATTTTACATTATATCGTGTAGTCGTAGGTGGGTTTCCAATCCACCAATCTCTTCTCCCCCTATTTTTACGTTTGTAAAAATGGGGGGAGTGAAAGGGGGGTCACTCTAAGTGACAGCGAAGAATTTCTCAAAAATAAAAGTGACTCATTGGCAATAAAGTATCTACCATTAGATTTCATACCGAAGACAGCAAAATTTGTAATAATTTGCATGTACTTAATTCAATATTTGTACTATAATACTAGTACAAATAAAAAGGGATAATGAAATGCCATACCAACACCGTTATCGTCGTGGTTCAGGTCAGCACAGCAGCCATTGGCGAGAAAGTCTCCAAGTTGCAATGCAGATATCAATAGAATCGCCCACATCCCCAGAAATTAATGTCGGACGCCGCTTGCAGGAACTGCGTACAATGCAGGGGCTGTCTCTTCGTGCCCTTGCAAAATTAAGTGGCTTAAATTTTAACACCCTCAGTATGATCGAAAATGAAAAAACATCCCCCAATGTTAATTCTCTTCAACAGCTTGCAGTTGCTTTACAGGTTCCCATTACCTCCTTTTTCGAAGCTACATCTGAACATAAAGAAATTGTATTTCAACAGGCTGGAATGCGCCCTTGCGCCAATTTTTCACAGGGAAAACTTGAAGACTTAGGAGGAGGTATCGCTCTGGGAGAAGCCACACCGCTTTTAATGACCGCAGAACCTGATACTACGAGTGGTTCTGAACCATTCATCCATACCGGTCAGGAGTTCATTTACTGTCTGGATGGTAGTTTGGTATATTGGGTTGGCGAAAATGAATTTATTCTGAAACCAGGTGATAGTCTTATCTTCCAGGCAAATATTCCTCACTGTTGGAAGAATCCAAACCAGATTGCAAACCACTCCATTCTGGTGATCTGTCCATCTGATCAAAGCGATCATCTGGTTGGACAGCATTTGATCCAAAATGAATTGGGTGAATAATGGATTTCAATCAACTAACGAGCACAGATATGCATAGATCACAGATGGTATATCAAGATGCAAAAGAAAGTGGGTCATGATGACCGTCATTGTAGATCATGAATTGTGTATAGGATGTGGGGCGTGTGTAAAAATTTGTCCTGAAGAAGCTATTCGGATGCTTGATAACAAGGCATTTGTTGATTATTCCAGGTGCAGTAATTGTCTGAAATGTATCTGGGTATGCCCGATCAATGCCCTTCAACAGAAAATCACGCATTTAGAAACCACTACGTTGCAGATCAAGCAACCTGACATTGCGGTAGTTGATTCTCCCGCCTCCCTTGACCAGGTCAATACAACGTCCTTAATTGAGAATGCTCGATCCCCACGGAATCTAATGAAGGTGATCTCAGATTTTCTTGTAACTCGCATTCTTCCATTGAGCCTCGACAGCATTGCTC
>DHHD01000059.1 GCA_002403105.1 Anaerolineaceae bacterium UBA4781 | reverse complement strand
GATGAGCGTGAGAATTCCGTTGATCTCGCAGGACAAAGAATATCAACAAGATATTCGCCCCCAGACCGGTCCAAAAACCCCAAGTGCGATCAAAAACAAGCGCGAGCGGGATCTGGGAAAAAAGCAGAACAATCTGATCATTGAAAGCAGCGATAAACCAGACTATTAAACCTACCAACCTGCCCAAGGGATAAAACAAGAGTCCGGCCAGTAGAGCAATACCTCCCAGGATCATGATGGCTGGCTGCAAAGGCAGGATAAACAAATTTACCAGAGGTGAGATCAATGAAAATTCTTCAAAATGACTGACCAGAACCGGAAAGATTGCCACCTGTGCAGAAAATGTAGTGATCAGAAAATCCTTTATGAATCCCAAAAGAAATTCTTTGGATGGCAAGGCGCTTTTTTGCAGAAGGATATCCGTTTTTTGTGTAAAGAAATCCGCGAACATTAAAATACCGAAGGTGGCACAGATAGAGAGCTGAAAACTCACATCCCACAGTAGATATGGATTGAACAATGCCATACAAGCAGCGGTGATGGCAAGCGAATGAATACCAATGACTCTACGACCGATCAGATAAGCCGGGATGGAAATGATTCCCATCAATGCGGCGCGCAGAACCGAGGGCTGCGCTCCTACAAAAAGTGCATAAAACGCAATGACCAAAATAGAAACCAAAGCACCTATCCGATATGGCAAGACACGATTGAAAAATTTACTGATGATGCCCGAGATCAGGGCGATATTGAATCCAGAAATGGCAATGATGTGTGCGGTACCTGTCAGGCGATAGGCTTCGCTCAAGTAATCGGGAATGCGTGAATCGATTCCCAGCAGAATGCCTGCCAACAGTTCACATTCAGGGAATGGCATGATAGATTGCAGTATTTGGTGTGCATGGCTGCGGAAGCTGTATAAAACACCCATGAACGAAAGATCTTCGTCTGGAGTATTATCTATAACCGTTGGATAGAACATCTGATAATCAATACCATTGCGTTTGAGCCAGGAGGTATGCGCTTTGCTGTTCGTTTCTACTGCCGAAACTAAATTTCCTTTCAGTGTGATTGTGGTGTGATACTCAAAGTTAAATGATACGGGCAGCCGTATTCTTATTTTTCCATCAACCGGTTGCCAATTCCCGGACGAATCTAAAATTTTTTGGAGTTCTACAACCGTCTCGCCATATTGGATGGAATCAACAGTTGGTTCTACCACTTTAACCTGCAAGGTGAGAGGTTCATTTGTTGTGGATTCTGTGACCAGAATTGAGGAAGATCCCTCAGAAAAGAGTTGGTAACGCAGCGCACCACTAAAAAAAGCTATTAGAAGCAGGGATAAAAATAACAAGCGTTTGGCATGTTCATCTTTTCTTCTAAAAAAAGAATAGAGAAGAAGGAGGATAGCCAAAATGAAACCAATAAGCCAGACCGACGAAATTGGTGCTACTCCAGCTGTGATGATCCCAGCTAAAAAGATGGCTGAAATCCAGAGGAGTACCAATTTTGGCATATTTAAACAGCGAATTCTTTTAAGCGGGGGTGATTCTTATAGACCCCCTGGTATTTTTCCGGTAAAAGAACAGCAATACGGCACATGATCTCTTCTGTATAACGTTGCAAGATCTCTGCGCGCCCTTCGGTTTCGGTGAGGGGAGCAAGAGTGAAAGGTTTGCCAAAAGAAGCGATCATGTGTGGTTTTTTGAAGTGTTTCATTTCATCGATCGCAAATTCAGTTCCCTGGATTCCGGCGGGCACAATGGGAACACCGCTTTTCAAAGCCAGCATGGCCGTGCCCTGTTTTCCTTCGGCCAGCGCATGAGTTTGACTGCGCGTACCTTCGGGTGAGATGCCCAGTGATTTACCCTGAGCGAGGACTTGAGAAGCTTTACGAATCGCGGTGAAATCAGCGATATCGCGATCGATCCAAATACCACCGGCAGTCTCAGAAAACCATCGAATGAAGGGATGAGCTTGATATTTGGTGGTGATCAGAGCAGTAATATCCAGGCGGCGCGGATTTATGAAGAGCAGCGGGATATCAAGATAAGAAAGATGATTAATAGCGATGATTACCCCCCCCTCTGTAGGGATATTTTCCAATCCAAAGAATTGGGTTTTCGTTAGTGTACGCATGAGAAATCGTACAAGACACTGCAGCGTTGATCTCTTCACTGGTTTGTTCTCCTGGTTTATTCTACTTCATTCATAAAAACCCCGCCCTCACTATTTCTGTGCGCTTCAAGCAAAACTTCTTTTTTTAATTGTAGATTCTTTTTCCACAAGAAGCACAATATCACAATCCACTCCAGAATCATGGCGATCATCGATACCGGTTTCCAGCCAGATGGAAGGAGCCAGGTGAATTGCATTTGAGAAGCTAATGAAGAAAAACTGAAAAGTACAGCAAAAGAATTCCACATTCCATGAAAAAGAAATGCAACCAGGAGCGGTTTTATAAAAGCACTATTTTTACCGGGTTGCATGGAGCGTGCGTAACCGCAACCTACCAACCCACTGCAGGTAATATGTAGTAAGGCGGTTGACGCACGCAGGAGGATATTTTCAACCAAACCTTCCGACCCGAATTGAATGACCATGCCAGCATTTTCTATCAATGAAAAAGCAGCGCCAAAATATAGACCCAAAATGAAACCCTGTGAAGGAGTAAGCAAGCGTTTTCGAAGGCTCCAAATTGCCAGGGGTTTCAAGCTTTCCTCAATAATGGGAGCGATGATACCGACCACCAGAAAAATCGCTGTAACAAACCAGGGATTCTGAAGAAGAACGACCAAATAGTGTTCTAAAAGCGTTTCGTCAACTTGCGCAAGGTCTTGTGGAATAGTGATGGTCTTCAACCACTGTTGAATTTGAGGTTGAGCGTTTAAATAAATTAAAATACCAGCGAAAATTAGAGCAATGATGATCAATTCAAAGACTATGATAAGAATGACAACATAGCTGGAACCAAGGCTTAAAGCAGCAGAACGTTTGCGCACTGTGATGCGGGGCAGGTTTCTTTTTCCCAACTCCACAAACCACCAGATCGGTATCCAGATTTCGAGGGGAATTAAATAGGATTGGATAGAAGCAAAGAACTGCTCGCCAATATGAAAATAGGTGAGGGTCAAGACGACTGCCCAACTCAGGAGCGCTACTGACGCCAGGATAAACGAGTCCATTTTTATCTTTGAAGTTTTTTTGGGAAGGGAAGGTTCTTTCAATGCTTGTGCCAGAGCAAAAAAATGGATCACCGCCAATAAAATACACACTGAACCCAATGATAAAAGCAGCCCTGTTTCATCTATTGAAAGACCAAAGGTTGAGCGAAAAAGAAGACCGCCAGCTGTTTTGCTGGCGGCACTGATGGTTGTTATTAAGAATGCGATCAAGCTAAAAATGAACTGGCTGATTTTTAACCAATCATTTTTTCTTCCTTCAACGGTCGTCATTTTTCAACGATGGTAATGCTGGTAATGCTGTCGTAGAACGGATCAGTGGGATCCAGCGAGTATGCGCGATCGGTCATTGCATTCAGAATATCCATTCCTTCAATGACTTTCCCAAATACTGAAAACTCACCGGAAAAATCAGTAACAGCGCTCCTGGTCAACATAATCACGCCGGAATTGTACCCGGTGCCATAGCGATTGAATGAAACCAGCAGTCCTTCTTCATCCAATGTTTGTTCTGTAGAAATTTCATTGTAAAAAACAAATCCCGGTCCACCATAAAGCGTGTGAGAAGGATCACCGCTAATGATGTATTCACTGGTTGAAATAAAGACATCGGAATTATCGTACCAACCGTTCTCAACCAAATACTTGAAATACGCAACGGTAATGGGAGTTTCGTCTTCATACAGATCAATAACAATATCACCAAGATTGGTGGAAATCACCGCTTGCAGATCTTTTGAAAAATCGGTATCTACTGTGGGGCAATCTCCCAATTGGCGATCAGCAACCCCCATAACATTGATGAGAGTAGCAAGCGTGAAAATGCTGCGATCCTGATAGGGGCTGTACTGTCTGTTATTGATATACAGGGTAGGGGTTCCGGTAATACCCAATTCATCCACCTTGGTTCGATTTTCGACAATTTTATTAAGGATGGTTTCAGAATCGAGATCGGTATTGAATTGCTCTACATCCATACCAAAAGCTGTTGCTTGTTCACCTAACCAGGTACGGAATTCATCGGCAGTGTAGTAATACCAAGTTGCTTGATTTTCGAAGAGAATATCTTTCATCTCTGTGAATTTGCCTTGAATATTTGCAGCTTCAACAGCTTGCGCAGCGATATTTGAATTATCGCCGGTGGTCACATAGCGAAAGATCACTCGAACATCCTGTGGATATAAAGACTGGATTGTTTCGAGGATCGGTTCCAGATTTGCACAATGAGAACAGGTGAAATTACTATAGACAATGAATGTGTACTCAGCATCTGCAGGTCCATAAGAGAGATCGGTAGCTGTAATTGCCGGAACATTCTCATCAACCGGGGAGAGCAGTACATCATCAGCTAAATTAAATGATTGGCAGGGTTCATCAACAGTGGTAAATGGGGCGGCTGTCGCTTCAACAGTTGGGGATTGTGCTGAAGTATCAGAAGTCTCCTGAGCAGCATCTACCGCGGTTGTATCGCCGTTTTTCGAACATGCAGCTACGAAGAGCAGTGCAAGCATTAGAAAAGCAATTGAATATTTTCGCATGGGATTTCCCTTTCTGATAATAATAGGAGTATTTTACTCCAAATAATCCAATATTATTCGCTGAATGTCTGATTGTACCACTTCGATCGGCTGGTCTGCAGAAATAATGCGCCAACGTTCTGGCTCCTGCGCGGCCATTTTTAAATACCCCGCTCGTACACGTTTATGCAATTCAAGCTGGTAAGCATCAAGGCGGTTCCACTCACCGCCCCCCCGCTTTCTGCGGTTTAGCCCTATCTCAGGATCAAGATCGAGCAAGATAGTGAGATCGGGCTTCAAACCACCCGTCGCAAAAGACAGCAATTCACGGATCATTTTTAAATCATTTCCATGACCATATCCCTGATATGCCATGGTCGAATCCGCATAGCGGTCAAGGATAACAATGTACCCTTCCTGTAATTTTGGTTTAACGACCTGTTCCACGATCTGGGCGCGAGAAGCACAGAAAAGCAATGTTTCAGTGCGAGGGTGCATGGTAGTGTTATGCAGATCCATTAAAATCGTACGGATCTTGTCACCAATTTCTGTACCACCCGGTTCGCGAGAAAAGAAAACCTTGTAGCCTTTGGATTGCAAAAATTCAGACAGCAGTTGAATTTGCTGTGTTTTTCCACTTCCATCGGGACCTTCAAGAGTAATGAACATACGTTTCACTCACGAAAGATTCGCACATAGCGATTTGGTTCTTTTCCATAAGAATGCGATGTCAGTTCAGCTTCACGGACAAGTTCATGCTGGATGCGGCGTACTTTTGCTGAAGCTGGGGCAAGGTCAACCCAATGTTTGCCAGCCAACACCACATCGATGGCAGCACGAACTTCTTGATTAATGCGGTCATAATTTAAGGGTTTTCCAGTTGAACTGCCCAGGTTGAAAACCTCAGCCAGCGCTTGTTCCATCTGATTTTCAGAATTCGCGCGCAGGACATAAATAGGAATTCCTCGTTCCTCAGCCTGCAAGATTGGTTTTTGCCGGCTGCGATAATACGATTTTAAGGTAATGAAAACATCCGCATCCTGCAGATCACGCACAACTTTTGCAGGTAAACCCAGGCGGCGGGTTGCTTCGATCAAGCGATTCCTTGCAACACCGAACGGATAGACATTCATGGAGGGCAGCAGCGGTTGTTGCTCTTTTTGAGACGACTCAAAGCGTTGTTTAGAAGAAAACGCTGCTGGTTTATCATCGCTTCCATGAATGCCATTGCTGTTCTGGCGACGCAATCCTTGCGCCTGAACCATGGCAGTTTCGACTTTATGTTGTGGTTCCTGAATATAGATCTTGCCATCCTCATCGCGCATACGAATTTGTGGCTCCAGGGGGTAACCGCGCACCAATGCATCAACAGATGATGCCACATCCTGATGAATGGCGAGTTGATTGCGGTCCTGGATTTCGATAAGCACATCAAATGTGGGGGGCGCTCTACGCTCCAGTACAGTTTTCTGAGTTCCACGCCTGCGGGCTTCTTCATCGGAAAGTGTAACCGATTCGATACCGCCGATCAGATCGGAAAGGGTTGGATTGAGCAGTAAATTTTCCAAGGTTCTCCCATGGGCAGTGGCGATCAACTGAACGCCACGTTCAGCGATCGTACGAGCGGCCAACGCTTCTAGCTCGCGCCCGATCTCATCAATCACGATCACTTCGGGATTATGGTTTTCAACAGCTTCGATCATCACTTCATGCTGGAGTGATGGATTTGAAACCTGCATTCGCCTGGCACGTCCTACGGCAGGGTGCGGGACATCACCATCCCCTCCGATCTCATTGGAAGTATCCACGATAACGACGCGTGAATTTCCGGCTCGAATTCTAGCAGCCTCTCTTAACATGGTAGTTTTTCCAATACCGGGTTTACCGAGCAAGAGGATGCTTTTTTCTGATTTTACCAGGTCCTCAATAATATCAATGGTGCCATAAACAGCTCTTCCAACACGAAGGGTAAGTCCGATTACTCCCCCCTTTTTATTGCGTATAGCCGAAATGCGGTGCAGAGTACGCTCTATCCCCGCCCGGTTGTCTCCATCAAATTCCCCAATGCGGGAAACCGTATCCTGAATCACTTCATGTGTGATATCTTTTTCGCTGAGATTCAGTTCGTGATCAATATAGCGTGCTACAGGAACACGACCCAGATCCATAATGATTTCGAGCAGATCATCACTCTGGTTTTCGCGATCAAGCACCCGGGTGAATTCGGATGGTAATACAGAAAGTAAGGCGGATAGATCATCCGTGATATTGTTTTGCTTCATGGTTATTTCTTCCTATTATCTCATGAATCAGAAGGATGGATTATAGAAAATTAGAATGGTCAGGAGTGAGAAAAAGGAGTGGACGGTTTGGCAATCCCTTTGTCATCCAGATACTCAGCCGGTTGAAAATTCTTCAGTGTGTTGAAGGAAGCAAGATTTCGTACCATGGAATGATTTTCAAATACGCAACACTCTGCATCCACACCCAAGATTTCTTTATTAAAAGGACGATCGGTGAATTCACGAAGGAATAGCAAAGAAAAATACTGAGAGCAATCATGAAACAATGCAGCCATATGCTGTTCAATGTCGCTGCAATTCGTATCCAGCATCGGAAGCAGAACAGCCCGGTTAGCATAAAAGCGGATGCGTGTAATCCCCAGGATGCATGCGGATGAGTCACGCAAGATTAAATGAAAGACATCCGGAAAATTCCAAGATTGGATAGAGACTTCGAGCGGTGAAAGAAAACGTGAATAAAAAGAAGCGATACTATTTCTGTCCTCATCTGTTTCAAAACACCATTGTACTGAAGATGATTTTGGAGAAGGAGGAGTATCTATCTGATAGATCGATTGAACGGAATAAGTTCGAAAACCGTTTGCTTTTAGATACTGCCATTGATCACTATCTGCCGGGACATTCGCCAGCAAATGGAACTTGCCAGCTTCCCCTGCTAACTGGCAAAGGGCTTCTATTAGTTTCGAAGATGTGGATTCCTGTAATGGAATACCATAAAAAAGAGCAGCAGAATTCCCACCATACTGAATCTGCGCAAATTCTGGATGATCGACATCCTGAATGCGAAAAGAAGAAATATCATCTTTTGAAAAGAAACAGTTCTTCAGGAAATCATGAGAAGGATCTTCCACTCCCCTTAAAAAAAACCGTTCTATGTCGAGACATAGAACGTTCGGGGCGTCCCTCAATGCGCTTGGAAGATCCATCAAACTGAAATGCCGGATATCTATTGAACCACCTCCAGGAAATACTGGTGAAAGCGTGTATCCTCGGTGAGTTCGGGATGAAAGGAGGTTGCTAATAAACGACCCTGCCTGGCGGCTACCACCTTTTCATTGGGTAGTTTGGCCAGGATCTCAACATTTTTCCCGACCTTTTCGATCAAGGGAGCGCGGATGAAGATACTGTGGAAAATTGGTTTTTTATTACTAACGGATTGGAGAACAGGGATTTCCAGATCAATCTCAAAACTATCTACCTGGCGGCCAAAGGCATTTCGTTCTACTTGAATATCCATCAAACCCAGTAGGGGCTGCTGGCGGTGAGCATCTTTGGAAAGAAAAATACTCCCGGCGCAGGTACCCCAGATGGCATGTTCTTTTCCGAAATGCTGTAAGGGTTCCAATAACCCGAAATCAACTGCCAGTTTCCCAATGGTAGTCGATTCACCACCAGGAATGATCAACCCATCCAGACCATCCAAATCATGCGGAAGACGAACCTGCACAACCTGGGCACCTAGTTTTTCCAGGATGCTTTGATGCTCGTGAAAGGATCCCTGCAGGGCAAGCACACCGATCTCCATGAGATATTACCAGCCTCGATCGGCGATCAGTTTATCCTCTGGTATGTCTGAAACCTGCCTGCCAACCATGGGCTCACCCAGGTTGCGGCTGATTTCAGCGAGAATTTTGGGGTCATTGTAGTGTGTTGTGGCTTTAACGATCGCCGCAGCACGCTTGGCTGGGTCGCCGGATTTAAAGATACCCGAACCCACAAAGACGCCATCCACACCCAACTGCATCATCAAAGCTGCATCCGCTGGAGTTGCAATGCCACCGGCAGCAAAATTAACCACGGGCAAACGACCCAGTTTTCGAGTTTCCAACAGTAATTCATATGGCGCCCCCAATTCTTTGGCGAAAGCCATCACTTCTTCTTCAGGCAAATTCTGCAATTTTCGGATGTCGCCCAGCACACGGCGAGCATGCCTGACCGCTTCCACGACATCGCCGGTACCGGCTTCACCTTTGGTGCGGATCATGGCTGCGCCTTCACCGATACGGCGCAGGGCTTCACCAAGATTACGGCAGCCGCATACAAATGGTACTTTGAATACATGTTTATTGATATGGTGTTCCTCATCCGCAGGCGTGAGCACTTCAGATTCGTCAATGTAATCAATACCCAGTGCCTCTAATATTTGTGCTTCCACGAAATGCCCGATACGTGCTTTTGCCATGACAGGGATAGAAACAGTATCCATGATCTTCAAGATCAATTCAGGATCGCTCATGCGTGCAACGCCACCCTGCGCCCGAATGTCTGCCGGTACACGTTCCAAAGCCATTACGGCCACAGCGCCTGCTTCTTCTGCAATTTTGGCATGTTCAGGGGTAACGACATCCATAATGACGCCACCCTTGAGCATTTGAGCCAGCCCTACCTTTAGTTTAAAGGTGCCTTTTTCTTCAGCTCCCATTCGCATAACCTCCGATTCCAAAAATACTGCACCCACATTCTACCACGCAAGGACAGATTGAAAAGAAAGGAGTGATGAAAGTCAAAAGTGGGGTATGTTTCACGTGAAACATAAAACAAGAAGCGAACGGATTGTTTCACGTGAAACAATATTGCCTGGGATTGGTTATATAATGGATGAGTTCTGGAAAAGGAAAAATTATGGACGTCATTAATTTAAATCAAGTTTCATTTCAATATGCAAAAAGTTTTGCATTGCGCGATGTGAGTTTTCGGATGCAAAAAGGGGAGGTTTTTGCATTATTAGGACCGAATGGCGCCGGGAAAACAACCACCATCCGTCTGGTAAATGGCTTATTGAATACTTCTTCCGGAAGCATGACTGTTTTAGGCTGCGATCCATATAAGGATGGTATTACGATTCGCCGCAAAACAGGTGTACTCACCGAAACCCCTGCACTCTACGAACGCTTGACCGCGCTCGAAAATCTGACCTTTTTTGGAAAATTAAATGGCATGAGTAAAGTTGATCTGAACAAGCGTATTCAAGAATTGTTGGATTATTTTGATTTGAGTGAACATGCCCATCAACGAGTGGGCACCTACAGCCGAGGTATGCGCCAGCGATTGGCAATTGCCCGCGCTTTACTGCACCATCCGGAATTGCTGTTTCTGGATGAGCCGACCTCCAATTTGGATCCGGAGATCGCACGCCAGGTACAGGACCTCATTTTACAAGTAAAAAGAGAAGAAGGTTGCAGCGTCGTGATTTGCACACACCGGCTGTATGAAGCAGAACAGGTTTGTGATCATGCTGCGATCATGCATGAAGGAAAATTACTAGCCGAGGGATCCCTTCAAGAATTGCGTGAGGCCGCCGGGCTGGCAAAACGGGTGCGTTTTGCATTTCAGAAACCACTACCCACAGCGCTAAAAACTGAATTACTGCAAATGAAAGTCGTGAAAAATGTAGAATTGCAGGATGAAAAAGAATTGGTACTGGGTGTTTCTGATTATGAAAGCGTGCCTGAAATATTAGCATGGATGATCGGCAAAAACTTGGCAATTCTTTCTGTTATTCCGGAGATCCCATCTCTGGAAGAGGTCTATTTTAAACTGCAGGATCATCAGGATGAGGTGAAGTAATGAATATAAAGAATAGTTTTGCCATCGCTCAGAAAGATTGGTTGGAAGTAAAACAAAATAAAGCCACTTTTCTACCGATCATGATCGTGCCGTTGTTCTTTATTGTTGTCATCCCGCTATTATTCACCCTGATTTTACCGAATGTGGCGGGTGGCGTGGAAGATTTTACTACTGACCCTGATATGCAGGGCTTCTTTGCTGCCATGCCTGCTGAAATGACAAAAGTGTTGGAGGGGTTGGATCCCACCCAGACCATGATCGTAGCCATGTTGGGGTATATTTTTGCCCCCATGTTTTTAATTGTGCCTTTGATGTTCTCGAGCACGATTGCTGCCGAATCCTTTGCGGGGGAAAAAGAAAGAAAGACAATGGAATCCTTATTGTATACGCCTATCAGTGATCAAGAACTGTTTTTTGGTAAGGTCATGGCGGCTGCCATCCCTGCGATTTTGATCACTTGGGTTTGCTTTTTCCTCTATACTATTATTGTGAATGCTGTTCCCTATGCCAGTTTTGGCAGGCTGTGGTTCCCGCTGCCGGTGTGGTGGCTGTTGATCTTCTGGGTCTCCCCGGCGCTGGTGGCGATGAGTATCTCGCTTACTGTGTTGATTTCAACGAAAGCCCAAACCTTCCAGGGAGCGTATCAAACCAGTTCTGCCATTGTACTAGTAGTGGTTGTTTTCTTCATTGGGCAGATGACCGGGGTACTGTTTCTCAGCCCGCTGGTAGCTTTGATCATGGGCGTCATTTGTTGGGGAGTTGCAGCAATCATCGGCAGGATAGGAATGCATTCTTTCAGCCGGCAAAAGTTATTAACTGATTAAGATAGAGGGAGGGCAGCGATGAAGAAAAGTGATC
The DNA here is from genome assembly GCA_002403105.1 of Anaerolineaceae bacterium UBA4781. GTDB lineage: Bacteria > Chloroflexota > Anaerolineae > Anaerolineales > Anaerolineaceae > UBA4781. The sequence goes on along the minus strand of DHHD01000059.1, from coordinate 15,230 downwards.
ACTGGATAAAAAGAAAAAATTCCATCATGCTGATAATGTTTTGCCTGGTACTGTTGTTGGGATGCACACAGAAAAAAATACCAGTTATAAATCAAATAGAAATCTCTCAAAGAATTGAATCGGCCACAATGAAAAAGGTGGTCATTTACTACGATGATGATCCAGTTGACCAATGGAACTATGGAAAGATCTATGCCAATATGGTGTTCAATCTTTTAGGCCATTTCGACACAGGTGTTTCAATCGTGGATGTCGCCGATTATCGGGGTGGAATGCTCGATGAATATACCGCTGGAATTTATATTGGCAATATCTACGATTATCCTTTGCGTGATGATTTTCTGGAAGATGTTATTAAATCAGATCATCCATTTTTATGGATAAACTCCAATATTTGGCAGTTATTCAAAAATGAAGAATGGGGTGCAACTGAAAAGCTCGGATTTGAATACGTTGAGGCAGAGATCATCAATCCGGAGGTTAAAATAATCTATAAAGAAAAAGAACTGCCTCGTCTTGAATCTGACGTTTATTTTAACCTGGTTAGCATTGAATCAGGATCGCAGTGTGAAGAATTAGCAACGCTTCAAATAACAGGCGCCAAAGATCAACCATATGCCATTCGCTGTGGGGATTTTTTCTACATTACACATAATCCAATGGCTAACTTCTACACCAGCTATTTGGTTTTCGCCGACATGCTGCATGATCTTCTTGATACCAATGTGGCAGAAAGCCACCGAGCATTGGTGCGTTTTGAAGATCTCATGCCCGGGAATACAAATTACGACCTGGTAAAAGAATTGGTGGATTTTCTCTACGAGAAAGATATTCCGTTTGCTTTTGGTGTAATTCCCGTTTATACCGATCCTGAAGGTGTATGGGGAGAACCCGGAAAGACGGTGTATCTTTATGAAGATTTCATGCTGCAAGATTTAATCACCTATATGGTCAAACGGGGTGGAACCCCTGTTTTGCATGGTTACACTCATCAATATGATTCCATTACGGGTGTCGATTACGAATTCTGGGATGGAGAACAGGATAAGCCATTTCCCGAAGATAGTTACACTTGGGCAGACGAACGGATCAAAGCTGGCGTTGCACAATTTGAAAAAGCACTGGGTTACGCTCCACTGATCTGGGAGACACCCCATTATGCGGCTTCTCCCAATACCTATTTTGCTCTCCCTGATTCTTTTAAAGTTGTTTATGAACGTGTTCAGGTTTTCAATGACCTGAATACTGTTTCAGAAAATTCCAGTATTGATTACACAAAAATTCTGTATATAACACAAACATTTCCATACCAAATCTTCAAATCGAATTATGGTTTGCGCATTATTCCTGAAAATCTAGGATACCTTGAGGAAGGCGGAGAACCCGAATTTGGTGTTCTCCCAACGCCCGAAGGAAAACTCGAACTTGCAGATATGTATTCAGTTGTCAGGGATGGGGTGGTGTCTTTTATGTTCCATCACTGGCAGCCTTCACAGGATTTTTACGACACGATCAATGGGTTGGAAGATATCGGCTACACTTTTATCAGTGTAACGGATCTATTGCAGGAAATGCCAGTGGAGTAGAAATAGTACAAATGTTCTAGTAGTAGAAGATATAAATACCCGGATCGAAAAGCCGGGTATTTATTTTTAACGGATAAAAAATTTAATCCTTTTTATCAGGCTCTAAGAAACCAACCGCATAACTTTTTTCTTCATCCATAATGATCTTTAGATGATTGTCTTTTCTGTAAGTGGATACTGGGAGTAAGCGCAGGATATTCTTTAGCCAATCGTCAGCGGTTATGAAATCACCCAAACGATTTGGGACATGATAGAAGAATGATTTTTGAAAGACATTTTCCGGATCATCTACCAGGATGGCAAGTGGAAAGATCTGAGCCTCCAGAAGATCCTGGAAGAAATGCGTGCCCAGAGATGGTTCAGGTGCTGCGCCAATATTCTTACCTGAAAGCTCGATCAAAGCAGCAGTATTGAAAATATCGCTGTATGCGACCGGCACACCCAGATCGGTGTTGGTGCTGCCCCATCTTCCGGGTCCGATCAACACATATTGCTTTTCAAGCATTTTGGAATTTAATTGACCGATGGCACGCGCCAGTTTAAAACGTCCGACCTCATCCAACTTGTAATATTCTTCAGGAGGAACGAACAAAGCATATGTAATATTGGTGACCATCCCTCGCGGCACCATGAAATATGTAGAAAAGAGAATATTTTTTTCTTCCAGGTTGGCAGGAATTTGCCCTTCGGGGCTATCCGAAAGATGGCTTTGCGGGCGGCACTGCAGGATGGTGTACTGAATGGTGGGGTTTCCCACTTCTTTCTCTTCCAAATGCAGTGTGAATTCCATATCGACGGGTGCGTTGTAGTTATTTTCCAATTTTTGTAATATTTTACGCATACTTAAAGCAAAATTAGTCTTACGCAACATTTCATCAAAAGTTAAAACAATGCGTTTGCGATCTTTTTCCATCAATCGGCTGTGCAGGGGCGCGAAATAACCCTCCTCGCTTAATTGAGCGATGTACTGCAATGGCATATACTCACTGCTGATAACATCATGAATGGGCAACGTAGTAAAAGAATTCTCTTCAATATTGATCAGGTCCACGTATTTTTGCGAACAGCGTTCAATAGTTTCAAAATCAGGCATTGGACGCAGCAGCGGATGGCTGAGAGCGATCAGGCGTGGATAATCATTTCCAACCCGATCCACGGCGCGGGTGCCCAATCCCCAGACCAGCCGCACGAATCCATCTTCCCGGTGAATCTGGGGTGTCCAACGGTAAAGGTTGCGACTGAAGGCTACACCGGCAGCGTCCGGCAGATAATATTTGCCAAATCGTTCCCCTTCCACTTTCATGATCAAAATAGCCATGCGTTCGTCGTAATCCTGCAATCCCTTTTTGCGGCGATACAGCAGCGCATTCGGGTTCAGGGTGGATGCCCAAACCCGGGCGATGGCCTGGGTCAATGCAGTCAGATTCTCTTTTTGGGTGCCCTGGTTGGGTAAAAAGAAACTATCGTATTTTCCGGCAAAGGAAGTGCCGAATGAATCTTCGAGCAAACTGGAAGAGCGTACAATGAGTGGGGATTTTCCTACCTGCTGTAATAGCACTTCCAATTTTTCCTGAATATCGGTCGGAAAATTACCCTTTAAAAAACCATCAACGATCTTTGGATAATCCTCGCGCATCTGCTCTTCGCTTTTATATTTTTGATCATTCCAGCGTTCGAAGCGGTTTATGGTAATGAAAGAATATTGTTCGTTCGAACCGATGAAGTAGTAGTCGGGTTTTGAAAGAAGCGGTTTGAGATCATCATCCAGTTCATTTTCAAGGATGCGGTGAGCCAACAGCATTCCGGCTGCCTTCCCACCGATACGTCCGGTTCCGATCTTTCTCTTTCTGATATCAGACAGATCTTGAATGGTAAACCAGCGTTTGGCTATGTTGATATAGGGTAACTGGTCGCTGATCATAGTACGGATCAAAACAACCACCGATTCTTCAAGATTGTGATAATACTGTTTTTGTTCATCAGGCGGCAATCTTAAAATGGACCAGGCGTGTTCAAAGACCAATTCCTGGGGAGCCAATTCCGGATTGAAATCGATGGTATGTCGATCGGTGGGAATACCGTTCTCCACCAAAACGCGAGTGACGATCTCTTGAAACAGGTCAAAAGAAAAGTGCTGACTGAAAAGTAAATCAGTGAGCTGATCGCGCACGCGGGTGGTGCGTTTTTCCCACATATCGGCTGATTCTTCACCAAGCGGATTATTCACACCTTCCCGTTCTTGTGATTGAATGGCTTTATCGCGTACTTCCGATTCAAGATCAACCTGCGTGATGATATTTCGGCGAAATAATTCCTGGCGCATCTTAATGCGGATGCGATCGCTGAGGATAGGATATTGCCCTATAGCCAGAGTAATACTCATTAAGCGATCCGTGGAATTTGAAAAATCCTGCATTTTTAAACTTCCTTAATACTGAAATAGAAAAGAAGCTGCAGAAATAAAAATAGACTCAATTTACATAGATGAAAAGAAAGCTTCTATTCTGTTCAGCGATTATAACAAAATGTGCTTGAGAGACTCGATTACATAAATCCCGATTATCCGAGGTGCATTGGCATGATTACGTGCAAGTATGATTCATCGCCAACCGGCCGAATCAACCCCGGGGTATTATCCGCATTGGTTGCCAGAATGGTATTGGGAGTGGAGATCACATCCAGAACGTTGAGCAAATAGCTTACGTTGAAAGCGATCAATAATTCCGGTCCATCAATATTTGCTTCCAGCACCACTTCACCGGAACCCCGCTCTTCTGATTGAGTTGAAAATTCAACAATACCGGGGCCCTGTTCTTGCGGTTGGATATGCATGCGGATGACATTATTGCTTTCTCGCGCGATGATCTCAGCTTGCCGGCAAGCTTTTTGAAATTCCACAGTTGTGATCGTTGTATTGGTTTTGAAACTGCGCGGGATGATCGCGTTATAATCGGGGAATTTTCCGTCGATCAATTGTGACACCAATTCTGCATCTTTAAGATGGAAAATCGCTTGACCACGTCCTTCGGGTACGACCATACTGATGGTTTCATCCCCATTGGTGGCGATGCGGGCAAGTTCGCTCAAAGAGCGGGCGGGGATAATGACTTTTACAGGAGCTGACACAGGAGTAGAAAGGGAGGTTTTCTTGACGGAAATACGGAATCCATCAGTGGCAGCCAGAGTGATTTCGTTATTGCCTATTTCCATCATGACACCCTGTAAAACAGGGCGCGCTTCATCGGTGGAAGCCGCAAAACTAACCTGCTGGATCATCTCTTTGAAATCCGAGATATTCAATTCCACACCGTTCTGAAGATCGGGAACCGGCATGGGGGGAAATTCCTGTGCATCAATGCCTTTGATGTCAAAATTGGAAGTACCGCAGTGAATGTTGAGAGTTTGAGTGCGGGTGTTTAAAGTAAGATCAACCGTATTACCGGGCAGCGCACCGATCAGATCGGAGAAAATACGAGCCGGGATCGTGATGGATCCTTCTTCCTGGATCTGCGCGCCAATCCATTTTGTGATCCCCAATTCAAGATTGGTAGCTGATAGTCGCAGACGTCCTTCATCTGTGGCAAGCAGGATATTATTCAACACTGGTAGAGTGCTGCGGGGGGAAACAGCCCGTGTGACAATGCCAAGCCCGTGAGCAAGTTGTGGTTGCGAGACAGATAATTTCATGCGATTACTCCCTCCCGGATTGAATGGGTTGTAAAAAGTATACAACGAGCGACTGGAAATTTCCAGTCGTGGATTGATAATCAGTAAATAAATATTTTCTAATAACTAATAAAAAAGCCAGATGAAATCTCATCTGGCTTTGTAATCTAAGGGATTGGCTCAGATCCAACCACGCAACTGCATGGCTATGACAACACGATTGATAGCAACCATATAAGCCGCATCGCGCATGAACACTTTTTCACTCTGACTCATATCATAAACGCTCTTGAAGGCTTCGGTGATTTTATCATCCAGCCGTTCCAATACTTCTTTGCGGGTCCAGTAAAAATTCATATCATTTTGAACACTTTCAAAGTATGAAACAGTCACACCACCTGCATTGCAGAGGAAATCGGGAATGACGAAGACATTCTTTTTCTTCAGCACTTCATCTGCTTCGGGTGTGGTAGGCCCATTGGCACCTTCGGCGATGATGCGCACTTTGTCACTGATCTGAAGAACTGTTTCCGCATTGATCTGCCCTTCGATGGCAGCCGGGATGAGCACATCCACATCTTTTTGCAGCCAAACACTGCCATCTTCGATCTTGTAACCAACAGCTTTGGCTTTTTCTTTGTCAATGGTGCCGTATTGATCGGTGATGGATTGCAGATATCTGCCGTCAATGCCATCTTCTTTGCTGACAACATACGAGGTGCGGTCATGGCGATCCCAATAGGAGACGCAGATCACTTTTCCTTTGAGCAGTTCTTTAAATCCGATGGCAGCATATTGTGCCACATTGCCAAAGCCCTGAATGGCGACTGAACTTTTTTCAGGATCAATTTTCATGCGCAGCATTGCTTCGCGCAGGTTGAAAATGACACCATAACCAGTAGCTTCCGTTCTGCCCTGTGAACCACCACCACCAACGGGTTTTCCGGTGATCACACCGGGGGTATATTCGCCAGCCAATTTGGAATATTCATCCATCATCCAACCCATCATTTGAGGGGTTGAGCCAACATCGGGAGCGGGTACATCACGGCGCGGGCCAATTTCCCGCCAGATATTTTGAATATACCCACGGCACAAGCGCTCTTTTTCAGAGACCTTGAGTGTAGCGGGATCGACGATCACGCCGCCTTTTCCACCACCCAGTGGGATATCGGCGACTGCACATTTCCAGGTCATCCAGGTTGCCAGTGCACGAACAGTATCCACAGTTTCAGAAGGATGAAGGCGAATTCCACCTTTGCATGGTCCGCGTGCATCGTTATGCTGCACACGAAAACCCTCGAAAGATTTTAATGTGCCATCGTCCATACGCACAGGAATGCGAAAATGATATTCGCGCATAGGCCAGCGTAAATATTCGCGTACCTGGGGGTCCAACCTTAACTGTTCTGCCACATGGTCAAACTGCTGTTGAGCCATTTGAAAGGCGTTGGTTGTTTCATTCATGATACATTCTCTCCGCTAACTTTGGTTTCAGGCAACAAAAACCGGGAAACCTGCATTTTGATTGAGGTTTTTCCCCATTGCCTTGATTGTATACCTTTAGTGTAAAGGTTCCTATGCATGCGTCAAGATGAAGAACCTCTCCAATCGGGATGATGTCTTTCGGTATAAAAATGGGACACTCAAGCCACCATGGATATGTTTTATGAGAGCATTTTCTTGAGAATTACTTTTACTATTTGAGGATCACCTTTACCCCGGGTGGCCTGCATTACCTGACCAAACAACCAGTTAAAGATCGTTTCTTTGCCAGCATGGTAGCTGGAAACCTCTTCAGGAAATTTCTGTAAAATTTGCGTGATGGTCTTTTCCAATTCATCGGTGGAAGAAACCTGCTTCAATCCCTTATCCTGGATAATTTGCCGGGCAGGTTTACCAGTCTGCAACATTTCATGCAAGACTTCTTTGGCAGAATTCTTATTGATCACTCTCTGTTCGTGAAATTGGATCAAACTCACCAATTCAGCAGGACTCACTTTGATGTCTTGAATGGAACACCCCGATTCATTCATCCAACCAAATAGATCACCCACGATCCAATTCGCGACAGTATTTGCAGTAATTTCACCTGATCGTTTTACTGTTTCCTCAAAATAGCTACTGACCGATTTATCCTGGATCAAGGATTCAATTTTTTCAGCGGGTAAACTCATTTCAGCTTTATACCGTACGCGTTTTTGTTCTGGCAGTTCGGGGATCTCACTGGCAATGGTTTCGATCCAGGTTTTTTCAACGATCAAGGGAGGTAGATCTGGCTCCGGAAAATAGCGGTAATCATGCGCTTCTTCTTTACTTCTCTGGCTAAAGGTTTCTGAGCGAGTTTCGCTCCATCCCAGTGTTTCCTGTAAAATGGCTCCGCCTTCTTCCAATATCTTCTGCTGGCGCTCAAGCTCATAAGCAATGGCTTTTTCCATGGAGTGAATGCTGTTGAGATTTTTTATTTCAACACGTGTACCGAGCGCTTCATTATCGTTGGGGCGCATGGAAACATTGGCTTCAAAACGCATGGCACCTTTTTCCATATCCCCACTGGTCACTTCCAGATAACGCAGCAGCAGACGCAGCTCCTGGCTGTACGCGCGCACTTCTTCAATGGTGTGCATGTCGGGTTCGGTCACAATTTCCAATAATGGAATTCCTGCACGATTAAGATCGACGAGCGAATAGGTTTCACCCTGTTGATTGCAGTGCTCTAACTTTCCGGTATCCTCTTCCAAATGTGCACGGCGGATGCGAATATTCTTCTTTCCCTGGGATGTGGTGATACCGATCGAGCCTTCAAAAGCAACAGGAAGCTCATATTGAGATATTTGAAATCCTTTGGGAAGATCAGGATAAAAATAGTTCTTACGTGCAAAGATACTGCGTTCGGCAATCTGGCAATGGAGAGCCAAACCGGCTTTGATCGCGAAAGCTACCGCTTGTTTGTTCACTACCGGTAGTGTGCCGGGCATCCCCAGACACACCGGACAAACCGCAGTATTGGGTTGTGCGACTGTTGGGTCGACAACCAGACAGCCGCAGAACATTTTTGTGCGGGTTGATAATTCTACGTGAACTTCTAGACCAATATCGGTAAAATACTGCATGGTTTATTCCAGAATGCTGAATTGACCATGATTTTACCATCCTCGTGCTAGCTTTTAAAGCGATTTCACAAATTGGTCGATCCTATCCAGCGCTTCTTCGATCTGATCGGCAGCAGTAGCATACGAACAGCGTACAAACCCTTTTCCGGCTTCTCCAAAAGCGATGCCCGGAACAACTGCCACCTTTTTTTCATTCAATAATCGCTTGGCAAAGGTTGATTCATCCAGACCGGTAATGCTGACCTGGGGAAACGCATAAAATGCGCCATGCGGTTCCACGGTGGGCAACCCGATGGAATTTAGCCCTTCCACGATCAGGCGCCGACGGCTGTCATACTCCTTACGCATGGATCTGACATACTCTTCACAATCCAAAATGGCCGTAATACCCGCTACCTGTGACATAGTGGGGGCGGTCATAATGGTGTATTGATGAATAAGAAGCATACCTTTGATCAACTCAGGCGGCGCTGCAATATAACCCAATCGCCAACCGGTCATGGCATAATCTTTAGAAAATCCTCCGACCAGAATGGTCCTTTTTTGCATGCCAGGCAGAGCCGGAAAACAGACATGTTCAACCCCATAGACCAGCCGGTCATAGATCTCATCTGAAATGACGATCAGGTCATGTTCTTCAGCGATACGCGCCAGTTCCAGCAAACATTCCCTTGAAGCGACAGCTCCTGTTGGGTTGTTGGGGGAGTTGATTATGACGGCTCGGGTGTGCGGGGTGATGGCTTTCTGGATGGCGGGAATATCCAAATTAAACCCTTCTTGCATGCAGGTGGGCACTTCAACGGGAATACCCCCCGCCAGAGTAACTTCGGGTTGGTAAGATACAAAACAGGGAGTCGGGATGATGACTTCGTCCCCATTTTCGAGAAGAGCGGTAGCCGCCAGATAAAGCGCTTCGGAACCGCCAACCGTGATGATGATCTCATCCGGCTGGTAAGTGATTCCGTACAGTTTCTGTAAATGAGCGCAAATCGCTTCGCGCAGTTTAGTCACACCAAGATTGGAAGTGTAGTGGGTTTGCCCCTGACGCAGGGCTTCAATGCCAGCATTGATGATGGGTTCAGGAGTAGTGAAATCGGGTTCACCGATGCCCAGGGAAATAATATCCTTCATGGTAGCAGCAATATCGAAAAATTGCCGAATGATGGATGGGTGCAGATCCCTCACTTTTTGACTCAGATAGTTTTTTTGCATCGCTGCTCCTTGTTGTCTGGATGAATTCGGAAAAAATTTCATTGAAGTATACGTGAGGATCGCAGGAAATTCCAGATAGAAAAATCATCCCTTTTTTGTTTTAAATCAGAAAGATGGGTATTTAGATCTCGATCCAGGAATCATCCCCGATATTCATTTGCTCAGCGCGCCCTTCAATGGATGCGTTGCGTCCGATCAGCGAATTTTCGAGGATCATTTCGTTAATCACTGCACCTTCTTCGACGATGGAATTGCGGATGATAGAATTATTTATCTCACAGGCAGATGAAATGGAAGCATATGGTCCGATCACACTGGAAGCGATATGAGCACTTGGACTAATATAGACCGGCGGTACGATGGTAATTCCCTTTCTCGCAAGCGCTTTCTTCGTATTCGCGCTGCCGTGATCGAGCAGGTATTTGTTGGTTTCGAGCAGCGCTTCGGGTTTGCCCGCATCCAGCCAGATATCCACTGTGTTCGTTCTGAAAGCGGCACCCCTTTCGATCATGATATTAATGGCATCCACGAGGAAATATTCCCCTTTTAAGCTGATCTCTCGTTTGAATTGCTCCTGGATGGCATTTATCAGGTCCTGACCTTCTTTGAAATAATAAAAGCCGACCACTGCCAAGTTGTTCTTCATATCACGCGGTTTTTCGATCAAGCGGATGATCTGCCCTGATGCATTCACTTCTGCCACACCAAAGCGGCGCGGATCGGGAATGGGTTTCACCCAGGCTACCCCATCCATTTTTTCACCAGCAAGAAATGATAAATCTGTTTCGATGAGAGTATCAGAAAAAGCCATCAATACCGGACCTTGCAGGTATTCACGCGCCAGGTAGAGTGCATCCGATTGCCCACGCATTTGCTCCTGAACCACAAAGCGTACTTTCTTTTCAGGGTGTTTTTCATGGATATACGGTTCGATCTGTTCGCGCTGGTTGGGTCCGATGATCAAAATATATTCGGCGTTTTTTAGATCAGGAAGACTGTTGAACTGGTCAATGACGTAATCGAGGACGGTTTTTTCGGCAACATGGATGAGCGGTTTTGGTTTGCTCCAGGTATGCGGGCGCATTCTGGTTCCCAGCCCGGCCATGGGGATGGCGATTTTGAATTGTTTATTCAAAGAACCCTCCAAAAAAGATGATTGATTGATTGTACTTGAAAACCATTACCAATCCTGAATCAATCTATTTCAATTATACGAGCAGAAAGCAAGGAACTGTTCTTAGCCAAACATGACGAAAAATATTGTTTAATAAACAAAAAACCAGCCCAAGGCTGGTATTTGTGATGCCGAAGGTGGGAATCGAACCCACAATCCCGAGGGAACACGATTTTGAGTCGTGCGCGTCTGCCAATTCCGCCACTCCGGCATAGATAGGGGAAGTATATCCAAGTTCCAAAGGCAGGTCAAGGTAACGACTAGTTTATGTAGCGGCAAAGTTTACCTGTTTCAGGTTAGAATTGGGATAGTAGAAAATACGGAATGATTTTGAGGAAATATTTATGAAATTAGGAATCATTGGACTGCCACAATCCGGAAAGACCACCATTTTCAATGCCCTCACGCGCGCCTCGCAGCCAACCGATATGTCGTCAGGTAAAATGGAGATCCATACCGGTGTGGTGGATGTGCCCGATTTGCGTGTGGATAGACTGGTGGAATTTTTCACTGCTCGAAAAACGGTGCGCGCTAAAGTCACCTATGTGGATATTGCAGGTTTGGGAAGTGGAACCAAAGGAGAACTTTCTGGTTCGCTGCTCAACCAGCTTTCGCAATTGGACGGATTCATTCACGTAGTACGTTGTTTCGAGGACGAAAATATTCCGCACGTGCTGAGCAGCATTAATCCATCGCGCGACATTGCCAACATGGATGCGGAACTGCTGCTCAATGACCAGATCAAAATTGAAGCCAAACTCGCACGGCTGCATGAAGATGGTCATAAAGGCGGCCGCGATAAAGGCGAGATCGAACGAGAAACCAAATTATTCGAGAAACTCAATGAAACCTTGTTGCAAGAAAAACCATTGAGGATCCTGACCCTCGACGAGGAAGAAGAACGTTTGATAACAGGGTTCGGTTTCTTAACCCGTAAACCCATGCTGATCGTTTTAAACCTATCTGAAGGACAAGCCGTTCCACAGCTCGCTGATACGGCTGCTTCGTATAAACTGATCCCGCTGCAGGGAAAGATCGAGATGGAGATAGCCCAATTACCGGAGGAAGAAGCGCAATTATTCTTGCAGGAATATGGCATTGAAGAACCTGGATTGAACCGCATGATCCGCGAATCATATGAGCTCCTGGGCTTGCTTTCATTCTTCACTGCCGGCGAAAAAGAAGTGCATGCCTGGACTGTTCGCAAAGGTGCAACTGCTCCTGAAGCCGCCGGTACGATCCACAGCGATATGCAGCAGGGTTTCATTCGAGCTGAAATCATGGCATATGCTGACCTGATGGATGCCGGAAGCATTGCTGAACTGCGTAACCGTGGAAAACTGCGTGTAGAAGGAAAAAACTACATCATTCAAGATGGCGACATCATTGAAATTCGATTCAATATCTGAGGACAGCTTTTCAATTAACAACCAAAAATTTGTAGAAAATAATTAACTACGGAATAAGGTGTCCACATCTTGCAGGTCAACCCGCGATGTCATATCCAAGCTGATTGGAGTAACCGAGACTAATTTTTTCTTAATCGCTACAGTAACATCACTATCTTCGGGTAGATCATCACGAATGATGATGTGCGAACTGATATGGCCTTCCTCTTCCCAGGTGCCTTCCCGTTTTGAATATGGATTGTAGTATCGCCCAGGTGCCAGGCGGGTGATCTGCCAGGGCGTTGATTTTGTTGCGCTCTGCGGGATGACCAGATTCAATAGATGAACATCAGTGGGTAATTTTTTGGAAAGCAATCGTTCTGCAAAGAAGCGTGTAAAGTAGGCTGCCACCGAAAAATCAATATCTTTTAATGAATCCCATTCCCCTTCCATGACCTGGTAGGATGTTGCCAGAGCAGGAATACCCAAAGAAGCAGCTTCAATAGCGGCCCCCACAGTTCCGGAATAGGATATATCCGTGCTCACGTTTTCCCCATAATTAATACCTGAAACTACCAGATCAGGCTTTTTGGGCATCACTTCTAATACTCCGTGCAGCACTGTTAATGAAGGGGTACCCCCAACGGCATGCACATCCCATTCTTGGTCATTGATGACCATTTTTCGCACTTCTATTTTCCCATCTTCGTGTCTGCCAAAACCGCGACCCATGGCGGAACAATGTTCTCTTGGTGCGACCACAGTGACAAAACCGAGTTCGGAAAGCACTCTGGCAGCCGCCCATAACCCGGGCGAGTCAATTCCATCGTCATTGGTCAATAAAATTTGTTTCTTTTTGAGATTCATGCGAAATCCTACAATAATTAAAATGATTGGAGCGGATTAGCCGCTCCAATGTGGTGCCCCCGGCAGAATTCGAATCTGCAACCTTTTGCTCCGCAAGCAAACGCTCTATCCAATTGCGCTACGAGGGCATTGAAAACTAAGTGCGCATACTATACCCCAGCCAACGTGAATCGTCAAGGAGATTCTATTTTGGGGCAGCGAGAACGATCAATCCTCGTCTTTTTGCATTCCTTCTAGAAACACACTGGTCTTATACGTGTTTTCTTCAATCGAGATGAGCACATAGACCAGTTCACCGAATCCATACACCATCAGACCGCAGAGCACACCACAAATCAATGTAAAGATTCCCGAAGCCAAGCCGACTGAATAACCGGTGGCAGCATCCAGTCCAAACAGACTCCAGAAATTGCCGTTGCTCAGGGAAAGAACGATGAGGATGATCCCACCCAACAGAGAAAGAGCGGCCAGAAGGATCCCCAGGATTTTGAAAATGTTTGCCAGCGTTCTCAAAAATTTAAATCTTTTTTTCATGATTCCTCCATCTGAAGAAAATCTATATAAATTATATCTGGAATCTACAAATCAATCCCTTAAAAGCCAAACGCTAGGGTGAGGGGGGCACCCTAGCGTTTGGTGATTCTTTTATATCACAATTTTGGGAGAGTTGTCAAGCACATATGTGAAATTAATATTACGTTTGTGAGGTGCCAATGGTACTCATACGCTGCTTCGAGCTTTCCACAGCTTCTTGCGCTGCTTCGCAGTTAGCAGGCGTATCCCCGCCAAACATAGCTGCTAATTCATGGATACGTTTCTCCCCATCTATATCATCAACCAGGGTGATCGTTCTGCCATCCTGGATCTGTTTATACACATGGTAATGCTGGATGCCGTAAGCAGCCAACTGAGGTAGATGGGTTACACATAAAACCTGGTGATTTCTGCCCAACTGCCAAAGTTTTTCGCCCACAATGGCGCCAATTCTTCCACCAATACCCTGATCGATCTCATCAAAGATCAACGTGGGAATAGTATCGGCTTCGGCAAGCACATTTTTCAAGGCCAGCATCAAGCGTGAGGTTTCACCACCGGAAGCGATCTTCACCAGCGGTTTCAACCCTTCACCCGGGTTGGGTGCGATGAGGAATTCGACCTTATCAAAGCCATTCTCGTCAAAGTGCACTCTATCTTGTTCATTAATCATCAACCCGTCTTCATCGAATTCTTGCTGAAGATCGGCTTTGAATTTTGCGCCCGTCATGTGCAGATCGGCCAACTCTTTTTCCATCTTCTCGCCCAATTCCTGCGCGAATTTCTGACGATTTTGTGAGAGGAGGCTACTTTTAAGAGCTAACTGTTCCAAAATACCCTTTTCCTGCACTTCCAATTCCGCAATGCGTTCTTCGGCATGCGTGATCATATCCAACTGCTTTTTTGATTTTTCACCAAACGCAAGAACCTCCGGGATCGATGCGCCATATTTTCTTTTCAAAGAGTTGATCAACGAGATACGGTTTTCCACCTGCTCCAGGCGTTGGGGATTGTATTCCACGGTATCAACGTAATCTTGCAGCCCACGAGCGATCTCATCGATCAAGGCTAATACAGAATCACTCTGGGCTGCCAGATCAGTTACCGAACCATCGATCTCGGCAATGCGATGCAGTGCCTGGCTGATCTCACCCATCTGTTCGATCACCCCGCTGGCTTCCATGTCGCTGCTTTCCAACAACCCATTCGCTTTTTGGCAGAGGGTGGCTAACTTCTCGGCATTCGCCAGCCGGTTCAATTCAGCAGTAAGGTCTTCATCTTCCCCTTCTTTAAGGGTGGCGGCTTCTATTTCCTGAATCTGGTAATTGAGAAGGTCCTGCTGGCGGGCGGCATCGGCTTCGGCTTTGCGCAGTTCCTGCAGTTCGCGGTGATTTTGGAGCCAACCCCGATAGGTGTGCCGGTAATCTTCCAGCAGATCTTCATTGGAACAATAGCGGTCCAAAAGATGGATATGTTCTTTTACCTTGAGCAGAGAAAGATGTTCGGATTGACCATGGATATCCACCAGAAAACTCCCTAGATCGCGCAGGATGGCACCGGAAACACTTTTGCCATTGATGCGCGCACTGGTACGCCCTTCTTTGCGGATCTCCCGGCTCAGGACGATCTCGTTCTCATTGTCACTTTCGTTCAGGTCTTGTTCTTTGAGAAATTGCAGAACCGGTTCGCG
>DHHD01000054.1:6400-9191 GCA_002403105.1 Anaerolineaceae bacterium UBA4781 | reverse complement strand
TGCGATCGACCTGTTGAAAGGGGAAGGCCATGCAAGTGCATCTTTACTGCAACGAAAGCTTCGCATTGGATACCCACGCGCAGCACGATTGATGGATGAGTTGGAAGAAATGGGAATTGTTGGTCCACCAGAAGCGGGTGGCAGAGATCGCGAGGTCATTCTGGATGAGGAAGAGGATGACTCGGAAGAATATTCTTGATCTTGCTTGACAGGAATTTCAGGAAAAGATAGGATTGAGCGATAAACTGGACTGCTATGCCAATGACTTTCACTGATAAGCTTCGCCTTTTTTTTCAACAATTTTTGGAAAATGTTGGTCAAACATTATTCCATCTCGGAATTTCTGCAAATATAATTACCCTCCTTGGATTGGCAGGAAGTGTTGCTGCTTCCATCCTGGTTGCAACGGGGCATTTGTTAGCTGGTGGGATCACCCTGCTGTGCACCGGACCTCTGGATGCTTTGGATGGGGCGGTTGCTCGCGCACAGGGGGAAGAAACAGCTTTTGGAGCGTTCTTTGATTCAATCAGCGATCGCTATTCAGAACTCGTAATCTTCCTGGGATTAACCATTTTTTTTCTCGAACAGCAGGATGGAGCAGGAGTGATTCTGGCTTTCATTGCCGCGGCGGGTTCTGTGTTAGTTTCTTACACTCGAGCCCGGGCGCAAGGTGTGGGCATTGAAGTGAAAGCTGGTTTCATGACCAGAGTGGAAAGATATCTGGTGCTCGTACCAGGAATTATCTTTCAAATTCCAAAGATTTCATTATGGATCATTGCAATTCTTGCGAATTTAACGGCACTTCAGCGAATTTGGATCGTCAGGAACCAAACGAAAAAAATAGAAAAGGAGAAATAAGCAATGTCAGATGGTTTTTATGTTGGACCTGTTTATATCTACTATTATGGCGTAATTATCATGATCGGAGCCTTGGCTGCGTTGTGGCTTGCAATTAAAGAAGCAAAGCATCGCGGTTTGGATTCAGAAGTCGTGTGGGATATTGTGCCATGGTTATTGATCGCAGGCATCATCGGTGCGAGATTGTGGCATGTTTTCACCCCTTCCAAATCGATGGGGGTAGGAATGGAATATTATTTTTCCAATCCGATCGAGATCTTGAAAATTCGGAAAGGTGGTTTAGGTATTCCAGGAGCGATTCTGGGTGGCGTGGTTGCTCTTATATTTTACTGTCGCAAGAAAAAACTCAACTTTTTCACCTGGGCGGATGTGATCATGCCAGGCTTGGCACTGGCGCAGGCGATCGGGCGTTGGGGAAATTTTATCAACCAGGAATTGTATGGTTCTCCGACAGACCTGCCATGGGCAATTCAAATCGATGAAGCAAATCGACTACCAGAATATGCCCAGTATGTAACCTATCATCCCCTTTTCTTATATGAATCTCTCTGGAATTTGATGAATATGTATCTGCTTTTGGTCCTGGAAAGGCAGTATAAAGAAAAATTAATTCCGGGTGATCTGCTGCTTACCTATCTGATCGTATATCCATTAGGAAGATTTTTATTGGAATTCTTACGGTTGGATATATCCACGGTGGGTGGGATCAACATCAATCAAATTACCATGCTGGTTGTGATGGTATTTGCCATACTCATGTTAATCATCAGACATCGGAAATATAAAATTGCAGCCGAACAACCTGTTGTCGAAAAGCAGATCGAAAACGAAGAGAAAAAAGAAATTTAAAATAAATGAGAAAAGCTGCAATTTTTGCAGCTCTTTTTTACCAACCGAGAAGAAAAGGTTTCCAATCAATATTCTGCTGTAATTGTTTGCCGAAAATGTATTCTGCAGCAGCAGGGGGGGCTTGCGGTTCACGCAGCAGATGCATATTGGTCATTTCAAGCGTTCGGCCGCCTTTTAAGTGATTGCAGCGTGGGCAAGCTGTAACAATATTTTCCCAGGTCTGACTGCCGCCAAGATGTTTGGGGATTACATGATCAATGGTCAACTCAGCACTTTGTTTGCCACAGTATTGGCAGGTGTAGTTATCGCGGCGAAAGACTTCTTTACGGGTGAGATGCACTTGAGGACGCGGGCAATGCACCATGTTCTGCAGCCGGATAATGGATGGTTTGGGAAAATCCTGATTGATGGTGCGGATGATCCCTCTGCCATTTAAAATCAAAGTGGCTCTATCGAGCACAATCAACCCCACAGCACGATGAGTGCTGCATATATTAATGGGTTCAAAATTTGCATTTAAAACTAAAACTGGTTCCATATCCCTTGAGCAGGATTATAGCACGAGAAAAACCGATGGGAATAAAATTACAGTAGAATCAAAGAAGGCTGAAGGACTGGTATAATGCTGGAAATTTCATATCCGCGCTTTGGAGGTAATTGTGAATATTGATGAACAAGTCGCTCTTTTAATGCAGGGAACTGAATACGGAGATGCCGATATTCAAAAAAATATGGCCCAAGAACTTAAAGAACGGTTGATTCAAGCTGAAAAGAGTAAACGCCCTCTACGGATCTATTGCGGATATGATCCAACCAAAGCGGATCTGCACCTTGGGCACACGGTTACCATGCGCAAATTGCGCCAGTTTCAAGAGCTGGGGCATCATGTCACTTTTGTAATTGGTGATTTTACCGCCCTGATCGGTGATCCTTCTGATAAAGATATAACGCGACCGATTCTCACCCGGCAGCAGGTGGAGGAAAATGCACGCACCTACTCTGAGCAAGCATTCCGTATCTTGGATAGAAATAAGACTGAAATTCGCTATAACTCAGAATGGCTTTCAAAACTCAGCTTTGCTGA
>DHHD01000054.1:5563-6329 GCA_002403105.1 Anaerolineaceae bacterium UBA4781 | reverse complement strand
TGGATGCAGATGTGCAGGTGGGTGGGACCGACCAATTTTTCAATATCATGATGGCAGGGCGAAAGATCATGACCGCTATGGGGAAACAACCCAATATTGCCATCACAGTTGAGATCTTACCGGGTACGGATGGGGAAGTGAAGATGAGTAAATCACTCGGTAATCATATTCCCATTTCTACCACGGCGGATGATATGTATGGGAAATTGATGAGCATTCCTGATAAAGCCATGTCGCATTACTTTCGGCTTGTTACCCGCTGGACACCACTTGAGGTGGAAACTCTCGAGAAGGAAATCAAAGATGGAAAAGTTCATCCGCGCGATGCAAAAATGAAACTGGCTTTTGAGGTAACCGATACCTTTTACGGAAAAGAGCAAGCAACGCAAGCCCAGAACGATTTTATCCAAAAATTTCAAAAGAAAGAAATTCCGGATGATATTTCTAATTTCAATATCACAGCGGATCAATCTCTGTTGGATGTAATCATGGCTGCTGAAATTGCACCTTCAAAAAACCAAGCCAAGCGGCTATTCGAGCAGGGTGGTGTTTCTATGGATGGTGAAATGATCAAAGATTGGGCAACACCTGCTCACCCGGGTGTTTTGCAGGTTGGAAAACGCAATTTCCTAAAACTGGTGGTTTAATCACCCATTTTTTGAATGAAATCATAGATACTGTTGCTGATGTGAAGCGCTTGTGCTGCATCGGCATTTTCAAGAACGATCACTACGATCGTTCTTTTATTTTGCTCTCCGGGCATGGT
>DHHD01000054.1:0-5385 GCA_002403105.1 Anaerolineaceae bacterium UBA4781 | reverse complement strand
CTGCAGCTTTAGCAACCATCAAGGGAGAGAAACGGATCTGTTCGTTACCAGTAACATAATCAGTCCGATATTCAAGATCATTTAAAAAAACAGTTTCCGAAAGAGGTAATCCTATGGAGGGGGTGGAGAAGAAACCAAAGTTAGTTAATTGCTGCTTCATCTGTGTTTCAGATAAATTTCCAACCAGTGTGAATAATGCTGTCTGGCAGCCATTTCGCAATGCAATTCCCAATGTGGCGTCTGATGGGAATGAAAGCAAACATGGACCTGCTGGATGCTCGCCTTGCAGTTCAGTAGAGATAGATGTGGATGAAAGTTTTTGCCAAAGGTCTTGATCCAGCAGAAATGGGATCAAGATGCTTCCGGCCGGATAGGAACCCTGCATAACCCGGTTCAAAAAAGGCGCTTCTTCATCCTGATTCCAAACAGACCAATATTCATCCAATGCATTAGCGTCAAAACCAGGTTGTGAGGAACTTGCCAGTATTTCTCCGCTTTCCGCATCCAGCACAATTCCTGCTCCTTGAAATCCGGATAATAATTCATCCAACTCGCGTTGAATATCCAAATCCAGAGTAAGCTGTACGTCTACGCCAATGGGAGGTTGGTCATATACCAGATGGGTGAACCAAATATACGCTTGTGGATATCCTTGAAAACCTCTTAAGGTGGAATTTAGATATTCTTCGATACCAGAACGACCGTAGCGGGAGTGACTGAAACCGATGGTTGTGGAAAGTTGTGGATAAGGATAATAGCGATAGAAAGAACCGACCTCTCCCTGAGTGATAGCCAGAGGGGAAAAATCGCGATCATAGATTGTTCCACGCTCTACAAACTGATCTGCGTAGATCGATCTTGGATTATCCGATCTTTCCTGCAAACCATCGGCTTTAACAAAACTCCACCAAAAGAGAACACTTTCAATCAAGAAAATTACCAGAAGGAATAACGAGCCAAGCACGAATAAGGGTTTTTTTATCAGATCTTTTTGCCTTGAAGGATTCTTTATTTTCGTTTTTGGCAAATCCATACAAAAAAGCATGGAAATCGCTAAAAAAGCAGAAACATAAGAAGAACCACCATACGATACGAAGGGTAGGGTTACACCAGTGATGGGCAGCAGACGGGTGTTACCTCCAATGATCAAAATGGCTTGCGTGGTGAGATAAGTGGCCACCCCGGCTGCAATAAAGCTCTGGAATGGAGTGCTGGCATTACGCGCGATCTTATATCCACGCACCAGCAGCAACGCAAGACAAATCAAGAAACAAGATGTTCCGATCAATCCAGTTTCTTCAGCTATCGCAGAAAAAATAAAATCGGAGTGTGCAAGTGGAACGACATTTGGGAATCCCAATCCGGGTCCTGTCCCGAATACTCCTCCTGCAGCAATTGAAAGAATAGACTGTATGACCTGGTATGCACCACCGCTGGGATCTTCCCACGAAGATAACCAACCAGAGATGCGTGTAGAAAAGATATCGAAAAACTGGTATCCAAGCACACCCAGTAGTAAAAAAGCAAGAATGATGGACCCAAAAACGCGTTTTTGCCCGGTATAGAAGAACAGATACGTAGCGTAGATCACTACAAAAATCAGTGTTGTTCCAAAGTCATTCTGGAATATCAGAATTCCACAGATTGCCAAGAACACAACCAGGGTCGGTAAAACTGTCTTGAAGGTTCTTGGTTTATCATGCTCTTTCGCAAAATATGCTGAAAGAAAAATGATAAAGAAGAGTTTTAAAAATTCGGAAGGTTGAATATTCACGCCCAGAATTCTTAACCAGAGGGTTGGACCATCTCCACCAGGGAAAATTCCCCAAAAAATTGTAGCGGTCAACATTCCCAATCCAAGGAAAAGCCCAGCCAAATTGTGTTTTTGCAATAGAGCCAGGATGGATCGTTTTCTGGTCACTAAAAACCAGGTCAGGAATAGACTGGCTAAGATCCATAATGTCTGGCGAAATCCGTAGAAAGTCCCCAATCGAAAGATAGTCAGAAGCCCCCAACCTGTGAAAAGATAAATTATGGGCAGCAAAAATGGATCAACATTCCGACCACATTTCTCAAGGGTGTGCTGCAGAAAAAAGAATCCGACTGAAATCAACACCAGACCGATCCAATGAAACCAACGCAGGTCAACCTGCCAGGAACGGTATTTTACAATAGGAGACAGGTTTAGAATAACAGCAAAGAGAAATAAAAAGAGGGCAGCTAATCCCATCAGGTGCTTTTGATTACGCATAGAATTATTCTCCTTCATAAGAAGGGGTAAATCTGATCAGGTCCTAATCGAATAGAATCTTGAGGTTCTCTTGTGTGTTTTTTGGAATTCGGCTCTTTTCTGTTAAAACAGCATTTTTAAGAGCATCCCAACAATCACAATGAGAAACGGGTGAGAGGATCTCGATCAAGTTCTGAACTGCTTTTTGTGCATTAAGGGTATTATTTTTAGAAACCTTCAGTACCATTTCAACGGTGACCGGTTTTTCGCTGATATGCCAGACATCATAATCTGTCACATGTGCCATGGTAGCATAGCACATACCGGCTTCGCGGGCCAGAAAAACCTCCGGGCAGGCGGTCATCCCGATGATCGACATTCCCCATTCACGAAATAAGTTCGATTCAGCTTTTGTTGAAAAGCGCGGTCCTTCGATGGTGATGTAGACACCTGAATCATGAACGGTAACACCGGTCTGCTTCAATGCATCTACAACGTTCGTTCGTAATTCATTACAATACGGATCTGCGCTGCCAATATGTGCTACCATTCCATCACCAAAGAAAGAATATTTGCGCGCTTTGGTGAAATCAAATAGTTGATGAGGGACGACAAAGTGACCCGGTGCATAATCTTCACGCAGCGAACCACAGGCGGAGATACTAACGACACGTCGGGCGCCGATCTTTTTGAGGGCAAAAATATTTGCACGGTAATTTACTTCCGTGGGAGTGTGGATATGACCAAAACCATGCCTGGCTAGAAAGGCGATGGTCTTGCCCTGCAGAGTTCCCATCACGATGGGTGAAGAAGGTTTTCCGAAGGGGGTTTCAACCTCAAGGGTCTGAATATCTTTCAAAGCGGGGAACTGATAGACTCCAGAGCCACCGATCACAGCTAAAAATGGTGAAGAGTTCATTGTTTTTCTCCTTTATTTCGACGAAGATTTATTCTTCTTTTTTACTATTTTTTCACCGCGCAGGTCTTTCCAGAGAATAGAAAGTGCAAATGCTGTAAAAGCAACCAGCGCTACCGCCATGAGCCCCCTCAAAAATAAAACCAGCACACTGCTGAGATCCATGTACTCCTCCAAACACTGTAGTATTTTACTCGACATTTACCCTTTGTGTTTCTGCTGGGTATAATGGAATTAATTCTATGAATGCCAAACAAGGTTTTAAGGAAATTGACAATACGGCTGATGCTGCCTTGCATATCTGGGGAAGCACTCTACCGGCATTATTCCAGCAAGCAGCGCTCGGATTATTTGCGTTGGCGGGTGCACGAACAGAAGGAACTTCAACTATTTTCAAAACCATCAATTTAGATGCTGACGATATGGAAATATTGCTTATAGATTTTCTTTCAGAACTGCTCTTTTACCTCAATAACGGGATACTTTTTCAGGTCGACCGTTTGAAAATCAACGAGCATCATCTGGAAGGAAGATTAGCGGGAGGGAAGGTTTTGGATATGCGGAGAGAGATCAAAGCGATCACCTATCATCAAATGAAGATCATTCAAACCGCTGATCAATTTCAGACGGATATTGTTCTGGATATCTAGAAGGTGCAATGATCAAATTCAATGACGTAAAAAAGATATCGGATTTCGAATGGGTCATCCCTTCCACATTTCGCTCCGGTATGACAACAAATGTTTGCATTATTGCATCGCAGACCCTCCTGGAAAAGAGTTTAAATGACCGGGCATTGGAACAAGCGGTGAATGCCACATTTTTACCCGGGCTGGTTGGGGACGTGCTGGTCATGCCTGATATTCATCAAGGTTATGGATTCCCGATCGGGGGTGTGGCAGCAACCGATATGCAAAACGGAGTGATAACACCCGGTGGCATCGGGTACGACATCAACTGCGGAGTGCGGTTATTATCTTCTCAGGTTGAATTCAATGAAGCACATCCTTTCATTACTGAATTATTGCAGGCTTTGTATGCAACCATACCCAGTGGGTTAGGGCGCGGCGGTTTACCAAAAATTCAAAAAACGCAATTGGAAAAGATCCTGTATGAAGGCGCAGGTTGGGCAAAACATAATGGGTATGCAGAAAGCACAGATCTGGAACTAACTGAAGATCAGGGCGCCATGGTAAAAGCTGATCCTTCCAGAGTGAGCGCCCGGGCGATCGAAAGAGGATTGGAACAGGTTGGCTCACTGGGGGCAGGTAATCATTTCATTGAAGTCAGCATGGTCGATGAAATTTTCCAATCCGCCGCAGCCAGAAGCATGGGATTAACAGAAAATTGTTTATGCCTGATGATTCACTCGGGTTCACGCGGTTTGGGACACCAGATCTGCACCGATTATGTACAGCAGTTCCAGCAAATTCAACGAAAATATACATATACCTTACCCGATCGGGAATTAGCTTGTGCCCCCCTTACTTCCAAAGAAGGGCAAGCATATCTAGCAGCCATGCGTTGCGCAGCGAATTATGCCTTCTGCAACCGCCAGGTAATGGCTCATTTAGCACGCCAGACTTTCGAGCGGGTGTTATCCGGTAAGTGCAAAAGACCCTATCTGCAAATGGTTTACGATCTTGCGCACAATATTGGGAAAATCGAAGAGCACACGATTGGAAACATGAAAAAACAAGTCTGTGTTCACCGAAAAGGTGCCACGCGTGCATTTGGTCCCGGGGAACCGGATGTTCCAGAAAGATATCAAAAGATCGGGCAGCCGGTTCTCATACCTGGCAGCATGGGAACATATTCCTGGGTGCTGACAGGCAAAACAGAAGCCATGCTGAAGACTTTTGGTTCTTCCTGTCATGGGGCAGGCAGGGTTTTCAGCCGGAAGGGTGCGCGAAAGCTGATGCGAAGTGATCAATTGATCCAGGAATTGCGTGAAAAGGGAATTGAGGTCATGGCGGGTTCGTTAAGCGACCTGGTTGAGGAAGCCCCCGGAGTTTACAAGGATGTTGATGAAGTTGTTGAATCGGTCGTGCAAGCTGGTATTGTCGAGAGGGTTGCCAGATTGCGACCGATCGCAGTGATCAAGGGATAATGAGGCTGTGGAAAAATGGAGGAAATTTGGAAAAAAGTGGAGAGGATAAGGATTTTTCAACACATTACCCTCTATCTGAATGATAACTAGCAGATCACACCCCGATCATTTTATACTCTATGCTTCTAT
>DHHD01000014.1 GCA_002403105.1 Anaerolineaceae bacterium UBA4781 | reverse complement strand
GTTTATTCAATGAATTAAAAGAAAAGCACCCTTGTGTGGGTGATGTGCGCGGCATCGGCTTATTTGGAGCAATAGAATTAATAAAAGATAAGAAATCCGGAATACCCCTTGGAGATTATGGAAAAACTCCTACAATACTTAAAGAATTACAGGAGTTTACTTTGTCAAAAGGATTGTTCCACTATACTCACGATAATCTCATTCTGGTGATCCCACCTCTGATCATCCAACAGAATGAACTGGAAATGGGAATCTCCATTCTTGACGAAGCTTTAACCAGCGCGGATGCAGCTCTGTAAGGAAGGAATTTACAAATAATGGAAAATAACGAAAAAAATGTCGAAAAAGTGATCATCCTGGGTTCCGGCCCGGCTGGTTTATCAGCAGCATTATACGCGGCTCGCGCCGAACTGAGCCCGTTACTCTTTACAGGTACAGAGGTGGGTGGACAAGCCGCTACCACATCGATCATTGAAAACTATCCAGGCTTTCCAGATGGTGTGGGTGGAAATCAACTGGCGGATCTGTTTACAAAAAATGCCGAGAAATTTGGCGCTCGATTCGAATATGATGTGGTTACTGCAGTAGACCTGACCAAACGTCCATTCAAAGTTACCACTTATGGCAAAGAATACTATACCAAGACCCTGATCATCACTACCGGTGCCAGTCCGAATAAATTGAATGTAGCGGGTGAAAAAGAATTGATCGGCCGCGGGGTTTCTTACTGCGCAACCTGCGATGGCTGGTTTTTTAGAGATAAAAAGGTTGCAGTGGTCGGTGGTGGTGACAGCGCATTGGAAGAAGGGCTTTTTCTCACCCGCTACGCGACTTCTGTAACAATTATCCACCGCCGCAATGAACTGCGGGCAGGCGCATTGCTGCAAAAACGTGCGAAAGAAAATCCAAAAATTTCTTTTATCTGGGATACAGTGGTGGATGAGATCGAAGGGCAGGATGCGGTGACTGCTTTAAAATTAAAAAACGTGAAAACAGGGGAGTTCAGCCAACTGGAAGTGGATGGCATTTTCATTTTCGTTGGGCACAATCCCAACACCGAACTCTTTCGTAATTCACTGGAATTGGATGAAAAAGGATATATCCGTAACGATGAAAGGATGCGAACAAATATCCCCGGAGTGTATGCGGCAGGTGAGGCGGCGGATTCTCATTACCGGCAGGTAATTACTTCTGCCGGAATGGGGGCAGCCGCTGCCATCGAAGCTACACGTTTTCTTGAAGCAGAGGAATAAAAATGAGCGGGAAAAAATCCCGCTCATTTATTTTAATTGGTGGTTGTACCGAGCCCGGACCAGATAAACACCCGTCCGCTACTGGGGTATCCGGCTGTCACGTAGATTGCATCGCCATCTTCAGTGGTACCGGATTGGCGTACTGGTTGAATATACCAGCGAATGATATGGGGGGTGGTTTCGGTTGGTCTGAAGGTAACAGGAACGATATATTTGGTATCTCTCGTGTAATCCGTCAATTTTTTACCTTCACCGGCGGTCAGGTCTTCAATTGTGACTGCATACGAATCACCTTCGAGCATTCCTCCGACGGCAGCCCACTGGAGAGTAACCGTGTCGTTAGTGGCGGTGAAAACAGCACCATCTGCCGGCAGTAATAAGTTGGTAGCTGCAAAAGGTGCAGGCAGGGTGGCTGTGGGTGTCGGTCCGCTGGTTGGGAGACGCTGGCATAAAGGAATGGTTAGCACTTCATTCAAATAGACATTATCTGATGTTTTTCCATTATATGTTTTTAATGTATCCACCGACACGTTGTAATTGGCTGCAATTGCGCTCAAGGTGTCATTTTCTCCAACGGTATAGGTGATCTTGGTGCAGGCAGCTTCGGTTGCTTGAGCAATGCTCAATGTACCGGTTGGCTGTGGGGATGCGGTGGGGGTAGGACGTGGGATCAGCAGAGACTGGTTGAGGGTAAGCACACCACAGTCGGAAGCCAGATTGTTCAGATCGGCAATGCTTTTTACGGTCACATTGAACTGCAGTGCGATCGAACTGCAAGTATCACCATCTTGAACAGAATATTCAACCGGGGGTTCTGTTGTGGAAGTGGGCGCAGGAGTGGGTGAAAGCGTCGGTGTTGGGCTGAGCTCATAGGTTGGAGTAGGGCTTTGGGTGGCGGTAGGTTGGGCAGCAGCAATTTGCCCTGAACCGCGCAGGACAAAATAGATGACACCAGCTCCAATGGCGATCAAGATGAGAATGGCTCCCAGCGCGATGGGCAGGCTGACCGTGAATTGCGGCAAGCCGCGTGTTTTGATCTTATTGGCTGGGGTGGATGCAGGTGCATCCGTAAAAGTTCTCCCGCAGACAAGGCAGCGTGTTGCATTTAAACTTAAATGCGTTCCGCAGGTAGGACATACTTTATCGGTAGATGGTTTGTTTTTTGGGTTCATTTTGCTTCACTCTTTTTTGTTGTCAAAGCCGAAATATTATAACATCAATGATAAGATAGTTTTTACTCATGAAAGAAGCAGGCGTTTATATTCATATCCCGTTCTGTAAAAGTCGCTGCCAGTATTGTGATTTTAACACAAGTGCAAGATTGGAAACTTTCATACCCAATTACTGTCTGAATCTGGTTAAAGAAATACAAATAAGCAGCCGGATCTTCCAAAAGGAATGTTCCATCGGTTCTATTTATTTTGGTGGGGGTACTCCGTCTTATCTGCCGGCAAATTGCATTCAAGCTGTTATCCAAGCTATTCAAGATTCATTCAATGTATCTTCTCAAGCGGAAATCTCCATGGAAGCCAATCCGGCGGATATCATCCCATCCAAGGCTGCGATCTGGCATGCAGCCGGGATCAATCGCTTGAGCATCGGGATGCAAAGCGCCCAGAATGTTGAATTGAAAATGCTTGGGCGAAGGCATCGTTTCAAGGAGGTTGTGCAAGCTGTGAATATTCTGCGAACCGCAGGCATTGAAAATTACAATTTAGATCTGATGTTCGGGCTACCTCATCAAAATATGCAAAGCTGGCAGGGTTCGGTGACCAAAGCGCTGGATCTGGCTCCGACGCATCTTTCTTTCTACGCTCTGACCGTTGAAGAGGGTACACCATTGGCAGCGGAAATTCAAACCAACATTCTTCCTACTCCGGATGAGGATCTAGCGGCAGAAATGTACGAGTGGGCGATGGATTTTTTGGCAGAGCAGGGTTTTGAACAATATGAGATCTCGAACTGGGCGAAAAAGGATGAGGTTGATTATCGCTGCCAGCATAATATTCTGTACTGGCGCAACCGGGACTACTTAGGATTTGGAGCGGCTGCGCATAGCCATGTGGGCGATCAACGTTGGGAAAATGGAACACGGGTTCCCGAATATATTCAAATGCTATCCCGCTTTTCTGAAAATAAAAAAGTTAATTTCCCATTACCGTGGTTCGAGACCTGCACAAAATTAACTTCAGCGGAAGATATGGGGGAGACAGCCATGATGGGATTACGCCTGGTTGAAGAAGGGTTGCGGGATGATCTCTTTCAAGAGCGATTTGGAAAGTCTCTTTTCGAGGTTTATAAAGAACAGATCAATGAATTGGTTCGCCTGGGATTGCTGGAAGTAGTGGAGGGCGAAGCGCATGCTATTCGCCTGACGAAACGAGGCCGGTTGCTGGGTAATCAAGTTTTTATGCGTTTTCTCATGGATTAGGTTTTTTGCTGTCAACCTGAAAGAAGTGAGGGATTAAGATTATAAATCGCAAGGATTGTTCAAGATCGTTGAATAATTTACCAATTGATC
>DHHD01000001.1:1153-5156 GCA_002403105.1 Anaerolineaceae bacterium UBA4781 | reverse complement strand
CCTGGATCCTGGATTTCATCGAGCAGCATGCAAAAATTAAGTTTTTCAGGCATGGCAAACTCAGGGAAAGGCACAACCAATAAAAGACCTTGCGAAGTTATCGTATCTGAGACCCTATCCAGCAGGGTGGGGTCAACTTCCAGTTTTTCACAGGTACAGCTTGAGAGTATGGCTTTCCCGTGTTCAGAAATGGAAGAACTGAATAAAGCTAAAATAGGATTGCGCTGGCGGATCGCTTCTTCAGCCAGGCGAACTCCCTCACATACAAAAACCTTTTCTTGATACCGTTCTTTTTTCTGTGTGAGCAGAGAACGAACCCATTGGATTTTAGGATTTTGAATGGACGTAAGCATGATTTTCATTCATCCGTTCTATGAAATTCTTCCAAAAATGTCTGCAAGGTTTGTGCATCAAACACTACCATTCTCACGAGATGTAGACCGGTTTGGGGATTCTTTTTAAAGAATCGGAATAGTTCTTCTTTAAAAACTTGAGCAGCTTTTCCACAAGGAAAACGATAGATACCGGTGGAGATAGCAGGAAATGAGATAGAGTGAATAGCAAGTTCCCCAGCCAGAATAAAACAGCCTCTGATCGTTTCACGCAATTTTAATTCCTCGTCACCTTCACCCCAAATTGGACCAACCGCATGAATGATATAGCGGCAGGGCAAGCTGCCAGCACTGGTGAAAGCTGGTCTGGTGTGGGTGATAGGTCCGTGCTTTTGAATCCAGGCATTGCTTTCTTGTTGAATGATGTTACCACCTGCCCGTGAAATGGCGCCTGCCACTCCTCCACCATGCTGCAGATGGCTATTGGCTGCATTCACAATCGCATCCACATTTTCATGCGTCAGATCGCCTTGCACGAGCTGGAGTTGATTACCCTCGTGAAATAGCGCTTCAAAATAAACTTTCGCTGGCGTATCCATGAATTCATTTTAACGGATTAATGACAATTAAAACAAAAACGGGGTGGAATTTTTCCACCCCGTTAGCTTATTTAAAGGAGGATTTTCTGATTAGATGGCTGCTTTTGCTTTTTCAACAACAGCCGCGAACGCTTGTGGGTCACGGACTGCCAGATCAGCCAGCATCTTGCGATTGAGGGTGATGTCGGCTTTTTTCATGGCAAAGATGAGACGGCTGTAACTGATCCCGTTCAAACGGGAGGCTGCATTAATACGTGTGATCCACAATTTACGTAAATCGCGCTTGCGTACTCGACGATCACGAAATGCGTACCATAAACTTTTCAACATGGCTTCGTTCGCACGCCGGTAAAGGCGTGAACGAGTTCCAAACTGACCTTTAGTTATTTTTAGAACTTTTTTATGATGCAGGTATCTACCTGGTCCACCTTTTACACGAGTCATTTTTTCTCCTTTGCATGCCCCAGGGCGTCGGTTCGTAACCAGTTGTGAACACCCAGCAGCCGCAAGATTCGATTAATCTTTATTTATTCTTTTCCAAATAGGGCGCAAGTCTCTTCACGCGTTTAATATAGCTTTTGCCTTCCACCGGAATCATCTCGGTGAATTCAGCTTTTGTACGCTTAGAGGTGTTATAGCGAAGATGGCTTTTTCCGCCTTTGGTGCGCAAAATCTTGCCAGAACCGGTAGCCCGGAATCTTTTGGCAGTCGCTTTATGCGTCTTCATTTTATATTTTGTGGTCTTAGCTTTTCGCGGCACAGCATTACTCCTTAATAGTTAAATAGAAAATCCTTTAAATAAGGGCAAGCGTCCATTATACTGGAAAAACCTTGATTTGCCAATAAAGGCAAGAAAATAATTTCGGTTATTTCACTTGTTTTTGCGGTGCGAGCAGCATATTCATGGAACGACCTTCCATGGCAGGTGCTTTTTCGATCACAGCCACATCCATTAGATCTTTGGCTATTTCTTTTAGATCTTCCAATGCAATTTCAGGGTAGGTAATTTCACGGCCCCGAAAACGGATAGTGACCAATACTTTCATTCCATGTTCCAGCCAACCACGCGCGTCTTCTACTTTAAAACCGCGGTGATGTTCGTTGGTTTTTGGGCGCAGACGGATCTCTTTGACCTCAACCTTCGTCTGTGCTTTACGTGCCTGGCGATCTTTTTTATTCTGCTCGTATAAATATTTTCCCACATCAAGAATTTTGCAAACTGGTGGTTCTGCATTGGGGGCGACTTCCACCAGGTCAAGGTTTGCTTCGCGCGCAAGCTGCAGCGCTTTTTCTCTGGGAACAACACCAATATTTTCCCCGTTTTGGTCGATCAAGCGAACGGTCGCTGATCGTATATCCTCATTTACTCTTACGTCTGAAGTAGCTATATGAAAGACTCCTTTCTTACACTCAATGGATTGATATTACCATAAATTGAAAATACAAGTCAACATTCAAAACTATTTACAGAAAGCTGTTCCTTTATGTAATGCGCATAGATATTGAAAGCAGAAGAAGTTAAATCTTCTGCTTTCAATGAAAAAGTTAGATCTTTGCATCAATTTCTGTCTGCGCTCGCTCGAGAAAAACTGCCAGGTCTACTGCTCCCGGGTTTTCTCCATTGCGCAAGCGCAGCGAAACCTGTTTATTCTCCATCTCCTGATCGCCAATGATCAGCATATAAGGAACCTTCTGATTTTGAGCATCGCGGATCTTGGCGTTCATGCGCTCGCTGCGATCATCCACTTTCACGCGGATACCTGCCGCCCGGATGGTCTTTTTTAACTCCTCCGCGTAGGGCATGTGGCGGTCTGCAATAGGAATGATCATCGCCTGAACGGGCATCAGCCAAACCGGGAATGCTCCGGCATAATGTTCGATCAATACGCCGAAGAAGCGTTCCAGACTGCCCAGCAGTGCGCGATGGATCATATACGGGCGGTGTTGTTCGCCGTGTTCATCAATGTAATACAGATCGAATTTCTCAGGTTCATTGAAGTCAAATTGAATGGTAGAGAGCTGCCATTCGCGCTGCAGTGCATCTTTGATCTTGAGATCGATCTTTGGACCATAGAAAGCGCCGCCGCCTGCATCTACATCGTAGGTGATCTTGGCTCGTTTGAGAGATGCTTCCAACGCAGCTTCTGCTTCCCGCCATCGTGCGGGTTCACCCACTGCTTTCTCGGGCATAGTGCTGAGGTATGCGGTGAAATTGGTGAAACCAAAAGCGCGCAGCATGTTCAAGCAGAAATTCAACACAAAATCGATCTCCTGCGGCATCTGTTCGGGTGAGCAGAAGTGGTGGGCATCATCCTGGGTGAAACCGCGCACGCGCAGCAAACCATGCAGCACGCCGCTGCGTTCGTAACGGTAAACGGTGCCGGTTTCAGCGAAACGGATCGGCAGTTCTTTGTATGAGCGAATTTTGCTCTTGTAAATATGCAAATGGAAGGGGCAGTTCATGGGCTTGAGGTAGTATTCCTGCCCTTCGATATCAATGGGGGAATACATGTTTTCTTTATAAAAACCCAGATGCCCTGAGGTCTCCCAGAGCTGCGCTTTGCCGATATGCGGAGTGTAGACAAAATCGTAATCGGCTTTCTCATGTTCATCGCGCCAGTAATCTTCAATGATTTTGCGGATCTTGGCGCCATTGGGATGCCACAGGATCAAGCCGGCACCTACTTCATCCACTGAACTGAATAATTCCAGTTCTTTACCCAGTTTGCGGTGATCGCGTTTTTTTGCTTCTTCCAGAAGGTCCAGATACGCTTTCAACTCTTCCGGGTTTTCCCAGGCGGTTCCATAGATACGCTGCAGCATGGCACGTTTTTCATCCCCCCGCCAGTAAGCCCCCGCGATATTGAGCAGTTTGACGGCAGAAGGATTGATCTCCAGGGTATCCGCTACATGCGGTCCACGGCACAGATCGGTGAAGTTCCCGCTCGTGTAAATGGAAAGTTCCGGTTTTTCATTCACCGGGTTTCCATGCTCATCGAATTGACCCTTTTCAAGATCTTCGATCAATTCCAGTTTATAGGGTTGGTCGTGAAAGATCTGTTTGCCTTCTTC
>DHHD01000001.1:0-1027 GCA_002403105.1 Anaerolineaceae bacterium UBA4781 | reverse complement strand
ATGCCATGATATGCGCAGTGGAATGGCGCACCTTGTACAGGTGTGAATCTTCATAGCGTTCTTTTTTCTCTTTTTCCATAATAGCCTCCATCAACTTTATTAAACAAAAATCCGCTCCATTGCTGGGGCGGGAATGTTTTCGCGCGGTTCCACCCAGTTTGACGGCTGTGTAAGCTGTCATCTCTGGCGGCTGATAACGGTGCCTGCCGTTTCCCATACTTGGTAGATCCGTTCAGGGTTAAGCTCGCAGGTGGTTTTCACTGATTTCCATCGAAGAAACCTCTCAGCCGTTGGGTTTCTTTTCCTGTCGATTCCTCTTCAGTTACTCGTCCTGATCAACACTTTGGTCTATTTATACCTTTTTTTTTACTTTCCTGCAAGGAGACAAACCAACCAGATTACATTTTTCATATAAAAAGAACCTATGGACATAAAAAAGTGTCTCGGTTATATAGAAAATGCTAAAATATGTTGCAATAAGTTAGCATATATGCTAACTTATTGCAATGGAATATGATTCTTTGCTCAAGCTGGTTGGTGATGATCCAATCTTTGAATCTTCCCTGCTCCTCTCCGGGAATATTGATCCCAAAATTGTCCGTCTCTAGCTTACACGTTGGGTGAACAGCGGACGTATTTACCAATTACGTCGAGGGTTGTACTCCATTGCGCCACCCTATCAAAAAGAGAAACCCCATCCTTTTCTGATTGCAAATCACTTACAACGGGCATCTTATGTAAGTTTACAATCCGCTCTCGCTTTCTACGGTTTTATCCCGGAGACTGTGAATACTACTGTGAGTGTTACAACAGGTCGACCTGACCGGTTGGAAACACCTTTGGGCATTTATGAGTTCCGGCACATTAAAACCGCTCTTCTTTTCGGTTATCAAATGACCGAATTATCTGGAAAACTGCATGCCATTTTACAGCGCCCGTATACCAAAGGACGCGATATTTATGATTTGTCATGGTACTTAAGCGATCCTACATGGCCGCAGCCCAACCTGGTATTGCTGAATAATGC
>DHHD01000109.1 GCA_002403105.1 Anaerolineaceae bacterium UBA4781 | reverse complement strand
CTGGGATTGGATTCCAGAATTCCCAAACCAGGCAGTACATCAGACTTAAAGAGAATATAGGAACTGGTGCCCTCAACGCTGAAAAACGGACTATTGGGTCCGATCATTTGGGGTGATACAGTGAGAGCCCAGCCGCCGGCTATTTTTTCCGCTTTACACACCAGCTTCCAGCGTTTCCCCGCATCACGTGCTGAACGCATATCTGCTTCTGAAATGGAGCGAATGCCGCGGCGTTTGATCTGCTGGGGAGTGACAGGATTTTTTAACAATACCGTTGAGAGAGCTGCCACCTTAACGGCGGCATCCCACCCATCGATATCACCGCTGGGATCAGTTTCTGCAATGCCAATGGATTGGGCATATTTAACCGCCTGATCGAAGCTCTCCCCTTCTTCCATCCGGCACAGGATCAGATTTGTAGACGAGTTCAGGATGCCCTCGAAGCCGGTGATTTGCATGGCGGGCAGCGCTTCTCTCACCACCGAAAAAACAGGTGCGCCATCCATGACTGTGGATTCAAAGAAAAATTTCTTATTCTTTTGCTTGGCCAATATGCTGAGTTTTTCATAGGCATGCACAATAGGGCCTTTATTGGCTGTAACCACGTGCATTCCATTTTCCAGTGCGCAAATCAAAAAGTCAATAGCCGGTTGCCCAGTTTCATAATTGACCGGAGTGTTTTCAATAAAAACATCCGCCTGGCTCTTGATTATCATTTCTTTGGCATCCAGATAAGAAACGCACCCCGGGAAGGTTTCCAGGGAAAGGTTCACGGATATCAGGCGGTCAAAGTTAAAGCCATCTTTTACTCCCATGCATCCGTGAGATGCGGTGCTGATGCCTGTGATTCGCAGGTCAAGCCCGTACGTATCTTCAATTTCAGCATGTTTTCGATAAAGCAAACGTGCGAAAGCTTTTCCTACATTACCAAAACCTGCTATTATGATTGCGATTGATTTCATCTTTTCCTTATTCCTGTGAAATTGTATTGTTCTTGTAATGCTGGGTCAGGGTATCTGAATTTTGCCATCCATCCAGAGAATACTGTGCACGGTGCCTTCAATACCGATCAGTGTTTTCATTTGCTGTTGAAAAACAAGGGGATCACCGCTCGTAAAAAACTGGAGAGAACCATCAGAAGATATATGGATACGATTTTCAAAATTCTGCTCAAGCAGCATTTGCACTCTGCATGCGACGGCCGGTGCGGGATCGATCACCTGAATACCCTTGCCCGCGATCTCGCGGATTCTTTCAAGAACGAAGGGATAATGAGTGCAGCCCAGTACAATGGTATCCACATTCTTTTTTATCATGGGATAAAGCGCATTTTCAAGAATAGTACGGGTTCTTGCGCCCGATAGATTTCCGGCTTCTATTTCTTCAACCAATCCGGGGCAGGTATCCTGGAAAATTTGCAGACCTTCCCCATATTTCTGGACAAGTGACTGGTACAGCTCTCCCTGAAAAGTGGCGGGAGTCGCCAGCACACCCACAGCTTTGGTAAGGGTTTGTTGCGAGGCAGGTTTTACCGCGGGTTCCATGCCTACAATGGGTAGGGAGGGGAATTGTTGGCGCAGATATTTTAAAGCAGCCGCAGAAGCCGTATTGCAGGCAACTACCAGGAGGTCAATGTCTTTTTCTAATAAAAAGGCGGTTATTTGCTCGGAGAATGAACGGATCTCATCCAATTGGCGGCGCCCATAAGGAACATGTGCCTGGTCAGCAAAAAAGATGATCTCTAGATTCGGCAGCAATTCATGAATCGCTCGTAAAACAGAAAGTCCGCCTAACCCTGAATCAAAAACCCCGATCTTTAAAGGCTTGTTGTTCATCATTTGACGTGATTATAAATGAAAAAGGTGCAGTATACACGAACTGCACCTTTTTATCTTCATAGATATATGAACTTATGAGAATTTCTGTTTTAGGCGGGCGCTTTTACCGGTGCGTTCGCGTAAGTAGTACAGGCGTGCTTTGCGTACTTTATTGTGGCGCTCGACAACTACTTTGTCGATTCGGGGTGATCGAATAAGGAAAGTTCTCTCAACACCGATGCCATTACTGGCGACACGCCGTACGGTAAAGGTGCTTGTTTGCCCTTTTTTTGAAATGTACAGCACGGTACCTTTGAATTCCTGAATTCTTTCGCGATCGCCTTCTTTGATCTTGACATGTACACTGACCACATCACCCGGTGCGAGATCAGGAATGTTTGAATTTTTTTCTGTTTCTACTGCTTTCAATAATAGTTCGCTCATGGTCATTCTATCCTATCAATTAATGAATAATTGCTTTTTACCCAGACGGCGTTGAATTCTACCATAGAAGTCATTACGTATGCAAGGGACGCAATAGATTCCTTGACTATAAATTCCAAATTAATCCATGGTTTTTATGATAAAAATTCTTATTGAGATTTATCCATTAAAGTAACTTTGGTTTAAAATCTTATCTGATATATAAAAAAACAGGTGAAAGATGAAAAAAATATTATTTATCCTTATGGTTATATTCTTATGCGGTTGTGTAGCAGATAATACAACTGAGATCAGCGCTTTGCAAACCCAAATGGCAGATTTATCCAGCACCGATCAGACAGCAGAACAGGTGAGTTCTACTGGTTATGTGGCTGCCCAATCAGACGAAGATACGTTTATTCTCGCGCTTACCGAAAAACTTACCGAAAAAGGTTGGGAAATCAGCAGCGTTTCTGAAAATACATTTGGTGTCACGACCCCCAATGAAGGAATTTATCTCATTGAATATGATTATCAAACTGAGAAAGTCAGCCGAATGATAATCTACTCATTATGGACAGGGGTGGGCACCAGCAATTTGGAACCAGAAGTATTATCAGTGGTAAATCAAGCCAATGATGAGCAGTTTCTGGCGAAAGTTTCAGTTGATTCTGACGGTGATTTCTGGCTTGAGACGGTGCTGCCTTTTAATTCACAATTGAACGTGAATTTTTTCTGTGATTACATTGAATGGTTTAAAGATAATGAGACGGTTTTGCTATTGAACTATTTCAAGGATTACTTGCTGCAGTAGCAAACATTCCCTCTCATATTTACCCATAGAGAAGCACTGTTTTATTGAATGGAATGCAGAATTTCTTCTGCTAGCGATCGGTTTATACCGGGAAGCCTGGCAATATCCTCTACTGACGCCTGGCGAAGAATTTCCACCGATCCAAATTCAGCGAGCAGTGCTTTTTTTCTAGCAGGTCCAATACCAGGTATTTCATCCAGAATGGATTTCAAACTATTCTTACTGCGCTGGTTACGGTGGGCGGTAATGGCAAAGCGATGAGCCTCATCGCGAATGCGCTGCATCATAAAAAACCCCTGCGAATTTCTGGGTAATGCCAGAG
The DNA here is from genome assembly GCA_002403105.1 of Anaerolineaceae bacterium UBA4781. Lineage (GTDB taxonomy): Bacteria > Chloroflexota > Anaerolineae > Anaerolineales > Anaerolineaceae > UBA4781. The sequence continues at coordinate 8,522 of DHHD01000109.1, read as the reverse complement.
GTTCCTGCTGATCGGGCAGGATCACCAGTTCTTCACTCTTGGCAAGCCCCACAGCTTTGATGGTATCTTGCAGTCCGAATTTTTCCAGCACTTTTAGCGCCCTGCTGAGTTGTCCTTTACCCCCATCTACAATCAGCAGATCGGGCAGCAGCGAAAAAGAAGGTTCTGCTTTCTTCCCCACCTCATCACTTTCGTGATATGCCTGCCAGCGGCGAAAGCGGCGCATGAGTACTTCTTCCATACTGGCAAAATCATCCGGTTGGCTGACTGTTTTAATATTGAAGCGGCGGTAATATTTTTTGTTAGGAATGCCTTGCTCAAAGACAACCATACTGCCGACCGAAGCAGTTCCTTGGGTGTTAGAAATATCATAACATTCCATGCGGTTGGGAGGATTGCTCATGTTGAATGCTGCTTGAAGTTCTGCCAGCGCGTTGCTTTGTTTGTTTGTATCCATTTCCCATTGTGACTTCAAAGAACGCAGTGTTTCAGTGGCATTTTCGGTTGCCATTTCTACAAGCTGCTTCGCTATTCCTTTATGGGGAACCTGGATTTGAATTTTTTCCCCCTGCTTTTGTTGATTCAGCCAATGTTGGATGATCATGGCTTCTTCGATATCTTCGGGCAGCAACACTTTAGACGGAATGTGGGTAGATTGGGAATAGAACTGCATGAGGAACTGTGCAATAACCTCGCTATTTTTCTCGTCATCCGCTCCTTCCAGAATGAAATAATCACGGCCGATCAGTTTTCCACCGCGGACAAAGAATATTTGAATGCAAGCTTCTCCATTGGAGCGAGCCAGGGCGATCACATCGCTATCCATATTCTGGGTAGAAATGACCTTTTGCTTTTCTACCACGCGCTCAATGGCTTGAATTTGATCTCTCATGGCGGCTGCTTTTTCAAACTGCAGCGCTTCTGACATCTCCTGCATCACCAAACGCAAACGATCCAAGATGGGGCCGGTTTGGCCTTCCAAAAACTTTCCGAGGTCAGTGATCATTTGGTTGTAATCAACTTCATTGATCTTGCCGATACATGGTGCGCTGCATAATTTAATGTCGTAATACAGGCAAGCACGCGCGTCCATTCCGGTGATGATCCTATCGCAGGTGCGATATTGAAATATCTTGCGCAGCAGATCCAAAGTTTGGTGGACTGCCCACACACTGGTATAAGGACCGTAATATCTACCCCCATCGTTTTCCAGGTATCTGGTAACGGTTACTTTTGGGAAAGGTTCATTCCAGTGTGCTTTTATATAGGGATAGCGTTTATCATCTTTCAAACGGACGTTGTACTGCGGGCGATATTTCTTGATCAAGGTCATTTCAAGGATGAGCGCTTCGAGTTCCGAACCGACCACGATCCAGTCAATATCCGCAATATCTCGCACCAGGTGTTGAGTTTTTATAGAATGGTCAGAAGAGGATTTAAAGTATGATCGGACGCGGTTGCGCAGGTTAATAGCTTTACCCACATAGATGATCTTTCCGCTGTTGTCCTTCATTAAATAGCAGCCTGGTTTTATGGGCAGCGTATTCAGAATACTATCGATATGTTCCTTGACAGAGACCATAATCCAATTTTAACATGAGGATTTGATGGTACATTAAATACATCTTCTCAATAAAGTCCATGGAGGGACAATGCAGGTTTATTTTTCATGCTCCATTACTGGTGGTAGAGCAGAACAGTGTATCTACAAACAAATTGTTGATCATTTACAAAAGCAGGGTTGGGTAGTGCCAACTGCACATCTGGCTGAAACAGGGGTGCTGGATGAAGAGGGGGTGATCGATCCGCGGGTAGTATATCAGAGGGATGAACGTTGGGTTTTGGAAAGCGACATTCTGATCGCTGAGGTCAGCACTCCTTCACATGGTGTCGGGTATGAAATTGCTCTGGCTGAAAACCATAAAAAAAAGATCTTTTGCTGTTACCAGCAGAGTAAAAAAGTATCCAAAATGATCCTGGGCAATGAAAATCCAAACATCCAGATTTATGCCTATGAAGAAATCGAAGATCTTTTACCTGTCATGGACGAATTTCTGAATAGAAATTATAAAAGGAAGAAAATCATAGAGAGAAGATGATATTGATCATTGCGTGCAATTTCCCAAAAGGATAATATTGCCCCCGGTGACATGTTGGGGTTACAAGCACCTCTGATAACACTCATCAATGTCTCCTCCTTTGGCATTAGTATCCGCTGGCAATCCTCCCTGCCAGCGGATGCTTGTTTAACCATGGTTAGAATAATATTAAATCTGCCTGGAATCACTTGCGTTGTTTTCCCCTCAACCTTACAATAGCGAACATGGAGTACAAGGATTACTATAAAGTGCTGGGAGTTGAAAAAAACGCCACAGCGGAAGAAATTAAAAAAGCTTATCGTAAACTTGCTATGAAATTTCACCCCGATAAGAATCCGGGAAATGAGCAAGCCGAAGAACGTTTTAAGGAGATCAATGAAGCCAATGAAGTGCTGAGTGATCCGAAAAAACGTTCGCAATATGATCAATTATCGAATTCCTATCAGTCGTGGCAGCAAAACGGGAATGATCCCAATTCCTTCCGCTGGGAAGACCTGTTCAATAATCCACAGTACACCACCCGCGTGAACAATATGGATGATTTTGGGGATATGTTCGGCGGAGGTTTTTCCGATTTCTTTAATGCCTTTTTTGGCGGTGCTCGACCGCGCACTCAAAGAAGAAGCACTTCAACCAAGCGGGTAGTGCAGCCGCAAGCATACAAGCAACCGGTAACTATTTCATTTCTGGAAGCTTATCATGGAACCAGCCGCTTCTTGCAATTTGATAATACGAAAATTGAAGTAAGGATACCGGCAGGAGTAAAAACAGGAAGTAAAGTACGTATATCCGGAGCTGGCCCACGACAATCGAATGGGATGGGTGCTGATATATTCCTAGTGATCACAGTAGCACCTGATGCCCAATTTGCTCCCGATGGGGAGGATATTGTAAGCACTGTTTCTATTGATGTATTTACAGCAATGCTGGGAGGGGAAAAGAAAGTACATACACCATCTGGCGATGTGCTTTTGAAAATACCACCGGGAACGCAACCCATGCAGGTTTTCAGGATCAAGGGACATGGAATGCCGTTACTGAGACAAAAAGGAAAATTTGGCGATCTACTGGTCAAGGTGAAAGTAGAGATCCCACGGAATCTCAACGATAAACAAAGAGCGACTTTACGGGAGATATGGAAGAAGGATTAACAATGTTCAAGAAGAAAAATACACTCATTTCAAGTTTCATTTTACTGGCGATGATCTTCAGCGCTTGCAGTGTTATACAGGAAAACCAGGTACAACTACCAACTGAAGATGTTGCGACTGTACAAGAAGAAGAGAACAATATCCCTGACCAGGTGTTGGAATATACCCAGGGCGAAGATGCTTTGGTTAAAATTTACAAGAATGTAAATCCCGGAGTTGTTTCCATTTTGGTATATACATCTGATGGCGGAGTGGGACAGGGTTCTGGATTTGTATATGATTCAGAAGGGCGTATCATTACAAATTACCATGTTATCGAAAATGCGACTGAAATCGAGATCACATTTTCTGAGGGTACACGAACACGCGGAGAAGTGATCGGAACGGACATGGATTCTGATCTGGCGGTTATTAAAGTAAATGTGGCGGCTGATGTACTCCGTCCCCTTACGTTAGGTAGTTCATCTGATCTCGCAGTAGGGCAGTTTGTTATTGCCATTGGAAATCCTTATGGTTTCACCGGCAGCATGACCACCGGTATTGTTTCAGCTCTTGGGCGCGTGCTGGATTCAATACGTTCCAGTGAAACCGGTTCTGCTTTCGCGGCTGGCGACACCATTCAAACGGATGCAGCCATTAACCCAGGTAATTCTGGTGGTCCTCTTTTGAATTTAGATGGAGAGGTTATTGGAATTAACCGGGCTATCTACGATGAAACAACCAGCGCATTTGAAAGTGCTTCTTATAGTGGAATTGGTTTTGCGATTCCTATCGATATTGTAAAAAGAGTTGTGCCTTATTTGATCAGTGAAGGATCATATGACTATCCCTACCTTGGCATTTCCAGTTTGGATGGATTGACCATGGATGAGATTGAAGCGATGGGTTTTGACGCCAGTATTCAGGGTGTATATGTGCTGGATGTTACAACCGGTGGACCTGCTGCTAAAGCGGGCATCAGAGCCGGCACACGCACAACGAAATACGCAGGTTTGTATGCAGGTGGAGATTTGATCATAGCGATCGATGGGATAGATATAAATAACTATAACCAATTGTTGAATTATATGTTTATGAACAAAGCTCCCGGCGATACGATCATGGTGACAGTCTTACGGAACGGCGCCGAAAGAGATTTGGAAGTGACTCTCGGTTCTCGATCAGAACAATAGTAAAAAAAGCTCCTCGAAGCGAGGAGCTTTTTTTACTCTGTGATTTCCATGTTATTTGCTAGTAGAAGCAAATCGTCAAATAAAGCGTTCAATTCAGTTAGTGCTTTTTGTGTGTTGTTTGGTAAATAATCTTTAATGGTGGTGACCCGCGTAGATAGATCCACTTTTTCTGGGAATTCCCCAATATCCAGTGTTTCAATATCCTTTTCTACATATCCCAGAGCGATAGATAAACGTGTTTCATTGTTCTCCATCAATGCGATACGTGCAATATTGACATTATTCTGGATCTGATAAATATCAACCAGCGTCACTGCAACAGCATGACGTGTGTTCAGAACTGCATAATCTGAAAGTAATTGATCGTATTGGGCTTCGATATCCTGCAAGCGCACAGCTTCTTCTTTTTGAGTGGCATATTCTTTAGCTGCCGGTTGATGGACAAGGAAGAATACCAGCCCGGCTCCAATGGCTAGAAATAGTACAGCTAGCAGAATCTGGCGCAGCGCTTTTTGTATGAATGTATTTTTATGTACTTTTACCTCTGCTTTGCTTTCAGCTTTTGGGGTGAGTGGTTTCTGCTGTTTCTCTGATCCTAATTTTGCGTTTGACGAATCCGTTGGGGGTACAGCGTTTCCCTTATTTTCCTCCATGAGCTACTCCTTTCTGAGTAATTCTATAAAAATAGATTACTTTGTTTTTATAAGATGGAGATAAGAATTTAGTAAAAAATGGAAGACCTTTGAGTATAATCAGTGACATGCCCCAAGACAAAAATAATATCCATCAAGCTAACCGGCAAATTGCACGGGCGGCAGGGACGGTCATGGTTGCCTATATCCTTAGCAATTTGGCCGGCCTTCTTGCAAAAACATTAACAGCACGAGCATTTGGAACCGGAGCGGATAGTGAAGCATTTTATGCTGCCAATCGTTTCTCAGAGGTCCTGTTCAATTTGGTAGCTGGTGGTGCACTGGGATCAGCCTTTATCCCTACTTTCACCAGGTTTCTCGTTAAAGAGGACAGGAAAAGTGCCTGGAAATTGGCCAGTGCTATCATTAATTGGGTCCTTATCATTCTGACGATCTTTAGTATTCTGAGCATGATCTTTGCGCAGCAGGTAGTGCATTATATTCTGGCACCCGGTTTTTCATCCGTCAACCTGGAAAAAGAATTATTGACCGCTTCTTTATTACGTATTCAAATCCCCTCAGCCATCATCTTCGGGTTAAGTGGATTGGTTATGGGAATTCTAAATGCGCACCAGCGCTTTTTTGTATCTGCGCTGGCACCCGGCATGTACCAAATCGGTTGGATATTCGGTGCGCTTGTACTGGCACCTCGCTATGGTGTTTATGGTTTATCATATGGCATTTTAATCGGAGCAAGTTTACATTTATTTGTGCAGATCCCCAATCTACTGCGCCTGCCGCAAGCGCACTATAAACTTGGTTTGGAACGGAAAAATCCGGCTGTGCGTGAAGTAGCGATTCTGATGGCACCTCGGCTGCTGGGGGTGGCGATCGTTCAATTGAACTTCCTTGTAAACACATATCTTGCATCACTACAGCCTGAAGGCAGCGTTACTGCAATTAGTTTGGGATTTTCATTAATGCTGATGCCCCAAGCAGCCATTGCTCAATCCATCGCGATCGCATCCTTGCCGACTTTTTCTGCACAGGTGGCTGCCGGGAAATTGGATGAGATGCGTTCCTCTTTTACTTCGACTTTAAGGATGATTCTTTTTCTCTCTATCCCCTCCATGATCGGTTTGATTCTGCTGCGTGAAGATATTGTGCGATTACTTTACCAAAGGGGAGAATTCACAGCTGCTTCCACGACTCTGGTTGCCTGGGCGCTGCTGTGGTACTCGGTGGGTTTGGTAGGTCACTGCATTGTGGAAATCACCAGCCGCGCTTTTTATGCTCAGCATGATACGAAAACCCCTGTGGTGGTTGGGGTCGGTGCCATGAGTTTGAATTTGGTTTTGAGCATCCTCTTCAGCCGCTTGTTCTTAGAGATGGGTTGGATGCCGCATGGCGGACTGGCTTTGGCAAATTCAACTGCCACGATCCTTGAAGCGTTCGTTTTACTTGCTTTTATGCAGAAACGCATGCATGGTTTGGATAAAAAATTCTTGCTTGCCGGACTTCTGAAAGCAGGCTTTGCGGTTGGGATAATGACTGTTTGCGTGATCGTATGCATGAACTTAAATCTTGGATTGCCCTACTGGCTGAAAATTCTGGCAACCATCCTGGTTGCAGCGATCCTTTATGGAGCAATATTGTATTTTCTGAAGGTTGATGAAATTAAATCGCTGGTGCGTATGATCGGCAGTAAATTAAAAAGACTGCACAAGGCAGTATGATGGAAGATAGAAACACGCAAGAAATGGGAGAAACAATGAGTACCTGGAAAGATTATCTCGAAGCATCTAAATATCAGAATATGCCTGATTCGCAACAGAAAAAGGGAATCACCCAGCCACCTCTACAAATGGCGTATGAGGCTGATGCACAGTTGATTTCTCTACCCGACCCTCAAGAATGCACTCTTTCCGAATCGGATTTCAAGAATATTATACAAAAACGGGAAAGCCGGCGACAGTATATTGTTAAAGAATTATCTCAATCGGAGTTCAGCTATTTATTGTGGGCGACCCAGGGAGTGAAAGAGGTAAATGAAGCAAAGACATTCACGCGCAGAACTGTTCCTTCAGCTGGAGCACGCCACCCCTTTGAAACATATCTGCTGATCAACCAGGTGCAGGGTTTGGCGCAGGGACTGTATCGCTATCTGGCGCTTGAACATAAACTGCTGCTTCTGGAAGCAAGCGCGGATATCAATCAAAAAATTACCGAAGCATGCTTAAAGCAGAAGCACGTACAAACCAGTGCGGTTACATTTTGTTGGGTGGCTGATATCGCACGCACTTATTGGCGCTACGGGGAACGATCTTTCCGATATATTTTGCTGGATGCCGGGCATGTTTGCCAGAATCTCTACCTGGCAGCGGAAACTATCCAATGTGGGGTGTGCGCTATTGCCGCTTTTGATGATGATTTAATGAATACAGCCCTTGGCGTGGATGGAATACATCTATTCACTGCCTATATAGCAACTTTAGGGAAACGCGAATAATTCTCTACTCGTAATCTTAAAATCACTCTATTTTTAAGATGTATTTGATGGATGTATTTTAGTCGCGTGCTATAATGACCGAAATCATCCAGATTTGAATTCTATGCCTTTTGTCCATCTGCACGTTCACTCACACTATTCCTTGCTTGACGGATACTGTATGTTTCCCAAGCTCATTCAACGCGCAAAAGAAATGGGCATGCCAGCCGTGGCGATCACCGATCACGGCACCATGTATGGAGTTGTGGAGTTTTACAATGCCTGCCTGAAGGAAGGCATTCATCCTGTCATTGGTTTGGAAGGCTATATCACCCCCCGACGGATGAATGAACGTGATCCCCAAAAAGATAAACGCTCGAATCACATATTAATGCTGGCTGAAAACATGACCGGTTATCAAAACCTGCTCAAGATAGCCAGCGCTGCGCAGCTCGAAGGATTCTATTATTATCCGCGTATTGATCACGAATATCTTGCAGAACATGCCGAGGGTATCATTTGCACCAGCGCCTGTCTGAAAGGGGAAATTCCAACCCTGATTTCGAACAATCAGATCGAAAAAGCAGAAGAGCAGTTGCGCTGGTATCTGGATGTGTTTGGAAAAGAGAATTTTTTCCTGGAGATCCAGGACCATGATATGCCTGAGATTGTAGCAGTCAATAAACAGCTCATCGCATGGGGAAAGCAATATCAGGTGAAGCTGGTTGCAACCAATGATGTGCATTATGTTGATAAAGAGGATGCACGCTACCAGGATATCTTATTAGCCATTCAAACCGGCGCTCTGTTGTCTGACCAAAAACGTATGCACATGAATGGTGATTCTTATTATTTACGTTCTCCACAAGAGATGGCTGCCTTGTTTGCAGAAGTACCCGAATCCATTAGCAATACCGTGGCAATTGCCGAACGTTGTTCGGTTAAACTGGAACGCGATGAATACCATCTGCCAAAATTTG
>DHHD01000087.1:31441-73916 GCA_002403105.1 Anaerolineaceae bacterium UBA4781 | reverse complement strand
CGCAAGATATTCAAGGATAAAAAACCACAGACGCTGTGCAGCATGACCCCCAAAGGGCGCAGTGCCTTTGAAGAATATCGTAATCACTTTAAAAAGATTATGCAAAAAATGAACGGAGAATAAATGACATCGAAAAATACTAGCATCAGTACCCATGACCTGCACTGCCAGTTCGGCGAAGTGCGCGCCGTGGATGGCATCACATTTGAAGTGCAGACCGACACGCTCTTCGGTTTCCTTGGACCGAACGGAGCCGGAAAGACCACCACCATCCGGCTGCTGCTGGGATTGCTTGAAGCGAGCAGCGGCAGTGCTGAAGTTTTGGGATTTGATACCCGCACTCAGGCGGATCAGATTCGCTTGAACTGCGGCGCGCTGTTGGAACAGACCGGGTTGTACGAACGCCTTTCCGCGGAAGATAATCTGGATCTCTTCGGGCGCATCTGGCATATTCCTGCAACAGAGCGAGCAGAGCGTATTCGCTCACTGCTGGAAAAAATGGGATTATATGACCGTCGTAAGGAAATGGTGAACACCTGGAGCCGCGGGATGAAACAAAAACTGGCTGTGGTGCGCACCCTTATGCACAACCCCAAGCTAGTCTTTTTGGACGAACCCACGGATGGTCTTGACCCGGTGGCGGCTGCCAGTTTGCGTGATGATCTGGTGGATCTGGCACGCCAGCATGGCGTTACGGTTTTTCTCACCACTCACAATCTGGCGGAAGCGGAAAAGATCTGCGACCAGGTGGCGGTCATCAATAAGGGCAAACTGCTCACGGTCGGTTCACCAGATGATCTGCGTCTGCGAAAAAGCGCGCATACCCTGATCGTGGTGGGGCGTGGATTCAGCGAGTCTGTTGTTACTGATCTGCGCGCCATGCCGGATGTGGAAGCGGTGGAGCTGCAGGACCGCCATTTGGTAGTGCATTTCAAGCGCGAGACCGATTCGGGGAATCTGGTGCAGTTTCTGGCTGGCAAAGGCGTGATGATCGATGAAGTGCGCAAAGGCAAAGCATCGCTGGAAGAGGCATTTCTGGCGTTATTGGAGGAGCAGGCATGATGCAGGACATTTTTACATTAATTAGAAAAGAATGGAAAGAAGTGGTTTTTCAACGCTCGGGTGGGCGCCAGAGCTGGATCAGCATGCTGATCCTGGTTGGGCTGATCGGCATTTACCTGCCGTATATAAACGGTGCTGCTTGGCTGCAGGACCCTACTGCGCTGCTGGACTGGGCTTGGGTGCCGCTCTTTATGACCATCGGATTGGTGGCAGATGCCTTCGCCGGAGAACGCGAGCGCCACACGCTCGAAACGCTGCTCGCCACGCGCCTTTCGGATACCAGCATTCTGCTGGGTAAGATTGCCTCTTCGGTGCTGTATGCCTGGGGCATTGCTTTTGCTTGCTCTCTGCTCGGAGTGATAACCATCAATGTAGTGTTCCCAAGCGCTGGATTGCAGTTCTATAACCCCGGCATGTTCTTCGGTGGTTTGGCAGCGGTGTTGTTGATCGCCATATTCATCAGTAGCATCGGTGTGTTCGTCTCTCTTAAAGCAGCCACCGTGCGGCAGGCTTATCAAAAATTGAGCCTGTCCATCATGGCGATCTGGTTCATTCCATTTATCCTGATCCAGACCTTCCCTGATAAGGTACAGAGTTTCTTTGCCAGCGTCGCTCCGATTTTGGATGCAAAACCACCGCTCATCATTGGCGGGTTGTTTGGTGTGCTGATCGTGGCGGATGGGATCATGCTGCTGCTCGCGAAAAAGCGCTTCCAGCGTACCCGGCTGATCCTGGAGTAGAATAACGAAGCGGAAGGAGAAAAATCCTTCCGCTTTTTGGTTCCGATGTTATAATTTTTGCGCTGTCTCATGCCGGGCCCGTAGCTCAGCGGCAGAGCGCGCGGCTCATAACCGCTTGATCGCAGGTTCGAATCCTGCCGGGCCCATATTTTGAGTGTGAGGTCATTTCATTATGACAAAATTACTCCGAATTTATCGGAGAATTTTTCTTTATAAAGCATTATCGAAGGCAATAAATGAATACTCACAGGAACTGAATTCCGTTCCGCTAGGTTTGAGTCCTCAACGAGGAGACTATGTCTTTAAAAGACACTCAAAATCATTCAGAGTGTCTTTTTGTTTAAGTGAGTAAATCAGATTTTTTCAAAAAAATGGAAAAATTGAATTAAAATCGACTAATCTTTAAAAATAAATAAGTGTGATCTTTTTCAATCACACCTATTTTCTTTGCATTTAGTTTCTCGTTATTAGTTATTTAGTATCATATGGAGCACTAATTATGTCGTATAAATCATCAAATCCTTTCATTGAGCCGAATGCACTTGCTCGCCCAGCTGAAGATAACCAAAAATCAGAGTCTTTAATCTCGGAACCTTCATTAAGAAACTCTTCAAAGGTATCTGTATCAAAGGAACGGCGACCATTGTACATATTTGCTAATAAACGCCGAAGCAACTTGTGTAACGAGAATAAACCTGGGGTTTTTTGAATAACATAATCTTCAGGTGCTTCAAAAGCGTCAGGAACTACTCGTTGTAATGCTTTCCAATAATCAGCAACTATGCGATACATATAATCGATTTCCTCATCGATTGTAGAACAATGGTCGTTTAGAATCCCACTTGCTTCCTTCAGCCAGACATATACAGGATGTAAACTGGTGATGAAGGATGTTGCCCGAATTATTTTTCCCTCATCTTTACGAGTCGCAAGCTCACCCGGAAGTGTAATATTATTCCTCCAAGGAGATTCAGGGTTCTTTGCTAAGCGGTCAACAACATTGCTAACAACAACCTTCCATTTGTCTTTGTCAGGAATATCGTTCCGTTTCGTACCTTTGTAAGTGGCAGTAAGAATCATATTGACTAGGTCAGTTCTAACTGATTTGGCAGTTCCGTTCACAATTCTAAACTGAGTCATTTCCACCAATCGTTCAGGTGTCACCATTACTACAAAAGGTATACTGTAATTCTCGAATCGCTTATCCTTTTTTTCTTCAATGGCATACTGTAATCCAGCTAAACGATGTTGCCCATCAACAATTTGTAGCTTTGAATCAGACGTAACGGTTATGGTCCCTTCTTTCTTATCATAGACTAATGGAATCCGAGAGGCTAAAAGTACTGCGGTAGGAAACAAACCACTACCTTGTTCCTCTATTAAATACCGTCCAATTCGGGTAATCCGACCTCGTTCAGGTGGGCGTTGATATCCTTGGTGTTCGTCTGTTGGGCTAAGATTTGGATTGTATGAATCGACTGTTGTAAGTCGAATTAAATCTTTCGCCTTTCCAACTCCAACGAAAAGCTTGATATTATCTTGCTCTGTTGGGACTACTTCAAATGTCGCTGTATAAATTTCTTCAAATTGCGTATTCATTTTTTACTCCTTTATGATTTATTGGATCTCTCCGCAGTTTTTTGCGTTGGCCACCGCCTGTTTATGACAGAAAGCATCCGAGTTTTATATGGAGCACCTCTCCATTAAAATAATGATACCATGGATTGATAATCCTGTCAAGATCAAAATAAATATAGTAAAAAATAATTAGATCAAAAATAAAAAACAGTATATCGATTCGCCTTTTAGAGTATCCTCGTCTATGTTTGAGTAAAACTGATCGGTTATGCCGGTTGTTGTGTGCATGACGTTTTGACTTATGGCTTTATAGTCCTCTTGGGTCTTTATTGGATTATTGCACAATAAATACATATCCTAAATGGAATCATGCTAAAGTCCACTTGGTCGCAGGTTCGAATCCTGCCGGACCCATTACTACTTTTTACGGGAAATGATCCAGATTTGGTGATCTGAACCGGTTTTAAAATTAGCATTTATCGCAATACTTTTTAAGCAAATTCTGAAAATCAGCATTTCCCCTTATCTTTTTAAAAGCAGTATCCTTGCCTGCCAGATCACAATATTTCTGCGGACCGAACTTGAGAGCCTGGCGAAGATTGTTTAAAGCTTCTTCCGTTTTTCCTATGTGAGCACAGGAACAGGCTTTATTGTAGTAAACATCCTCCAATTCAGAGTTGAGGCTGAGCGCCCGGTCAAAATCCTCTATCGTTTTTATACTGCCCTAGATTGGCGTAGGTGAATCCGCGGTTGTTGTAAGCATAAGCTATATCGGGATCCAGCCGGATAGACTGGCTGTAATCTTCGATCGCCTTTTCGTACTGTTTCAGGTGACCATGACAGTTTCCCCGGTTGTAATACGCATCGCCCATGGTAGGATCAAGGCTGATCGCCTTGTCGTAGTCTTCAATCGCTTTTTCATGCTGATGCAGGTAAGCGTAGCTGTTCCCACGATTATAAAAGATAGAAGCATTTTCAGGCTCGAATCGGGCAGCCTGGTCATAATCAATAATTGCTTTTTCATCCTGATCCAGATTGGAATAGCTTAGCCCACGATTGCTGTATGCATACGCAAATGCTGGGTCGAGCCGGATCGCCTGGCTGAAATCCTCGATCGCTTTTTCGTCCTGCTCAAGGTGAGCATGGCTGTTGCCGCGGTAGTAATAGCTCTCAGCATTCTCAGGATTATTTTCAATCGCATGGCTAAAATCATCGACCGCTTCCGCATACTGATCCAGGCGCACATGGCAGATTCCGCGGTTGATGGATGCGCCATCCATTCCAGGGTCGAGGTGGAGAGCCTGATCATAATCAGCAACAGCTCGCTCATACTGGTTTAATTTTGCATAGCAGTTTCCACGCTTGAAGTAAGCGAGAGTCAATTCTGGATCTAGTTCAATGGCTTTGGTGAAGCAGCGAATTTGTTCTTCGGGTTGGATGGCTTTGTTTGCTTTTTCGAACCAATCATGAGCAGTTGGAGTTTGTTTTGTCATCGTATATTTTTGATCCTCGAGAAAGTACTTGGAAAATGTAATTATATATTCTCATGGGAATAGAGATATGATCCGCCTTGTCGCAGGTTCGAATCCTGCCGGACCCATAGAAGATACAAAAGATAAGATTCTTTTGTATCTTTTTAAAACGCTTTTAAAAAATATCTTATATAATGAAAAAAGCGTGTGTAAGAAAAGACAGAGTAGTGATGATATTTTCTTAAAAAATAACAAAATAATTAAAAAAATACGATGGAGATTCAATATGGCTGAGCAAAATATCGATACCCAATATAAATTATTTTATAAATACTGGCAAAATGGTTTTGAAAATAAAAACATAAAGGATTTTCAAATTGCTGATAACATTCGAAAAAAGATAATCCCTGCAATTGATGCATTAAATGATAATGAAAACAGGTTTTTAATTTCGAGCGCTTATGGAGAATTTGCAGATTTTTTATATTTCTATTTCCTTTGTTCAAGCCAACAAGGTAACAAAAATTCAAAGATCTTATCTGAAATGGAGAAAATGGCAGAGAAAGCAATTGAATTAAACCCTGATAATTTTGACGGATATTATTTTTTAACAGTGTTTCAATCATGCAATTTGAAAACTGCAACGGCAGGTAAAAATCCTATTATCTACGAAGGACAGGGAGCAGCAGATACTATATTGGGAACAGCCGTGAACGTGCTTTTTAAAGGCGTTACTTTGGGAGTAACAGCTGCCGCCGCCAGTATATCAAATGAGCATTTCAATACCAGTTTACAAAATTTAATTGAAGTATATAACCGTAATCTACAAAAAAAACCAGTCGATGCAGTGGCATACCTGGAAAATACAGAGAAAATATTCAGAATGGCAGATTTTTGTGAAGGAATTAAAAACAACGCATGGAGAGAATTTTATAAGGCGGTTAAAACATTCGATATCAATCAACTTGATTACTCAAATGTAGATGAAGAACATTTGGACGAAGCAAAAGAAAAAGCTATGGAATATTACATTTTGGCAGATTCAAAACTATAACTTGTTCAAATAAATAACCAGCAATAAAAAAGGATAAAAATGGCAAATACTCTTATTTTGATCGATAGAAGAGATGATCCATGGAAGAAAGCTAATGTTACTCTTTCCTGGAAAGGGGGCGGTTTTTGTAAAGTATGGGTGGATGAATCAGGCAGAGGACAATTTGGTGGATCTGGTGTTGTTATCGAAGCACAGGTAGCAGGAGAAAAAATCCCGATTTATAAAGAGGTTAATGGAAATACCACTGTTGTTGCCAAATCAGATAGAGCGCATTAGTGATTTTATGTGTTGTTCGCTATTCTCTCTAGATGTTGACAACAAAAAAATATCTTGAAATATTTAATACATTCTGATTTATTGTAATCAGTATGTATTAGTTATGTGTAAGAAGCAAAAACATGCTTTCTCAGCCCAAGAAAGCATAGTATTATCACAGGCATGTCTAGCGTTGGAATGTCAGGAACCCTGCATAAAACTCTTTTGCGATTTATGGTTTTATTGGTCGCAGCTGCTTTGCTGTTCCTCACTATCGCTTGCAGTCGAGAAGAAGAACTCCCCGAGCCGTTGGTGCAGCGTGTTAGCCCCACCGTCACCCCCATTCCAACCTTTACCCCCACCATCACTCCCACCCCAAAATTCACCACCACCCCTCTGCCCACCATTACCCCGACCCCCAATCCATTTGTTAGCTACACTATCGAAGCGTTGAGCGCGCGCAGCTACGGCGGCGGCGTCATTCAAACCGAGGGTACGCTTACTAATGGCGGTTCCTTCACCCGAACTGTGTTCAAATACCGCAGCGAAGGCTTGGAATTGTATGGCTTTTTGAACGTTCCGGATGGGGAGGGTCCGTTCCCGGTCATTGTTCTCCTGCATGGCTATATTGATCCTGCCGAGTACAGCATGCTCGATTATTCCACGCGTTATACTGATGCACTGGCGGAAGCCGGTTATATCGTGCTGCATCCCAACCTGCGTGGCTATGGTGCTTCGGATGATGCTTATGACCCGGTAGGGATCGGCGACACGATCGATACGTTGAACCTGCTGGCGCTGGTTCGCACGCAAGCCGGCACAGCCGGTCCATTGGAAAATGCGGATGGGGAACATATCGGCATCTGGGGGCATAGCATGGGAGGTGGGATCATGCTGCGCGTATTGGAAATTGACAAGGAGATCGATGCCGCAGTGTTATATGCATCCATCAACGCGGATGAAAAGATCAATCTGGAATACTTCGATACCGATGATGGGCGCGGCAATCCTGGCATTCAAACCACCGATGCAGTATTGAGTACCCTTTCCGCCAGCACCTATCTGGATCGCATTACCACACCGTTGAGCATCCATCATGGCGAAGCAGATAAAGTGGTGCCGCTGGCATGGTCCGACCAGTTGTGTTCTGATCTGGGCATTCTTCAAAAAGAAGTGTACTGTTATTTTTATGAAGACCAGCCGCATACATTTCAAAACAGCGGGGATACCCTTTTTATCCAACGCACCATCGATTTTTTTGATCAGGAATTGAAGTAAACCAATTTTTCTCTGAAACCTTGAAATATCATTGGATACAGGGTTCGATTTGTTTATTTTAAGCAACTCAATCAGAAATATTTCGTATTATTAAGTGTAGAAGCAGAGAAATAATGGAGGATTCTTATGTCTGATAAAGATTTGAACGAAAAAGATGAAAAGATGGTTGACGAGAAAAACGAAAAAGAACAGGAAAAGCATGAAGAAAAAACAGAAGAACATGATCTGCTGAGTTCCATTGCGTGGGCAGCGGTTCTGATCTGGGCAGGGTTGGTATTCTTGGGAAATAATTTGGGCTGGTGGCAAGCCATTGGCATGAACGTCCGCCATTCCTGGATATTCAACGGCTTGGGTGAATTGATGGCATTCAATACCTTTCATATGATCGCACTGGGCGCCGGAGTTATTACGATCATAGAAATCTTGATCCGCCTGCTCGTGCCGGCTTTTAAATCTCATGTGGGTGGGAAACTGGTATTTGCAGCTTTCTTAATTGGCTGGGGTCTATCACCCTTTTTTAACTGGTATATCATCTGGCCGCTCATGCTGATCGCGATCGGTGTGAGTGTGATGCTGGGTGGTTTGATGAAGAAGAAATAATCAAAAAACTTTCAAACATAAGTGGCATGTTTTTACACATGCCACTTTTCGTTTTATAATAGAGCGCCATGGATGATCTGGGTTTGCGCGACCGGGATGAAATTGTAGTCAACGACAGATTTGCAACAGTGATCTGGGCGTTGATGTTGATCTGGATGGGCACTGCCATTCTGGCTGGTTTTCAGCATTGGATTGCCGATTGGCGTCTGCCGGACCTGGTATGGTTCCCCATGCTGCGCACCTGGCTGGCGAATTACGAATTTGATTTCCGGGTCGTGCCACTGCTCTTTTTAGGAAATGCTGCCATCCTTACCCTGGAACTGCTGTTCCGCATCTTCATTAAACAACTGCGCCACAATCTGACCATGCTGTTTCTGTATATCTTCATTTTTCTGGGTTTGGCTGCCGGGAGTTGTGGTATGTTTGAACCGGTCATGTTGATCCCGGGTTTCTTTGTCGCCCTGGGAATAGCGATCCTGCTCAGCACCATTCTTCAGCAATTGATCCAATGATCTTATAGCCGTCCCAAATTTAATGTATTGAATTCATGCCATGCATATTGGATGGGCGTTTTCCAATTATCTCTCCCGATACAGCGAAAGTAAGGAGCCTTGAATGCCAGAATACGATCCCCGATCTGGTAGCGTGGAAAAATGGGGGTGGATACGATCAGACTCCCGCTTTCTCCGGGCTTCATCTCATGCAGCATCTTAATGCCTGAGCGGGTTTTCACTTCAAAGAAGAACAGATCATAATTGGGCACCCAGGCACGGTTTTCATCCAATTGCTGACCGAACATCCCCTCTGTGGCTCCATAAATTTCACGGATGGCAGCCTGGCGCCCATAAAAATCCCATAGATCTTGAGCCAGGCGGGTGTTGATGCCGGGCACGGACCCGAGGGTCATAATGAGTACTTTCCAAATATCTTTGGGCAGGCAGGCATGCGTACGGCGCAGGTATTTGGCGAACTGTTGAGCGGTGGGCGCTACTCCGCCCACCAGGGTGACGTTCTGGTTCAGGCATTTTGTGTAAGCCAGCTCGAAACGGGCATCCCAATCCTTCCGGGTTTTTCCTCCTCCCAGCGCGTCGATCTCATCCTGGGTGGGCATGGATTTGACAGGGGTGAGGGCGCTGACATGCCGGGTATAGATGCCGGAGCTGTAACCGTATTCCAGATCTTTCTCGCCCACGCGAATATGCCCTACCACACTGGGAAAATTCAGATTGAGATTCACTCCTTGAAAGATATCAAAGCGCTTGGATTGCAGGACAAAATTGACGACTGCCCTGCCTGCCGAAACGCGCATTTTGAGATCGGTGGGGGTCATGGGGATGAATTTATTTTCCCCTTTCGTGGTGCCGCGGGTGATCGCCCACCCGATCGGTTCTTCATTCAATAAAAGATCGGTATCGCCTGCCATCACCTGCTGGATGATCGGTTTATACTTTTCATAGCTTCGGGCAGGGAATGCCCGGCGGAAATCTTCTGTATTCTCGATATTGGTGATTCCGTGTTGTTTACCAAATTTGGTTTGGGTATAGATAGTTACAAATTTATTAAGAACTGTGCGCTGTGCTTTTTCTGGATCTTGAATGGCTTGATGCCAGGGTTCGACCATCTGCTGCATTTGCTGCAGGGGATTCACGGAAGGATTGGTTGACATAGGTGTTTGTTCCTCTCTCCCTTAGATTGTAGGTGAAATGCGCTATAAAAAACAAGGCTGTTTTTTTTGAAAAGCAGCCAGTGGATAGAGAACTAGATTTTAAGGAAATAGAGGGGGTTTACGGCTCCAATCGGTTGTGCTTATCGTAATTCAACAGGCGGTTGATGAATGTGGATTGGTTGGATTGATACTTGGGTTGGTCGCGCATCACGATCCCAATGATGGTGGAACCAGTTTTTTGAAAGCGTTCCACGATAGCCTGGGTTGCTTCTGATTTTGCATAGCTTGGGTTGATCATAAGCACCACACCATCCACTTGCGCGGCGAGCAGGGTGGCTTCATTGTAAAAGAAAGCTGGACCATGGATAAATATCTTTTCGTATTCCTGCTTCAATTGTTTGATCAGATTGCTCATTTCTTTGGTGCCGATGAGGTCCTTGGTCATGGTGGGCATACTGCCGCTGGTGATGATATGCAAATTACCCTCGAGCATGGAATGTATGATCGCATTAACCGTGCGCTGACCCTGCAGCACATCGCTCAAACCGACCCGATTGGGAAGTTCAAAAACACGGTGAATGACCGGTCGGTTAAGGTCGGCATCCAGCAGTATCGTTTTCTTGCCCGATTGTGCTACCATGGCAGCCAGATCAGCCGCGATGGACGCATTATTAACATATGTCCTTGTGCTGGTCACGAGGATGGACTGCATATGTTTGGTCTGCTGTAAGTTTTCCATTAATTATCTATCCACTAAACATTAAGATATTCAAAACAGTAAGCATTAAGCAAGTTTTATGCCAGAAAGAAAATATTGCTCCCTTCTGGTTGAGATGCAGTATACAGATGAAAGGACTTATTTAGCGACCGATACCGATGGTGGCATTGGGGGCGCCGGCAGCCAGTACGAACAAAGCGATGGTGAGGATAACCAAGACGAGTTGTCCCTTTTGTCCTGCAAAAATATTGATTTTGTTGGTTAGGTTTTTCATGGTATTTCTCCTGATATATTTTTTCTGATTAGAGCGCAGCCAATTTGGCAGCAAATTCCTGCAGAGAGGTAGCACGGATGGTGGTGACCTTTTCTTGGGCTTCCTGGCTGAGGTTGAACTTTTCACCGCTGTAGCCATTGGTGATGGCTTTGGATGGATCGGAAAGCAGCATGTTGCAGAAGCTGCGGTTGATGACGGCAGCGGAGAGCAAGCGGCTGTATTCCATATCGCGGGTGGATTTGTTGTAGTTGTAATTTTCTATTTTCTTAAGCATGTTAAATACTCCTAAAGTGTTTGATTAGCGACCGATACCGATGGTGGCGTTGGGGGCGCCGGCANNTGAGGATGGCTACAACGAGCTGTCCCTTCTGTCCGGCAAAAACGTTGAGTTTATTCGATAGGTTTTTCATGATATTTCTCCTTGGTGATCTTAAAATTGATTAGCGACCAATTCCGATGGTGGCATTGGGAGCGCCGGCNNTGAGGATGGCTACAACGAGCTGTCCTTTTTGTCCGGCAAGCACACTGATTTTGTTGGTTAGGTTTTTCATGATCTTTCTCCTTGTGATATTTGATTGTTGATTAGCGACCGATGCCGATGGTGGCATTGGGGGCTCCGGCGGCCAGCACGAACAAAGCGATGGTAAGGATGGCTATAACGAGCTGCCCCTTTTGTCCTGCAAAAATATTGATTTTGTTGGTTAGGTTTTTCATGATCTTTCTCCTGATGTATTTTTTTATGATTAGAGTGCAGCCAATTTGGCAGCGAATTCCTGCAGAGAGGTAGCGCGGATGGTGGTGACCTTTTCTTGGGCTTCCTGGCTGAGGTTGAACTTTTCACCGCTGTAGCCATTGGTGATGGCTTTGGATGGATCGGAAAGCAGCATATTGCAAAAACTGCGGTTGATGACGGCAGCAGAGAGCAGGCGGCTGTATTCCATATCACGGGTGGATTTGTTGTAGTTGTAATTTTCTATTTTCTTAAGCATGTTAAATACTCCTAAAGTGTTTGATTAGCGACCGATACCGATGGTGGCGTTGGGGGCGCCGGCAGCCAGCACGAACAAAGCGATAGTGAGGATAGCTACAACGAGCTGTCCCTTTTGTCCGGCAAACAAATTGATCTTACTGATTAGGTTTTTCATGATATTTCTCCTTTGAAATTAAAAATTGGATACTTTGGTGGCGAAATCCACCAGGTTTGATGCATGGATGGCTTCTATTTTTGCCAATTCCTGCGCATTCACATTGAAATACTCATCATGAAACCCTGATTCGATAGCATGGATCGGGGAATCTAAAAGCAACTGACAGAAGGATTCGTTGATCACCGCAGCACTTAAGATACGGCTTATCTCCGTGTTTTTGGTTTTTCTTACAGGAAAAGCTGGTGTGAAATTAAATGTTCTCAGCATTTTTTACCTCCGCTGATTCGCGCTGGGAGGAACCGCCTAAGGACCAAAGAAACAGGAACGCCCCAACACTGATTAGAATATCTCCCACGCTGAACGCTGCACGATAATTCAACCAGTGTGGAAGAAGAAAAATATCCGAAAGGAACCATAATTTGGTACTTTCGACAAGAAGCAAAATATCTTTCCCGAAGCCCACCCGTTCACCAATAGTGAGCGATACCGTAACCCCTGGCTCGATCAGTTTTTGAGCGGTTTCAGGGCTTAAAGGCATGAAACCATGGTTCAGAGCGATCACAAGAAAATTTAAAAACAATCCTGCTCCCATTGCCCACATGCCTGGTTTCTTCCGATTGATCCAAACAAAGATAAGCAGCAGCAATTGAGATCCGATCAGAATGAATGGAATCCAGGAATCAGGCACACGTTCTCGCGTTGCCCGAAGAGAAAATGCTAGGTATTGAGGGAGAAAAGCTGCGAAAACCAGCCAGACCGCCTGAATGTCAAACGAAATGAATTTTGAATGGCAAATCCATGAACGGATGAGAGCTGCAATTAAACCTGCGACGACGGCAACTAGAAGGATCATGATAATAGATTACCCGCGTTTTCTTATTTGAGCCTTAACAATCATATTTTCATTAAAGCAGGATGAATTGTTTTTGCTCTACTACCTCATACATTATACAAATTTAGTCAGTAGTATTTGTTAGCAGTGCCCCCTGAAAAGGGGGCACTGCTAGGCGTTGAGGTAATTGTTCGGAGGGCATTTGATCAACAACCTCAATTTCCATTATTATGTGATTGTTAAGACTGCAAAAGAGGCTCCAAATAATGTTAATTATGTCACAAATGTGAAATTTCGAGTCAAATTGTTAAAACAAAAAAACTCTTTTCTATTAGAATAAACCTCATTGGAATTAATCGTACGTTACAAAAGGAAATAGCCATGCAAAAAAAGATTCCGCTTTGGACAAAGATAGTGTACGGGTCAGGTGATTTTGGCTACAGCATGACCAATTCAATCATCGCTGCTTATTTTTTGCTTTTCTTAACGGATGTGGTTGGAATGTCACCGGCTGTAGCTGGAATTGCCATTTTGATCGGGCGCACCTGGGATTACATCAATGATCCTCTGATCGGAAATATTTCTGACCGTACCAAAAGCCGCTGGGGTCGCCGGCGTCCTTTCTTGCTCTTTGGTGCTGTTCCCTTTGCGATCACCTTTGCCATGTTGTGGTATAAACCGGCTTTTACTGATCAAACTGCTCTGGCGATCTATTTTGCCCTGGCCTATGTTCTTTATGATGCAGCACAGACCTTTGTATTCATGCCCTATTTCGCGCTCACCCCCGATCTTACGGATGATTATGACGAACGAACATCATTGACCTCCTACCGTATGGTTTACAACATCATCGGAGGTTTGGTCGCATTTACTTTACCTTTGATGTTTGTAAAGAGTTTTTCACCCGGTAATGCCAATCGAGTTTTTTCGATGGGTATTTTATTTGGTATCCTGAGTGCGATTCCTCTCTTTTTCATTTTCCTGAAAACCAGAGAAAAGAAAGTGGAGACGGAATATAAAAAACCCAATATTATTTCTTCCATCAAAATTGCATTAAAGAACAGACCGTTCGTGCTGGGCGCAGTTGTGTATCTGGCAACCTGGACTTCCATGAACGTTGTGCAGACCGTGCTTCTATATTATGTGAAATATGTGCTTGAAAGAGAATCCATGAGCGATATCTTGATGGGTTTGATTTTCATCACAGCCATTATTGCCTTGCCGTTATGGAATTGGGTTTCAAAAAAATTGGACAAGCGCAAAGCTTATGCGATCGGAATTTCTTTCTGGGCGGTTGCGCAACTTCTGTTGATGAGCTTGAATGCTGGTTCTTCTTCCATCTGGATCATGACTTTATGCGTTATCGCCGGTATCGGTGTTTCTGCAGCGCATGTTCTGCCCTGGGCGATGATTCCGGATGCTATTGAATATGGCGAATTGAATACCGGAGAACGCCATGAAGGAGTGTTCTATTCATTGGTCACTCTGATGGCAAAAGTAGCTTCATCCATAGCCATTCCATTGACTGCTTTCGTCCTGGAAATAACCGACTATATCCCCAATTCATCGACACAACCTCAATCTGCTCTGGACGGTATTCGTGTTTTAGTAGGACCCATTCCGGCTGTACTCTTGATCATCGGAATTATTTTTGCTCTGCGATATCCTTTGGAGAGAAAAGAATTTAATGTTATTTTAGATAAATTAAAAGAAAAACGTGCTTCAGAAAAAGGGTCAATAAAGTAAAAACCGCTAAATAATTACCCATCCGAAAACGAAAAAATTTCTCCAGAAATACTCCATTTTCGGATGGGCAGTAAAATCTCAAGAGAGCAAAAAGATCTTCACAATTGAAGTAAACGGGATCTCGTGAAAAACATTCTGAGAAAAGAAAGATTCTTATTCCTGATTTTTCTATCCGCATGCAATGTACAATCAGCAATCCAAACACCGGTTACCTCCACGCTCTCGGTGGAGGAGCAGGTTATAAAGACCCTGACTGCTTTACAGAGCGTGCTCACCCAGACTCCGGCGGTTTCAAGCCAGGCGGATACACTCGAAAATGAATATTCTGTTGAGATAACGCAAGAAGTATTCCAGGAACCCCCCACATTGACAGATAATTCATCCAGCCAGGACTTGCCTGTGGAATATCACATTTACAATATTCTTGGACATCGCCAGTATTTTGCGATCGGCTGCGAGGCTTCAGCTGCCATGGATTGGGCGGCTTTCTTTGGAATAACGATCAATGAATTTAATTTTCAGTACCAGTTGCCCCAATCTGATAACCCTGATCTTGGTTTTGTAGGCAGTGTTGAGGGCCCCTGGGGGCAGGTTCCTCCTTATGCGTATGGCGTGCACGCTGAACCAATTGCAAAAGTACTGCAAGAACAATATGGAATGCATGCACAGGGAGTGAAAGGATTTACCTTGGAGCAGTTGAAAGCTGAGATTGCTGCAAATCGACCGGTGATCGCTTGGGTGATCGGGAATTGTGTGGGTGGGGTGCCCTATGAATATACTGATTCACAGGGCAACACAACCACAGTGGCTGCTTATGAACATGTCGTTATTGTGACCGGTTACACCAACGAAACAATTCGCTATATGAACAATGGCAAATTCTATGATATTCCCAATGAATATTTCATTAACTCATGGAGCGTCCTTGGGAATATGGTTGTGTATCTTCAGAGCGATTAATAGTTCAAGCCTTATCGTCTTTGATCAGCAGATTAACGAAAATTGAGACAGCGCTGACGATCAAAGAACCTAGCAAGGCAGCCCAAAAATCATCTACATAGAATCCAACGTGGAACCAATTTACGGCAATACTGCTGGCAGCCATGAAAGAGACTGCGTTGATAATGACCACGAACAAACCCAGGGTTAGAATGATCAGTGGACAGGATAAGACTTTTAAGATAGGTCGTATTACTGTATTCACCAAACCCAGGATGATCGCCATGACTGCGAAGACCTGCCATGCTTCCTGATTTTCAGCATGAATTCCAGGAACAAAATAAGCGGCTGCAAATAATGCCAGGGAGGTGGCTACCCAACGGATGATCAGTTTCATTTTCACTCCTAATTAATTGCTCTTACTATCTATCTTACTAGGTTTTATAATAGTCTAAAGATATAACGAACCGTAGATAAAAAAGTTTTCTTTTGGAGAAAGACGATGAATTCTAATCAAAAGCCACGACTGAAAGACTTGCCGCGTAATATCTGGGCGGTCAGCCTGACCAGTTTTTTCATGGATATTTCAAGCGAGATGGTCATCAACATCCTCCCGCTGTTTCTTTCTAATGTTCTGGGAGTGAAGACAAACATCATTGGATTGATCGAAGGCGTGGCAGAAGCCAGCGCCAGTTTGATCAAAATGATCTCGGGTTGGCTCTCAGATAAGTTGAAAACTCGCAAATGGTTGGCTGTGGTTGGGTACGGCATTTCAGCTTTTGCAAAACCATTCTTTTATTTTGCCAATACCTGGGGAGCGATCGCTGCCATTCGCTGGGCAGATCGGGTTGGGAAAGGAATCCGAACAGCGCCGCGTGATGCACTGGTGGCAGATTCTATTAAAGAGAAACAACGCGGGCTGGCATTTGGTTTTCACCGGGCTGCCGATACCCTGGGTGCCGTATTGGGGTTGGTTGTAGCTGCGTTGGTCGTTTGGCTGACACAGCGCTCCACCGGGCTGCTGACGGCGGATACTTTTAAACTTATTGTTTTGCTCAGCCTGGCCCCCGCCGTTCTGGCTGTGCTTTCATTAATCGTTGGAACGAAAGATGTAAAAACTAGCAATACCCATACGCTGCCAAAAATCAGTTTGAAAGCGTTGGGAAAAGATTTTTTAGTCTTTATGTTCATCGTTTCTTTATTTGATATAGGAAATTCGTCAGATGCTTTCTTGACCTTGCGCGCACAGGAACGAGGAGTGAGTGTGCTGGGTATCTTGATCATGCTGATCGCGTTCAACCTGGTATACACCCTGATCTCAACACCTGCTGGAATCTTATCGGATCGAGTAGGAAGAAAGAAAATGATCGTTGGCGGTTGGATGGTTTATGCGGTCGTGTATCTGGGTTTCGGGTTGGCACAAACCACCTGGCATATTTATGTACTATATATTCTGTATGGTTTTTATTATGGATTGACCTATGGGACGACCAAAGCTATGGTGGCAGATATTGTTCCGGTAGAACTGCGCGGTACAGCGTATGGAACCTATAATGGCATATTGGGAATCCTGGATTTCCCTGCTTCATTACTGGCAGGCATTCTTTGGCAGGGCGTTGGAAGATGGAGCGGTTTTGGACCTTCTGCGCCTTTCCTGTTTGGAGCAGCCACTGCTTTTTTAGCTGCTATCTTAATGGCTGGTTGGATGCCATCTACAAAAAAGCAAAACAACGGTTAGAATTAGAATGGAAAACAAAAATACTGGTATAGGAAAATAAAATGCAACAAGTAATTAATAAGAAAAACAAATATTTTATTGGTGTGGCAGTATTGGTGATAACCATTTTTAGTTTCATTAATGGAGATTATTACAGTGTGGCAGCTTTGGTGTGCGTTCTTGCCGGTGTTCTTTCAACCGTCGATAAAGATGATCCAACTGTTAAAAATCCGAATCTCTGGCAAACTGTGAACTTGGTAAGTTTTGTTTTAGCAGCCGCAATTTGGCTGTTCAGTATTTATACAAAAAAATAAACCAAGAATTCTTATGCAAGTAAAACTGGGGCGTTATCAGGTAGGGAATGCATGGAAATCACAACAGGATGTATTCAAACTGCTGGTCAGTCATTTTCGCAGATATCACCTCATGGAAATTCAAGATGTTTATAAATTGATTTACCAAGGCGTATGTGGGTCAGCGCATATAATGCAATCCCAGCTTGCTGAGTTTGAAGCAGGGCTGGAGGAAGAATTCGTTAGTGTAGAAGCGAATAATTCACAGCCGCTGTGGGAATCCATCCACCCTGAAGGGAAAATTGTACGCGTTAACCTGGAAGCATATAAATACCAATCACAAAGAATAGAGCGCCTTTCTACTCTCTGCGTATGGACCGCTGAAGTTTGTGGTTTACCCGAGAAAAACATAGAGGATGTTCCAATTGCTTTGAATACGTTTTATAAACTATGTAAAAGTCGAAAAATCCCCAAATTTGATCCTTTGGAAATTGAGAAATATCAGAAATGGGTGGTCGATAATGCGTTCCCGGTGGTGCATCATTCAGTGGTATACCAAACGACCTATCATCCACACTATCGCCTGGTTCACCGGGATTTTCTTTCGATCTTGCTCTAGATCTTTGTTTGCGAACGGATAATCCCCCGGGCTGCCAGTATACCGGATAAAAAAGCCCAATGTAAATTGAATCCACCGCAGGGACCTAAGACATTCAAAATTTCTCCCGCAAAGAATAAACCCTTACAGATACGCGATTCCATGGTGTGTGGATCAATATCCGATAGTGCAATACCGCCGGTGGAAGCCTGGGCGTGTTTGAACCCCCGCACTCCACGAACAGTGATCTCTTGAGCTTGTATTGTTTTTAGCAAGAGTTCTTTGTGTTTGTTGGAAAGTTCCTTGCAAGTTTTGATTTGCGCTAAGTCTGTTTGTCTTAAAAGAAAATCGACGATCTTGGCAGGGAAAAATCCCTTCAGAATCGATGAGAGGGAAAGGTCTTGCAAACCAGAATTCATAAAAGAATTGCGAATGGCATCTGAAAAATTTGGCGCAAAATTAATCTTTAGGCTGTATAATCCCGGATGCTGCGGATCGATGAGATGGCTAATATTCATCACCCCCGGCCCATTGATGCCCCATTGAGTGATGATGATGTTGCCAATGGTTCGAGCGATCACCCTCTTATCCCGCACTAAACTTATTTCTGCGTCTAAACGTACCCCTTGCAATTTATGGAAAAGAACTGCATCGGTTTCAATGGGTGTCAAAGCAGGTCGGACCGGCAAGAGAGTATGCCCCAGGTTTTCGAGCGGTTGATACAAATCCCCGCGTGCTCCAAGCTGCGGGTTAGCTGGGCTGCCACAAGCAACGATTATTTTGTCAGCAGTATATTGCTGGGTGCGATCGGCTGTGGATAAAATGAAACCTTTTTCGGTCTTTTGAATGCCGGTGATGAGCGTGTTGTGAAAAAAGGGGATGCCTTTCAAGTTATTTTCCATGATACCAACTACATTAGCTGCAGAAAAAGATAGAGGATAGATCCAACCATCTTCACTGGCTGTGGTGGGGATGCCAATACTTTCGAGAGTCTTTAGAACTTCCAGGTTCGGTTTACTTTCAAAACAAGTTTTCAAGGCAGCGGAATTATCCGTAAAATAAGCATCTGCATTTGCAGAACGGTTGGAAATATTACAGCGTCCAGCGCCGGTGGTACTCAATTTTCGTCCTGAGCTTGCATTAGCATCAAAAACCTGAACTTCTATTCCAGGTTGGTGAGCCTGTATGGCTGCCATCAACCCGGCTGCTCCACCACCTATGATACCGATTTGCATTTACTTCTCTCCATTTTGTTGTATGATAAAAAGAAATTCAAAAATTCGCACAAAATTGCAGGATGTATTAGAATTAGACAATTTCGTTAATTTTCCAAGGAGGCTAGTATGGTAAAACACTTATATCTGTCTCTCTTACCAGAAGCACTTATCGTTTCAATGTTAACACCAGAAGAGTTCGGTGTCTATTATGCAGTTGGGTCGTTAAAAAAGTCGCGTGGTCAAGCGATTTTTTTTGAAATCGATCCCGATTTTCGCTCCAATGAATTTCAGATCGAAGAAGCGATAAAACGCTGCAATCCACACGAAGATGGAACTCCCAAACGTTCCATTTATGTTGCCGTTTATCGTGTATTGGAGCGTATTCCATTGAAAGCCCTGCAAAAATTATATCTTGTCACACAAGACGGACGCACGTTGGGCGTTGAAAAATGTACTCAACTTCCTGAAGTTGAGGAAGGAATGCATTTATACCGGGAGATCACACCACTGAATCCACTGGTTGCCAGCACACTTGATCCCAAGGCGTTTATTGATCTGATCATTCGCAACCCAACCAACCTGATCAAACTGCCAGCAATTTGTTTTGCCGAGTTGAAACTTGGAGCGCTGGCTGACGATCCGCAAAATGGTGATATTGGCGATCTGCCATACGAAAATATATTTCATATTCGCGATTGCCTGTTGGAATTGCGTACAAAGTTCGTGCATACCAAGATGGTCGATCGCACACCTTCCGGGGGGCTTCCGTATCGAACAATTAAAAATGGTTTTTTTGTGGGGAATGAAAATGAGCTTGTGTATTACCCCATCCCCAGCCAGGAAGCATTGATGAAAGAACATTATTCCTGGTGGCGATCCGCAAGTTTCTAAGGCCAAATTAGAATGACCTTACTAGCTGGGATTCCCAGATGGGTGAAGTATGGATTTTTTTAATTTACTTTCATAGAAGGAGTTCTTATGTCGTCACAAAATTGGTTGTTGATAGGGGTGGGCGCCGGATTATTATCCGTCGTCGTGGCATTGTATCTGTTCTTCTGGGTTAGAAAACAGAATGCAGGAACCGAAAAAGCGCAAGAAGTGGCTCGTTGGATCAGAGAAGGAGCATCTTCCTATCTGAAAAAACTGTACTCTTCCCTTGCATTAGTAGCTGTGGTCCTGGCTTTTGTTATTGCCTTTGTATTCAGCTTTAATCTTGGCAATCTGGGGAGTTCACAAATCACTGTTAATAGCAGCGAAGGACTGCGTATAGCAATTACGTTCATCTTCGGAGCAATTTGCTCGGCTGTTGCCGGTTATTTGGGAATGAGCGTCGCTGTTGAAGCAAATGTGCGCAGTGCAACTGCCGCTGAAAAATCACTGAACCAGGCTTTCCGTGTTGCTTTTTATGCAGGTTCCGTGATGGGTTTGGCGATGGTCGGATTGGCTGTAATTGGCATGTGCTCCATTTATTTGGTCACTGGAGATCCTGAACTAATCCTTGGTTTTAGCTTTGGTGCTTCAACCCTGGCACTGCTGGCAAAAGCAGGCGGCGGCATTTACACCAAAACCGCTGATATTGCTGCTGATCTGGTTGGGAAAGTCGAAATTGGTATTCCTGAAGATGATCCTCGCAACCCGGCTGTGGTAGCCGATAATGTTGGTGACAATGTAGGTGATGTGGCTGGCATGGGCGCCGATATTTTTGATAGTTATGTTGCCAGCTCGGTTGCTGCAATATTACTGGGCGCCGCTCTGCCTAATCAATCCGACACACGCTATGTTGTTTTCCCATTGATCCTTTGTATCCTGGGTATATTCGCTTCATTGATTGGAATTCAATTTGTGCGGGTGGGTAAAAACGGAAAACCCGGTGTCGCGTTAAACAACGGTACGATCATAACTGCTATTATCTATGCATTGATGGTGAGCGCATTGGTTTTGTTCGGTGGATATGATAAGGGAGCTCTCTGGGCAGCTCTGGTTGGATTGGTCACCGGTGTGGTCATTGGTTTTACTTCCGATTACTTCACGTCAGATACGCATAAACCAGTTCAAGAGACAGCCAGAGTTTCAAGTTCAGGTTCTGCTATAACGATCATCACTGGTTTCAGCTATGGATTGATCAGCATCGTACCATGTGTAGTAGGGATTGTTGTTGCAACAGTAGCTTCTTATTTTCTTGCGGAAGCATCTGGCACCTTAAGCGGCGTATATGGCATCGGTATCAGTGCGGTGGGCATGCTGGCGATCAGCGGAATGATTGTCTCTGCCGACGCTTATGGTCCCATTGTGGATAATGCGCGTGGTATTGCTGAAATGGCAGGTATGGACCATGAAATAATTGAACGTGCGGATGTATTGGATTCAGCTGGCAATACTGCTAAAGCTATAACAAAAGGCTTTTCCATCAGCGCGGCAGCTCTTACAGTTCTTGCTCTGTTTGCATCATATGCTGCAGCAATTGAAGCGAGTGGATTCACACTCAACCTTAGTTTGCGTGATCCTATTGTGATCGCGGGGGTATTCCTGGGCGCCATGACACCTCCGCTTTTCAGCGCTCTCACCATGCTGGCGGTTACTCATAATGCCTTTGATATGATCGAAGAAATTCGCCGGCAGTTCCGAGAAAAACCCGGAATTTTGGCTGGAAAAGAACTACCCGATTACAATACCTGTGTGGCTTTGGCAGCACAGGGTGCATTGAAATCGTTAATTCTCCCGGCACTCATCGCAGTTGGTTTGCCACTGTTGATTGGCTTTACCCTTGGCCCCAATGCGTTGGGTGGTTTTTTGGGTGGCTCAATCTTCGTTGGCATTGTCTTGGCGTTGTTAATGTCGAATGCCGGTGGGCTATGGGATAACGCGAAGAAATTCATTGAAACGGGTAAATTTGGTGGCCCCGGTTCAGATGCGCATAAAGCCGCAGTAGTGGGTGATACGGTTGGAGACCCATTCAAAGATACAGCCGGACCTTCTATTAATACCTTGATTACCGTGATGTCACTGGTTTCGACTTTGTTCGCACCGGTGATCGCTGCATTCCACCTGTTTTAGAAAATTTTATGAAAAAAAACAGCTCCTTTCTAAAAGGAGCTGTTTTTAATTTTGCTTACCGAACTTATAATGGATTTTTTCGATGATTTGTGAGTGATTTGCTGGCTTGTGCAATTCCATATGCTGTCCCACTGACCAGAATGATGGTTGCACCGGATGTGAGATTGAAATAGTAAGAAAGGAATAATCCGCAGGTTGTGAATAAAATTCCCAACAGCGAAGCTGCGATCATCATCTTTTTCAAATCTTTAAAATAAATTCCTGCGATTGCGGGTGGAATGGTGAGAAGAGCGATGACCATGATCAATCCAACCAAACGCATGGTGATCACCACGGTTAGGGCGATCAGTGCGAACAGGACGAAAAAGAGGGTGTTAACCGGAACATTTTCAACCGTCGCAAATTCTTCATCAAAAGAGATGGCAACCAGGCCTTTGTAAAGTAAAACCACGGTCAATAGAATAACCACATCCAAGATCACCATAAAAAGGAGATCGCTGGCTGGAACAGCCAGAATACTGCCAAACAGGTAGCTCATCAGATCAGCTTTATAACCCGGGCTGAAATCCAGAAAGATGATTCCCAACGCCATACCGATCGCCCACATCACCCCGATGATCGTATCGGCGCGTTCGCGGGTCTTGCGGACGACATAGCCCATCCCAAAGGCAGACAGTAGGGAAAAAATAACGGCTCCGATTACAGGATCTTGATTGAAAAAATAAGCGATCCCAATCCCTCCATACGCAGCATGCGCAATTCCTCCACTAAGGAAGACAAGCCGGTTCACAATGATGAATGTGCCGATGATCCCGCAGGCGATGCTGACTAACGCACCTGCCAGCAGTGCATTCCGAAAAAAGTTAAATTGCAAAGCTTCAAGCATGATCTTCCCCTTCATGTGTGTGCGATGAAAGTACACGATGCGGAACACCATGTGCGATCAGGTCAATGGGGCAGTTATAAATGGCATTCACCATTTCATTAGTGATCTCTTTTGTACCGTGGTAATACAGCTTGCGATTTATACAGCCGATCGATTTCACATGCATAGAAATTGCGTCCATATTATGGCTGACCATCACGATCGTTATTTTGTTGTTCAATGTATGCAGGAGTTCATAAATACTTTGGGAGGCTTGCGGATCAATGCTGGCGGTTGGTTCATCCAGCAGTAAGATCAGTGGACGAGTGGTTAATGCACGGGCGATATAAACCCGCTGGCGTTGCCCTACAGAAAGATCTCCGATTGGGCGGGTGCATAAATCTTCAATACCTACTCGTTGCAGAGATTCAAGAATGACTTTTTCATCTTCTTTGCTCGTTTTCTGCAGTATTCCCCGGCAGCCAAGCAGCCCCATTTTCACCACATCCCATACCGCGATCGGAAAATCCCGATCGAGCGCCACCTGTTGGGGCACATATCCAATATGGCAGCGTCCTTGTTGGGGCGTTTTACCCATGACCTTAACTTTGCCCCTGGTCGGTTCGATCAGTCCCATCACGACCTTTAATAGAGTCGTTTTCCCACCTCCATTCGGTCCGATCAGTCCGATGAAATCTCCTGGCAGTACATTCAGGTTAATATCCTCAAGGGCGAATTCTGAATTGTAGCCTGCCCAGAGTTTTTTTATTTGAATAACAGGTGATACAGGGTTATTTTTCATCTCTTTCATTTTAAAGCATCTGAAAATGACCGGGTGATACCCTTCATATTTTCCAGCCAGTTCTCAGCCAGCGGGCTGACCAAGATAACCTGACCATTAATTTCTGCAGCGATCGTTTCTGCTGCTTTTGTGTTAAATTCTGGCTGGGCAAAAATGATATAAATATCCTCCTCTTGCGCGATCTTTATCAGATCAGCCATTTCTGCTGCACTAGGTTCATTGCCACCAACTTCAATGGCGATCTGCTCCAGATTATAATCGCGCGCGAAATACCCCCAGGCTGGATGGAAAGTGATGAATTTACGGGAAGTCAATGGGTCAAACGCTGTGCGAATCTCTTCATCTAAAACGTCAATATCCTGTAAAAGAGCATTCAAGTTGTTCTGGTATGTAGCGCTGTTTTGCGGATCGGCTTCGGAGAGAGCAGCCGCCATTGTTTGAGCAATGTTGCGTACATTGGCGGGAGATAACCAGATGTGCGGATCCAATTCATCTTCTTCGTGATTATCTTCGGCAGTCATGGGAATTTTTTCTATCCCGGCGCTGGTATCAATGAATTTCAGGTTTGGATTGGTATCTTGAAATTTTACCAGCCAGGCGTCTTCGAACTCAACCCCGATCGAAAAATAGAGCTGTGAAGTTGCCAATGATTGCATTTGAGCAGGTTGTGGTTCGTACGTGTGTGGATCCATGCCGGGTCCGACCATGACATTTACTTCCACCAGATCTCCACCAATACGCTCCGTGAAATATTTTTGCGGAAGGATGCTGACCGTCACGCCCAGCCTTCCTGACTCTGCATCCGGAATTGCACTGCATGCAGTGAGAGAGATTCCTGCTGCAAAAATAGCAATGATTAAAAATCCAATATTTTTTGTTTTCATGGTTATCCTTATATTTTTTGGCAACGCGGGCACAGCCCACTTAACTGCAGCCAGTGATCTTGTAAGAGAAAATTGTTATTTTCGGCAATTTCACTGAACGCATTTTCAAAATTCAATCCTTCAAAATAAACTGCTTTCCCGCAGTTTGTGCAGATTAACAGGTGATGATGTCCTTCTTTCAATTTGAGGAATTTATTGCACCCGCATGCCTGATGTACCTTCTGCAGCAGACCCAGGTGTTCCAGACATTCCATAGTACGGTAGACGGTTACGACACCAAGGGATGGATGACTTTGGCGGGTGAGGTCATACACTTCGAGCGGATCAAGCGCTTTTTCACTGTTCAGTAAAATATCAACGATCGCTTCGCGTTGCGCAGTGATGCGCATTCCTTTTTCTTTTAATTTTGCCATCCAAGTTTCTTTCATTTATATAGATTTTCCTTTTATTGATAATGAAAATCAATTTCAATAAGTATACAACAAAATATTTTGTTTTGCAATGCGATACTTGAGTTTTTCTATTAAATTCCGCTAGAATGAGAATATGAATGAAACCATTTTTTCCAATACGGCGCTGCAATCTCTTTCCAAATCCACAAGTTCCTTTTTAAAAATTCACATGCTTCAAAAAACTGTTTCTAAAGGGGCGCAATTTCTGTGGGAAGGAGATGAAGTTGAAAAAGTCTATTTCATCATCCGTGGTTACGCCAAGATCTACCATTTTTCCGAGGAAGGGCGGGAACAAATACTAACAGTGGTGAAAGGTGGACAATTTGTGAATACCGTCTCAGCTTTACGGCAGGAAAAAGGAAACCATGCTAATGGAAAAGCAATGACGGAGGTGGAATTGGGTATGCTGGATGTGGTTGATTTTAGAGCAGCCATCTGTGATTATTCTGATTTCGCGCTGCTTCTGCTACAAGATTCTGCAGAGAAATTAGATCAACTGACGCGCCTGGTGGAAGAACTGTCTCTCTTTTCAACCCGGCAGCGTCTGATCCGGTTTATCCTAAAAAACGCAAGAGAAAACCAGGCTATCCGCGGTTGGACGCAGGAGGAGATCGCAGCACAGGTCGGAACGGTGCGCGATGTGGTCAGCCGGTTATTGGGATTCTTTGCCCGCGCAGGATATATTCTCGTTGAACGCCAGCGCATCATCGTTTTGGATGAGCAACGCCTGCAAGCTGCGCTGGAAGAAGGAGATGTGCGACTTAAATCATAGAAGGTTTTTTGTATTATTGATATGCTATTCACCAAGAAGATCAAAATGAATTGGGCTTTACCGATGATTGATGAGAAAAAATGTACCGTATGCGGGGATTGTGCAGATATATGCCCAACCGGTGCCTTGGGTCTTCTTAATAACCAAATGATTTTTCAAAACCCTGGTGATTGTACTTACTGTACGCTCTGTGAGCAGATCTGCCCCCAGAGAGCGATTCGCTGTGAATTCACAATTACCATACAGGAAAGGAACGGTTAATATGAGTGAATATATCAATAATTCTTCCAAACGTGAGGAACAATTAAAGGAGATCATCAAACAGTTACATGCCGGTCGTGCATTTTCTGATCTGAAAGATACTTTTCAGGATTTACTCAAAGGTGCTTCTGCGCAAGAGATTGTTCACATCGAACAGGCTTTGATCGCAGAAGGACTGCCTGTGGAACAGATCCAATTTCTATGCGACGTGCATGTGGCTTTGTTTAAAGAATCATTGGATACGCAGCTTCCTCCCGAATTGCAGCCCGGGCACCCTATTTATACTTTTCGTGCGGAAAATGAATTTGTCGAATTGCTGCTGCACGCTTTGGATGAAAAGATCGGAAAATTAAAACAAGCTGATGATAAAGATCTCCGTGCTCAAATTACTGCAGATATCGAAAAGCTCAAACAAATGAACCTGCATTATCTGCGCAAAGAGAATTTGCTTTTCCCGATCCTGGAAAAATATGGATTCAGCGGACCATCTTCTGTGATGTGGGGAATTCATGATGAGATTCGCGCAGATTGGCTTGAACTTGGAGAGTTAGTGACCAATTCGCAACCCACTCAAATTTTTGAAAAGTATGCGGTTCTACAACATAAGGTGCGGGAAATGAACTATAAAGAAGAGCATATTCTTTTTCCGAATGCGTTGGAACGGCTTTCCCCGGAAGAATGGGCGATCGTTTATATTGGTGAGCCGGAAATTGGATTTGCCTTTGTGACCCGTGGAGATGATTGGAAGCCGGAGGCGCAAGTTAAACCGGCAGCCTCTGCTGTTGAATTTAAAGAAAATAAAAATGAAAAGGAGATGGATATGGTTGAATTGACATTGAAAGTCGGGAAATTATCTGCGAAACAGGTGGATCTGCTGTTGCAAAATCTACCCTTGGATGTGACCTATGTGGACGAAAATGACCAGGTGACTTTTTACTCACAATCACGAGAACGCATCTTTGCCCGTACCCCGGCGGTCATTGGGCGTAAAGTGCAAATGTGCCATCCGCCAGCCAGTGTGCATAAAGTGCAAAAGATCCTGGATGATTTCCGGGCAGGTATACGCAGCGAGGCGGGATTCTGGATCCAGATGAATGGGAAATTCATCCACATTCGCTATTTTGCAATACACGACGAGGAAGGGGTCTATCGCGGAACCGTTGAAGTAACCCAGGATATTACCGATATCCGTAAGTTAGAAGGAGAAAAACGGCTGCTGGATGATTGATGTTGTCATAGATGATTGATGAAGATAAAAAATTGACCTGCTGTTCACGCACAGGTCAATTTTTCTTTTGGCAATCAGGGCAGACCCCGAATAAAACAAGATGGTTGGTGGTAATTTGAAAACCGGTTTCTTTTTGTACCTGCCCTAGAAAATCGGAGATTTGGCCATCTTTAAAAGTGAGTTTTTTCCCGCATTTTTCACACACCAGATGATGGTGGGGATCTCTTGTCACCCGCTCATAAACCACAGCCGGTCCACCCATATCAGAAACTGAGACCTGCCCCTGATGCACCATGCGTTCCAGCGAGCGATAAACGGTGGATGGATCAACGGCACTCAGGGTGACTTTCACCTTTTCATAGATCTCTTTGGCGGTCAGATGATCTTCCTGTCCTTCGAGAACCTTAAAAATTGTATTGGTTATTGAAGATGATCGCATTTTTCTCTCACGGATAGTATAATATGCAAAGATTTGCAATTACAATACTTTGCACAAGGAGTAAATCCCATGTTCGTGAAACAACAATTTATGCACATCCCGGATGGTTTTCTTTCTCTAATTTTATCGCTTATTTTATGGGTGGTGTCTCTGGTTGTAATCTTTCTTGCAGTCAAACACTATGCGAAAGAAAGTGATAAGCAAAAATTACCCCTGATGGGCGTACTGGCGGCTGTCATTTTTGCTGGCCAAATGTTGAATTTCAATGTGGTCGGTGGAACCTCAGGTCATTTGTTAGGAGCAGCGCTGGCAACCATTCTGGTTGGTCCATGGGAAGCGGTGTTGGTGATAACCAGTGTGGTTACTGTTCAGGCAGTTATCTTTCAAGACGGCGGATTGCTGGCATTGGGCGCCAATATTTTTAATATGGCGGTGATCGGTGTCACAGTTTCTTATGCTGTCTATACGGTTTTGAATAAAGTGATTAGAAAAGGGAAATGGGCATTTGGAGTTAAAGGTTTCATTGCTGGCTGGTGTTCCATTTTTATTGCAGCCCTGGCGGCGGCTCTGGAATTAGCCATCTCAGGAACCTCTCCAGCGAATATTGCTGTCCCGGCGATGGGAGGTATCCATGCGCTGATCGGCATTGGAGAAGGGCTGATCACATTGGCAGCATTGATGTTCATTGCGACTACTAAAAAAGAAATGCTGGAACAACCGGAAAAGAAGAAATCGATTGACAAATCCATTCTTGTTGGTGGTCTCGTGATTGCTCTACTTCTGGCGGTTCTTTCCCCCCTTGCTTCTGCTTATCCGGATGGTCTGGAAAAAGTTGCCGAAGATCTGGGTTTTCTCTCCAAAGGGCAGGGACCCCTGTACAATATCATTCCAGATTATGCTTTTCCCGGTATTCATGATGAAAAACTGGCAACCATCGCTGCTGGAGTTATTGGAGTAGTATTGATCGCTTCCGTTGCATTATTCACATATCGCAAGAAAGATAACAGCACGCAAAAGTAAATTGAATTGACTCTGTATATAAATGGAAGCGGTCTTTTGTTTTCAGTAGACACCCGGGTGAAATGGGTGGGGGCTTTTGTTGTTGCTTTCGTCGTACTCTCTATCCCTATTTTCACCTGGGCTGTTTATATTTTGCTCTTTTCCATTCTCGTCGCGCTTTGCATAGGGTCTCAATTGTCATTCAGACAGGTTCTCAAGCGAACCTTATTACTTGAAATACCTCTTTTGTTTATATTGATCCCCCTTCCATTTATAAATCGCAGCCTTCCCATCACAACATTCTCCATATTAGGATTGGCCATCCATATCTCGCCGGCAGAATTGCTGCGAGTGGTGGTTCTAATGCTGCGTTCCTGGTTGATTATCTTTGCGATGGTGCTATTTACCATGACCACACCGGCAGATGAAATACTAATCTCTTTAGCGGCTCTGGGTTTACCTGTCGTGCTGGTAAATATCATTTTATTAATGTGGCGCTACCTGGCACTTTTCATCACCGATTTGCAAAAGATATCGTCAGCACGCAAGTTGAGAAGTATCTCTCCGATCAAAGGAAAACGAGATAACGGAAAGAAATTTATCCAAAATGTAAAAAGCACCGGATCCATTCTGGGCAGTCTCTTTGTTAGAGCGTATGAACAAAGCGATCGGGTTTATCAAGCCATGCTGCTGCGCGGTTTCGATGGCACACTTCGTTCATTGAAGAATGAACCACTGCATACAACCCAGAAATTTCAAATGATGATTGTGCTGATCCTGGGTTTTTGTTTTATCATGGGAGCTTATGGTATTTATGGAAACTGAGAACTTATCCATCATTCAAGTGAAAGACCTGCGTTTTGCATACCCGAATGCCTCTGAAATTCTTTCGCGTATTTCGTTTTCAGTAACTGCAGGTGAAAAGATCGCCATTGCTGGTCCGAATGGAGCCGGAAAAACCACACTGCTATTAAACCTGACTGGTCTGCTGCAAGGTACAGGCGAGATCACAATAA
Organism: Anaerolineaceae bacterium UBA4781; assembly: GCA_002403105.1. Lineage (GTDB taxonomy): Bacteria > Chloroflexota > Anaerolineae > Anaerolineales > Anaerolineaceae > UBA4781. Next base: position 43,957 of record DHHD01000087.1, on the reverse strand, counting down.
AAGGGATGCTGTTAGAGAAAAAGAATTTCCCTGAAATTCGGCGTGCGTTAGGGTTGGTTTTTCAATCTCCTGATGACCAGCTATTTTCAAACCGGGTTTTCGATGATGTGGCGTATGGGTTGATATATCAGAACATGGAAAAGGCAAAAATTACAGAGCGCGTTCGAAAAGCACTGGAAGATGTGCATATGGATACCTATGAGAATGCTGTTCCTTTTCATCTCAGTCTTGGACAGAAAAAACGCATTGCTATTGCTACTGTGCTTTCCATGCAACCCGAGATTCTCCTTTTTGATGAACCAACCATGGGTCTGGATGCACGAGCAAAGAAACAATTTCTCCAAATTGTTCAAAACTTCTCGCAAACGGTTTTGGTTGCTACTCACGATATGAAATTAGCTGCTGCCATCTGTGACCGGCTCTTGATTTTGAATGAAGGTCGGCTGGTCTATGATGGGGCGATGAAAGTTGCCATTCATAACCCTGAATTGTTGGAAAGACATGGCTTGGATATGGAAATGTGAAAAGGAAGTCAAGTATTGTTATGTCATGGTGAGCGTCAGCGAACCATCTGTCACCCATTGGATTAAATAATTCGGCGGATATGGAAATCTGCTCTACCATTACAAAATCTCCCCCGTGTTCATGGGGGAGAGAAATTTGAACTTATCTACCGATTGAAAATGGGATGCTTTTTCTATTTCAACAAAGTTTTGCTTAATGCTTCTTCATCGAAATCTAAAATAATGGTGCCGTCAATATCGAAGGTGGGTGTTATCTGCGAACCATTGCCCCAGGAACGCACTTGCCTGGCTGCGGTGAAATTGGTGGTGATATCTACTTCGGTATACGGAATGTTCTTCTCCTTCAGCCAGATGCGTGCCCTGCGGCAGTCGGGACACCATTGCGTGCAGTACATGATCACACCGCCGTGAGGAAGATTTTCATCTTTTGGCAAGATATCATTTCCCTTGAATTTTTCGGGGGAGATCTTCCTTATTTCATCCAGCAATACTTCATTGCTGGGTTGATCTTCAATATCGTGGATATCGATATAACGGATGATCCCTACTTTATCAAGGATGAAAATCGCGCGCTCGGTATAACCTTCTGTACGAAGTACCCCATATTTTTTTGCCACTTTACCATGCGGCCAGAAATCGCTTAATAACGGGTATGTAATACCCCCTAAACTATCTGCCCATGCTTTCAAGCAGGGCACATGATCGACGCTGATGCCCAGAACCTGGACATTCAATCCCGCGAATTTTGGTAATAAAACCTCATACGACGGGATCTGCCCTGATCATATCGGGGTCCATGCCAGAGGGAAAAAGGCAATGACGACGGTTTTTCCACGCAGATCATGCAAAGTCAGGTCTTTTTCCAAATGACTAGGCAGGGTAAAATCAGGAGCGTGTTGACCTACACGTAGCTTCATATATACCTCCTTGTTTGAAAATAGGAAACAAAATGTGTATGGTTAATAAATTCATTATAGCAAAGGATAAATCGGATGTATAAGGTAGTATTACTTCGACATGGTGAAAGCGAATGGAATAAAGCCAATCTGTTTACCGGATGGACAGATGTTGATCTTTCTGAAAAAGGACTGCAGGAAGCAAAACAAGCCGCGGAACTTTTGAAAAAAGGAGGATACACTTTTGATATTGCCTACACATCTGTTTTAAAACGTGCTATTCGCACCTTGTGGATCGTCCTGGATGGGATGGATCTGATGTGGATTCCTGTGATTCGCTCCTGGCGTTTGAACGAGCGCATGTACGGAGCGCTGCAGGGATTGAATAAAGCTCAAACCGCAGAGAAATATGGAGATGAACAGGTGCATCTCTGGCGGCGCAGCTACGATGTTCCACCACCGGCATTGGAAAAAAGTGATGAGCGTTATCCGGGCAACGACCGGAGGTATGCGGATTTGGCAGTAAAAGATGTCCCTACTACCGAGTGTTTGAAAGATACCGTGGATCGTTTCTTGCCATATTGGATGGATACCATTGCCCCCATGATCAAAACCGGAAAACGCGTGATCATTGCCGCTCATGGTAACAGCCTGCGCGCGTTGGTGAAATATTTGGATAATATCTCGGATGAGGAGATCCCGGAATTGAATATCCCCACTGGTGTCCCTCTGATCTATGAACTGGACGAGAATCTGAAACCTATCAAACATTATTATCTGGGCGATCAGGATGCGGTTCAAAATGCGATCAATGCAGTCGCGAACCAAACCAAGAAGAATTAAGCAAAGATAAAATGAGGAGAGCGCCACTAAGGCGTTCTCTTTCAAAAGTGAGGGATTAAAACAATACATCACTTTTTCTGAGAGTTTCGATTACACTATTGAAAGAAAGGAATGGATCCTATGATCACGGAGAACATTCAAAAGATTTTAAAAACTATCCCCGGGGATGTAACCGTCCTGGCAGCAGCGAAAACCCGTTCTGTGGAAATGGTGAGAGAAGCCCATCAGGCCGGGCTCATCCATTTCGGGCATAATTATGTGCAGGAAGCTGCGGCCATGATCCCAGTCATACAAGAAGAGATCCAGTGGCACATGATCGGGCACCTACAGCGCAATAAAGCAAAGCAGGCACTTGGGCTTTTTGATATGGTTGATTCGGTAGATTCGCAGCGCTTGGCAGATGAATTGGAAAAACAAGCGAGGCAACTCGAACGGATTCTGCCAATCATGATAGAGATTAATATTGGGGAAGAAGAAGCCAAAGCCGGCATTGATCCTAACCAGGCTTTACAATTAGCAGACTATATTGGGAACCTCTCGCATGTACAATTGGCTGGTGTGATGACTATGGGTCCTCTTTCCGGCGATCCTGAAAACTCACGTGCCTATTTCAAGCAAACCCGAAAAATCTTTGAACAGATAAAAAGCGTACAGCCAGACATACAGATTTTATCCATGGGTATGAGCCATGACTATCTGGTGGCTGTGGAAGAAGGTGCCACGATGATACGGCTGGGGACAGCCATCTTTGGGGAACGCCCTCAAAAAGTTTGATCTCTGACTGAATGTCCTCCCATTTTTCCAATAATATGATAAAAATAGTCCGAATATAGGAGATTCTACAGGCTGAAATTCTTTTTCCGTTCCACATTCTCAGCGTTCCTATATTATAATTTTTAGAGTCTGACAGAAAGTTTTTTTCTTCTCAATGTCATTGGACACTGAACATTGAAGGAGATAAAGGTTAAGATTACTGGCATGGATATGATTCAAGTAAAGGTTGAATTTTCCGGGCTATCCCGCATTTTGGCGAAAGCCAATGATATGCAGCTTTCCCTTTCCCCTGACCAATCTTACGTAGATGTGATTCGCATGGTCGCAGAGAAGTATCCCACTCTGGTTGGAAATGTGATTGATAAAAGTAAAATTGCTCTTTTTCCTTCCAATATCTTCAGCCGGAATGGGAAAACAGTTGTAATGGATGAACAGATGAATGATAGTCCACAAGATGGAGAGGTACTAATATTGCTCTCTTTATTGGCGGGCGGTTAGAGAACCTACAAGGAGAAGAAGTATGTATGGTTATCACGGTAAAGTTCTGCACATTGATCTGAAAGAAAAGAAACACTGGGTCGAGCAGAAACCTGAAGACTGGTATAAGAAATACATCGGTGGCGTTTCCATGGCGACCCGTCTGTGTTGGGAAAATATCAAACCCGGTTGTGATGCTTATTCACCCGATAACCCGGTTTGTATCGCCAATGGCATTTTTGCCGGAACACCGGTGCCGGTGGGTGGAAAATACGGGTTGGCATCCAAATCGCCTATGACCGGATTTATCGGAGATAGTCTCTCTGGCAGTTGGTTTGCAATTGCTCTCAAACGCGCCGGTTGGGACGCAGTGGTGATCCACGATATCAGTGATAACTGGGTGAACATATTCATTGATGATGATCGCGTGGAATTTCGCGATGCCACTTCTCTACTTGGCAAAGGTACCTATGAAACAGAAGAAGCCATTCGCGAGCTGCTGCATGATGATCAGGTTCGTTCAGCTACCATTGGTCCTTCTGGTGAAAACATGGTGCGCTATGCCAACGTTACCAATGATGGGCGTCAGGCTGGTCGTACAGGGCATGGCGCTGTGTGGGGTTCAAAGAAATTAAAAGCGGTTTCTGTCCGTGGCACACATGGCATTGCTGTTGCTGACCCCGATACGTTGATGAAATTGTCATTCAACATCACCAAAGAAGCACAGGGTCCCCATACTTCAAAGTACCGCATTTTAGGCACATCCACGAATGTGTTAAATATGAATAAACTAGGGCTGCTTCCCACTCGCAATTATAGTGAAGGTGTGTTTGAAGGAGCCGAGATGGTCAGCGGGGAATACCTGCATGAGCATCATGCGGTAAAAACCATTGCCTGCGCACAGTGCCCCATCGCCTGCGAACAGATGTCCATGGTGAAGAGTGGACCATATGAAGGCGCAATGACAGGCATTGAGTATGAATGCTTGTTTGCCAATGGGCCAAACTTGGGCATCAGCGATCTGAATTATGTCATTAAATTAATTTCGGTTGCTGATCATTCTGGGATGGATGCCATGAGCATGGGTATTACCATTTCCTGGGCAATGGAAACATATGAAAGAAAGATCTTCACGAGTGAAGATTTCAAATGTAATAGCCACCCCGATGGTTTTCCGTTGAATTTCGGAGATGGCGAATCGGCAGTATTTGTAGCTGAAATGATCCGCGATCGTGAAGGTATCGGTGCGTTGTTATCAGAAGGGACGCGCATTGCCAGCCAAACCATCGATAAAGAACGCGGAACCGAAACCTGGAAATGGGCAATGCAATCCAAGGGATTAGAGCCTGCTGGCTATGACGCTCGTGGCCTGAAAACATTTGCTCTGGGTTCTTCCGTGGGTACACGTGGACCCTGCCATAACCGCAGCGCTGCCTATGATGTGGATATTCAAGGTGTGGTAGATCGATTTAAAGTAGATGAAACGCGTGGTGAGCATGCCAAAGATTCTGAAGAATATGCAGCCGTTTATGATACATTACCGCTATGTAAATTTATCCGCCGCTGTTTTACCGGGAAAGCCGATCGCGCAGGTGCCTGGCCAACTATTGGTCAATTGATCAATGCCACCACCGGTTGGGATCTGAAATATGAAGATATTGATGCCATTGGTTCACGTGCTGTAACGATCAAGAAAGCCTTTAATATCCGCGAAGGTTGGAAACGTTCTGATGACTCGTTGCCATGGCGCTGGATGCATGATCCTATGACCAAAGGTCCTTCCGCTGGCTATGTTACAACGGAAGAAGAATTGGAATATATGAAGGATTTGTATTACAAAGCCAAGGGTTGGACTAAAGAAGGCCTGATACCAAAAGAAAATTTGATCCAACTCGGTATGGAAGATGTAGCCGACCAGATTGGTGTATAACGGAGAAAATGATGCCAACCTCAACTTCAAAATACCAATATGTGGATTGCGATCCCGATAAATGTATCGGCTGCCAGTTATGTGAGTATGTCTGCTCGTATACTAAAACCGGAGAATATAATTCGTACCGCAGTCGCATTCGCACGGTGCGCGTGGATGAAGTGCTTATCACTGCCATCGCTTGCCGCACCTGTGAAAATGCACCCTGTGTGCGTGCTTGCCCGAAAGATGCGCTTGATCAGGATCCAAAAACGGGCATTATCCATGTAGACACTACCAAATGTGATGCTTGTGCCTGGTGTGTGGAAGCTTGTGATTTTGGCGCCATTTCCATGAATCCGGCTACCAAATTAGCAGAGATGTGCGACCAATGTGAAGAGTTGGAAGAAGGCCCCCAGTGTGTAAAATGGTGCCCGAAAGAAGCTCTGTTCATCACTACTCCCGACCAACGCGCACAAAAATCTCGCAGAGAATTAATAAAAGAAGAGATCATCGGCACAAAAACTGCTGGTTGATCAATGATCTTCTCCTGTTTGAACTTAGGGAAAGAATTCATTAAAGGAGCATAATGGCGGAACAAAAACCAGAAGACGAGTTAAGAATTGGAGTGTACATTTGTCACTGCGGTTCAAATATTGCCGGTGTGATAGATCCCGCCGAAGTGGCGGAATGGGCTACCCATTTACCGGGAGTGGTGCGTGCTACCGACACCCTGTATGCTTGTGCTGATAGCGGTCAGACTTTGATCAAAGAGGATATCAAGAAATATAATCTCAACCGCGTGGTAGTATCAGCCTGTTCTGTGCGAATGCATGAAACCACTTTCCGCGCAGCAGTTGCTGAAGCTGGGTTGAATCCATTTTTGATGGAAATGGCGAATATTCGCGAACAGTGTACCTGGGCTCATGGCCATGATAAAGAAGGTGCATTGAAGAAAGCCAAAGACCTGACGGCTTCGGCTATCGCAAAAGCTCGCTTCCTCAATCCACTTACCATGATCAAAGTACCGGTAACAAAACGAGCGATGGTCATTGGCGGTGGAGTAGCTGGCATCAGTGCTGCTCTGGATCTTGCAGACCAGGGGATTGAAACAATTCTGGTGGAGAAAGAACCGACCATTGGTGGGGTCATGGCACAGTTGAATAAGACTTTCCCTACCATGGACTGCAGTATCTGAATACTCGCACCGAAAATGGTTGACGCGGCGCGTCATCCCAAAATTGATGTAAGAACCTTCACCAATGTGGAACGTGTGGAGGGGTATGTAGGTAATTTTAAAGTACAGCTCCGCGAAAAAGCTCGCCACGTGCTGGCTGATCGCTGCAATGGTTGCGGTGAATGTTCCAAAGTTTGCCCTATTGAAGTACCAAATTATTTTGAAATGAATCTGGCTCCGCGCAAAGCAGCCTATGTTGCCATGAGCCAGTCTGTTCCGCTGCGTTATACGATCGATGAAAACGCCTGCATCCATTGCTATAAATGTGTGGATGCCTGTGGCGCGCTGGAAGCCATTGATTTCAGCCAGGAGGATAAATTAATCTGGGAGGATATTGGCTCTATTGTCGTAGCAACCGGTTTTAATCACTTTGATCCCAGTGTGATCCCTGAATATGGGTATAGTCGGTATCCGAACGTGATCACTGCCATGGAAATGGAGCGTTTGAATAATTCGGCTGGACCGACCACGGGTAATCTCATCCGCCCCAGCGACCAAAAAAATCCACAGCGTCTGGCGATCATTAACTGTGTCGGGTCGCGTGATAAACGCTTCAATCCCTGGTGCTCGAATTTCTGCTGTATGTATGCCATTAAAAATGCAGTGTTGCTGAAGCAAATGAATCCTACGCTTGAGATATCCATTTATTACATGGATATTCGTACTCCTTCTAAAGGATACGAAGAATTCTATGATCGTGCTCGCGGTATGGGCATTCGTTTTATCCAGGGTCGCCCCAGTTTGATCACGGAAGATCCACAGACGAAGAACCTGTTCATCCATTCTGAAGATATCACGTTGGGGAAGATCAGTGAACTTGAATATGATATGGTGATGCTCAACCAGGCGGCTGTACCCCAGCCGGATGTGGATAGCGTCAGTTCTGTATTGAATATCACGCAAAGCCCGGGCGGTTGGTTTATGGAATACCATCCCAAACTGCGCCCGGTTGATAGCCCCACGGATGGAATTTTCCTGGCGGGAGCCTGCCAGGGCTTGAAAGATATTCCTTCCTCGGTTTCTTCTGGCCTGGCGACCGCTTCGCGTGCGGGACGTATTCTCCATTCGGACGAATGGGAGATCGAGCCGATCATTGCCCAGGTTTGGGAAGATCGCTGCGTGATGGCGGATGGCAAGATATGTGGTGTTTGTGCTCGTGCTTGCCCTTACGGAGCCATTATCATCGAAGAAGGAAAAGCAGCTTCTGTGACGGTTGCAAAATGCCATGGCTGTGGTGGCTGTGTGGCGGAATGCCCGCACAATGCCATCACCCAGATGCACTTCACTGATGCGCAGGTGTTTTCACAAATGCGCGCCTTGCTGGCAGAAAATCCACAAGAAAAGATCTTTGCATTCCGCTGCCATTGGTGTTCTTATGGTGGAGCTGATTTGGCGGGCACCAGTCACTTTGATTACAGCGCTAATGAGCGCGGTATCCGTGTTATGTGTTCCGCACGCATGGACCCTGATTTTATCTATGAAGCATTCCGGTTAGGTGCAGGAGCAGTATTGTATTCCGGCTGCCATCCACAAGATTGCCATTACATTACTGGTCAGAAGGTGGGAGCTACCCGTGCCGACCGCCTGCAAAAATTATTTGAAAAGCTGGAAATGACCCCTGGTCGATTCCGTATTGAGTGGATCAGCGCGGCTGAGGGTGATAAATATTCCCGTGTGATCAATGAAATGCAGAAAGTTATTGATGCCATCCCGCACGAGCAATTAATGACAGAGATCGAACGTTTAAAACCAGAAATGGAAAAACGCGCCCGTCGTATGTATGAAACACCGGGCATGGATAAAGCAGTAACCTATTCTGATGCGATGGTAAAAGCCATCAACACAAAAGAGGTAAAGAATGGAGCATGAAAAAGGATCAACTCTACGGGATACATTAATTGCGCTCCCGGGTTGTGAAAAAGTGGATATGTGCTTTTCATGCGGAACCTGTGTGAGCCGCTGCCCTATTCAGCAAAAGATCGAACCCGCTTATAATCCACGCCGTCTGCTGAAGATGATCGCATTAAATATGCAAGCAGATTCTTTTTCATCAATTACTCCTTATCTGTGCTCTGCCTGCGACCTTTGTTTTGAAGCATGCCCGCAGGAGATCCATATTTCTGCGATTTTAAATGGGGTAAAAAAGCTGGCATTGGAAGCTGGTTTTTCGACCCCCTTAAATATTGCTAAAGTAGATAACCTGACCTGTGTGGGTTGCGGTTTTTGTGAGAAGGTTTGCCCATATCAGGCAATTACATTGAAAGAAACAAACGTGCCACTTCGTGGAAAAAATTTACTAATCGCAGAAGTGGATAGTGGGAAATGTATGGCTTGTGGTGCATGCTCCGCCATTTGCAGATCAAATTCTATAGAACTGCAAGCCAGGGAACATAGTGAAGAAGTGATTGAAACAATGTGGTCGTGGCTTGAGACGACTGAAATGAGTGCTGAAAAATGATAAGGAAAAAACCAGCCATCGTTCTATTTCAATGCCAGTACTGCCTGGCTTCCAGTATGGATCAATACTGGGTTGAAACTGAATTACCAGAGAATGTTAAATTGATCAAGGTATCTTGCTCCGGTCGAATTGATCCACTATACATTTTGAATGCGGTACAGGGTGGAGCGGATGGCATTATGGTGTGCGGTTGCATGCCTGAAAAATGTCATTATAAAGAAGGTAATTTGCATGCCAGACGAACTCTGAGTGAATTTTGTAATTTTTTGAATCTACTCGGATACTCGCAGGATCGTTTTGTTTTTCATTGGATGAATATTGATGAGCGCGGTGTTATCCAATCTTTGTTAACTGAATTTGAGAAAAATCTTGAAAAATTAGGGGCTCAACCACATTTGAAAACGCGCACATTCAGTCAGGAGAAAGCTTAATGCCTACCACTCGTGACCAAAAAATACAGGCTGAAGCCAAACGTCTGCTTCAAGAGGGAGTGGTGGATGTGGTGATCGGTTTTACAAAAGGCACGCTGCCTTACAAGATGCAGCCTTGCTTTATCCAACATGCAGAAGATGTGGAGCAGTTGGAGCTGAATGGGCTGTGCAGTAACAACCTGGCGGTTTACCTGAACCATCGCCCGAAAGATGAAAGAACCGCAATCGTTGTCAGGGGCTGTGAAAGCCGGGCTGTTCAAACCCTGGTGCTCGAAAATCGTCATGCTCGTGAAAACCTGTATCTGATCGGTGTACCTTGCATCGGGATTCTGGATCTCCAAAAAATACAGCAGCATGAGCAGGACCCTGTGCTTGCAATTCAAGAAGAAGGGGATCAAGTGCATGTTACGTTGAAAAGTGGAGAAAAAACTTTTCAACGCAGCGAAATTCTCCACAACGCTTGTTTACACTGCAATCATCCGCTACCTGTGAATGCGGATATGATCATTGATGAAGCCGGTTTGTTTGAAGAGAGAACTTTTGATAAATCTTATTTGGAATCTTTCCGCAGTCTGTCGTTGAAAGAACGCTACCAGGAATTTACCAAAGAAGCCGAACGCTGTATTCGCTGTTATGCCTGCCGGGAAGCTTGCCCGATGTGTTATTGTGAAGAATGTTTTGTGAATCATTCACGCCCACAGTGGGTCGATAGCACTATTGATCCAGCCGGGCAGCAAGCCTGGCATATCATCCGTGCTTTCCACCAAACCGGAAGGTGTGTGAGCTGTGGCGCGTGCGAACGAGCTTGCCCGATGAATATAAAAATGACCTATCTGACCGATTTGTTAAACCAAGATATGTTCAAGGAATATGATTTCGAGCCGGGTTTGGATCCGGCGTTGATGCCGCCTTTCCTTGCCTTGGGTGAGGACAACGAAAAATTCGGCGTGGGACCGGAGGGCAGCCATGCAGGCTAAATGGATCTCAAAGAAAGAGCTTAAAAAACTGCTGACTGCATGGACGAAGCACTATCTGGTATATGCACCCATAGATAATGATCATGAATTGGCTTTTCAAATGGTGAAGGAACCTGCCAGAATCGTTGTGGATGGATATTCCAACACACGTTATCCAGCCAAGTCGCTTTTTCTACCGCAATCGGAAGTGTTGATGAAATATGATGGCATTTTGCACAGCGTTGAAAATACAGAAAAAGAAAAGATACTCTTCGGGATACGCCCGTGCGATGCACATGCCATGCAGTTATTGGAACATGCTCTGGTGGATGTCGAAAACCCTGATCTGTATTGGAAGCAAAAGCGAGAGTCGGCGATCGTCATTTCTAAAGCTTGTATCGCTCCTGAAGAAACCTGCTTCTGTACAGCAGTAGGTGGTTCTCCTTTTAACACTGCAGATTCAGATGTGCTGCTCGTTGAAATGGGTGAAGACTATTGTGTGTATGTGCTCACCGAGAAGGGCATTTCCCTGTGCAAAGAGTTACCGGATGCAGAAGACACACAGCTTCAAGCAGTGAAAAAATTGACCAAGAAAGTTGTAGGACGCATGCCGGTTTTATTACCAAAGCAGGAGCTGCATAATGCTCTGATGGCGAGCTTTGAAACGGAATTTTGGAAAGATGTTTCACAATCATGTTTGGGCTGCGGTGTTTGCACCTTTTTATGCCCATCCTGCTTCTGCTTTGATATTGTGGATGAAACCGTTAGAAAAGAGCGTGTGCGCAACTGGGATACCTGTATGTTCCGAACATATTCGCTCGAAGCATCCGGTCATAATCCGCGCCCTACCAAAGTGGAACGTACCCGGCAGCGTATTATGCATAAGTTCGCTTACTGGGTTGACCTGATCGACGAGATCGGCTGCACTGGTTGCGGGCGCTGTGTGAAATATTGCCCGGTCAACATCGATATTCGAGAGATTGCAGAAAAAGCACTCCATCGGGAATTTGAGGGAATGAAAAAATGAAAAATTGCTATGAACCATTTCCGATGCATATTGAACGAATTGTCATCGAAACCACCGATACCACTCTGAAATCATTTGAATTAACCTTTGACCGTGAAGCAGATCGCAAGGATTTCTTTGTGAAATATAATCCCGGTCAATTCTGTCAACTTTCCATTTTTGGAAAAGGAGAAGCGCCCATTGGTATCGCTTCGGCTGCCTGGGAAGGGGATTTTGTGCGCTTTACGGTACAAAAGTTGGGTAAATTCACTTCTGCTATCCATGCGATGCATGTTGGTGATCCCATCGGTATGCGCGGTCCATTGGGCAATGGATTTCCTTTGGATAAATGGAAAGGGATGAATATACTGGTGATCGGCGGCGGGTGTGCATTTTCCACCCTGTACGCCATGACCAAACACATCCTGCACCCTTCTCATCGTGCTGATTATGCTGAGATCACCGCATTGTATGGAACACGTAATTCTGGTTTGTGTTTGTACAAACCTGTTATTGAGGAATGGCACAACCGCAATGACATTGTGGTTCATCAAGCGATTGATGTGCCGGAAGATAATTGGAAATATCACATCGGTTTTGTACCTGCGGTTTTGGAAGAAATGGCACCCAAACCGGATAATACCGTAGCGGTTCTTTGTGGTCCTCCGGTGATGACCAAATTCACCTTACCAATTTTGACGAAACTGGCTTTTCCACCGGAACGTATTTATACCTCTCTTGAAAAAAGGATGAAATGTGGAGTTGGGCACTGTGGACGCTGCAATATCGGCCATAAATATGTTTGCAAAGATGGTCCGGTCTTTACATTAAAAGAACTGCAAGAATTGCCGAACGAAATATAGGAGAGTGGATGTCGACGCGTGGATTAACTCAAAAGACACGAACAGATAAAGAGATGGTGTTGGAACGTGCCATGGTCACCCGGCATTATGTGATGCGGTGGGATCTGGAACGCTGCGTGGGCTGCCAGATGGGTCCACTAGT
>DHHD01000087.1:0-31369 GCA_002403105.1 Anaerolineaceae bacterium UBA4781 | reverse complement strand
AATGTTGATCAACGGACAACCTGAAAACCCGGTTATTAAATATGAAGCCTTTCCGGTTTTCGAACAAAGCACCACATTCGATCCGGTGATATTTAATTGGGCAAAGAAAGACTTTGTCATCGAGAATTGCCCAACAGATGTGATCAGCGAAAATAATGAAAAGAAGACACTCGAAGTAGATGATGCACACTGCATCCGCTGCCGGCAGTGTGAAATTGCCAGCGATGGCGCTTTTCATGTGGTTCAACCCTGGCAGGGCAGTGTTACTTTAAAAAATGAATTTTGTGTTGAGGGCTGCCTGGCTTGTGCCGATATTTGTCCCACCCGGGCGCTGCATGTTAATGAAGCCGGTGAACTTATACTGGCAGATTACTACTGCATCAAATGTGGTGCCTGTGTGCAAATATGCCCGGTGGAAGCACAGTATGAAGAATATGAAGTCACGATAGAGTCACAGGGCGTTACCAAGGTGGTGAAACATCGCCGGGTGACCAACTCTGACCAGTTGCCAGTATGGGTTGAGCGCTGGCGCGTGCGTCACCAACCAGTGAAAAGCGGTGCATGGGTGCAGGCTTTATTGAAAATGGCAGATGAGAAAGCAGAGATGGTCGAGATCGATCGCAAGCGTGCATTGAAACGGCGCGATTTAATCTTGGCTTTAAAGGGTGGAAATCAAAGCACTGACTCCGAAAAGGATTAATTTACCCGGATGCTGATTTGGGAGGATCGATAGACTTTATAATGAATCCAAATCTAGTCGCCGAACAAGCTGCTGCAAGAATGAACAACGGTTATAGCTGTTCCGAAGCAGTTCTATGGGCAGGGGGGCAGGTATTTCCGCAGAAAATTACGAATTCCATGCTGAAATTAGCTACGCCTTTTGCGGATGGTATTGGAAGTACTCATGCCGGGTTATGTGGAGCTTTGGTCGGTGGGATCATGGTGATCGGCGGCATGTATGGCAGGTTGGATAATGCCGAGGATGGCATGGTCTGTAAGAATATTGCTGCTGAATTCTTTACGGAATTCCGAAATAATTTTGATTATGTAATTTGTGAAGATTTAAGAACACATTGGGTTGGCAAACCCGGGCAGGAGACCTGCTCAATTCTTACCCAATATACTATATTGCTTCTGCTAAATTTCTTGAACGAACAAAAATCCCAGTAAGGTGTTTTTTCTGTGCTTCTTTTTTCTGTGTTTTAGGCGCATGGGTGACTGCATTTTAACGATATCTGGAATACATTCGTAAGCCGACTTTTTCAAAAACGCTTCTTGTTTCTATTAATTTTTATATTTGCTCTTCTCCAGAAAAGAACGTGTTTTCTGAAAAGCTGTTTTAATGATTTGCTCTGATTCCGGAGCATTATCATTCCACATTTCGATGAGGAATGGACCATGAAAATCTAATTCTGCCAGTGTGTTGAAAGACTCCAGAAAATTCACACTGCCTTCACCAAATGGGATGCGGCGCACTTGATTGGGTTTGGCATCTTTGACATGCATGGCAATGAAATGCCCCTTCCCCTTCTTAAGTTCTATTGGTACGTCATAATTCAATGCATACAAATTGGCAAAATCAGAATACAGTTGAAACCAGGGAGAGTTGATGGCTTGCACATACTCCATCGCTTGCGTGATCGAACTGATATGTTCTCGACTCTCCACATTTTCCAAGCCCAACATAATTGCCTGTTTGGCTGCTTTTTCCGTTCCCCAGCGTAAACCGTCCAAGAAGAAATCTCTGGATTCTGATCGGATCGGTTCATAAAAAACCCAGTATCCCATTATCTGTAGAATCCGAATATTTAGCTCACTTGCCAGATCAACCGCTTTGGCGAACATATCCTTCGCTTTGCAGCGTGTTTGCGGATCGGCACTGCCGAGGGGATATTTACGATGGGCGCTTAAGCTCATGCTGCGAAAGGGAATATTAATATCCTGTGATATTGCGAGAAGATCCCGCTTTTGAGTGGTTGACCAATCCAAACGTTGGATCCTGTTTTCATCCTCATCGATGGAAAGTTCAACATAATCGAAACCGATTTTCTTTGCCATGCAAAGCCGTTCTGCCCAGGTAGCAGAGTAGGGCAGACCCTTCTCATAAATTCCAATTAAATTCTTTGGATGGTCATTCATTGAGAGATCTTCGCTGTCAAAAAAAAGATGCTTAACGATTCTTTTCGACAATGTCCATAAACTCGCGCACTTTATCACGATCGAATGGATTGGAGGCTTTTTTATCTTTCCGCAAATGAGTCGCAACTACTGCACCATCGCCATAAGATAAAACCTCCCCAATGTTTTCTGGCGTGGTGCCATTATTGATGATCACGGGGCAGATCTTGCTGGCTTCTTTCACGATTTTTAATTCTTCCATGGTTGGTGACTCACCCGGGATCGGGCCGCACAATGCAAAAGCATCCGGTTTTGAAGCCCATAGAGCGTCTTTAACTTCAGCCAGTAAACCGCGATCAGTGGTTGCTTTACAAAGGATCGGGCGAAGCATGAACATTAATTTCACATCTTCTGCATCGATCAATTTTCGAAATCGGATGGCATCAGCAGAATTCAAATTCATCAAACCCATTTCACCTGCATAAGAACCGCGGAAAACACCGCGTACAAATTTTGCGCCTATCGCTTTGGCGATGGCAATGGCAGCCAGATCATCCCAAAAGATGGAAATTCCGATCGGAATATTCAAGCCCCGGGTTGCTTCACACAAGATCTTGCTGATCAGTGCGGGAGTTTCTGGTCCAACACCCACTTGATAAGGCCAGTCTTGCTGATTGCCGATATTCACTCCATCCATTCCCCCATCTTCAAGAGCTTTCAATTCTGAATGGGTGTAATCGATAATTTTTGAAAGAGAGGTTCCTTTTTGATAATCAGAGCTGCCCGGTAATGAGGGCAGATACATGGAGGCAATGATTACTTTTTCTTTATGGAAAACTTCGTTAAACCAGGTCATAATGTCCTTTCAATGAGAAAAAAGAAATCTCCCCTTGAGAGAGGAGATTTCGCAGCACAGTTTATTTTTCAATGGAGAAATAACGGGCGGGATTGTTTACGTAGATATCCTGAATGGCTTCTTCTGATACACCTTCTTCGCGCAAGCGAGGCATGAAAACGGTTTCGTCATAATCTATGCCGGTTCCACCCCCCCAGGATTTATGATAGGTGCAGCGTCCTGCATCTGTTCCGAGGCAAATATGTTTTTGATATCCGGCTTTGATCATCTCTTTAATGAGCATTGCTCGAGAGCTATCGGGTAAATATTTGATACGGTAGGATCCATCATACATGAAATTGACGCCCATGCCAGCGATCTTTTTGTGGTACCACATATCGGGATTTCGTTGAACATGACCGAGCACGATTTTTTCGGGTTTCACGCCGTAACTGATCAACCGTTCTGCCTGTTCATAAGCCATCGTGCCACCAGAGGTGTGAGTGTTAATGCAAACACCGGTTTCTTTTTGAGCAATGGCAGCGGCTTTCATTAGTTTTTCTTCAATAGGTGTAACTAAACCATAGGCTGTTCCGATTTTAATACAGCTGGCTTTCGCCGAACTTCGCTCTACATAGGGACCGTTATAATCGTAAATGTCAATGCCTTCTTCAATATCGGCAACTAACAGATCAGCGATGCGGTTAATCTCATAAGTTGCAGACCAGTGAATGACATTATCATAAATGCGACCTTCATGAAAACCTGTGCAAGCCATTATATGAACTTCAGGCACTGCTTTTGCGATCTGCACCAGCATTCTGATGTCACGACCATTACTGATGGGGTTCATATCCACAATGGTTTTGCCACCCGCTTTTGCAAAAAGTCGAGTTTCATTGATTGATTTCTCGACATTATTGAGACGCCAATCTTCTCCATTCTTCATAATCTCTAAACCACCTGTTCGGATGAGGTGATCATGGGCATCAACGATTCCCAACTCTTTGGCGTCCACATCTCCTAACACTGTTCTAACAATTGCCATATCGTCTCTCCTTTTTTTGATCTACCTAATAAGTAAGTTCAATATTCTATATTGTGGTAAATAACAATAAATAGAATAATTGTCTAAGAATGAAAATATTATATCATAAGAAATATATTTCATAGAATGAAATATAGTCTATTTATCCGGAATTATACTTTTTCACTGTATATCAAGATTTTAGTAACAATTATTTGTTTGAAATAGAAAATTTATTGAAATGTATGTTGATTCAAAAGCTCGTATTATTCAGCGAGCTTTTGAATCCCTATTAGGCAAATCAGTAACACCAAGATAGATGATTTAGCTGCACTTACTTTACAAGGCTTGCTTGATGATCAATGATCAAACGAACAGATTGTTTGAGAACTGCATTGATGATCTTTTGTCCCTTTTCTGCCGACGCGACTGTGGCATCACCAAAGACCCCGCTTTTACAAGTCTCATTCCAATAACCTGATACATTGCCATAAAAGGGATTGATTTCTGGATATTCACAAACAGCTTTATCCATATGTACCAGATCTGGACGTACAGCCAGGAGCATGGATGTTTCCACCTCTTCTGCATGGAAGAGATCCTTGATCCATCTCTTAGAGGTACAGTGTTCTTGGATGGCTTCTTTAATACCAGGAAATGCTAAAACAAAAAAGCGCAACTTGGAATTCTGAGCCACAAGTTTACGCTCTGCAGATTTACATGAATTCATTGCTCCATGATGCCCTAAAATCAGATATACGTAATCAATCCCATGGCTTGAAAGAGCTTTTGCAAGATCAAGAAGTTGCTGAACGAATGTCTCCTCTTCTACATAAAGTGTGCCAGGAAAGCGCCGTAAAGAAAAGAGTGTGCTGTATGAAATGCGCGGTAATACTAGAATTCCTGTTTGTTTCGAAATTTCTTCGGCAAAATATTGCGCCATGATCGAATCTGTGCTCATCGGCATATGAGGACCATGCTGCTCTTCGGATCCAATGGGTAATAATGCGCAAGGTTTTTGCTTGACATAATCGACAAACTCAAGCCAGGTCATTGTTGAATATAAAATTGGATTTTTCATAATCACATACCTCCTAAAATTAATGCAATCTGTCTTTATTATAATCTTAAGTCAAAGATTGATATAATTGACTTTCATATGAAATAATGATATATTGATAAAATATTACGCATAACATGAAATTATTTGCATAATCAAGCATGAGATAATATTTTTAAAAAATCACCGAGGAGTAATTGAATGGCAAGATCATTAAAAATGCTGGTAGTGTGTGGACATGGATTAGGCAGCAGTATGATTGTGAAAATGAATGTTGAATCCGTCCTGGCTGACCTGAAAGTACGTGGAATTGTGGAATCAACGAGTGTAGCACAGGCAGCAGGTATGATGCCATTCGCTGATGTTGTAATAACGAGCACAACTTTTTTTAAGGCTATTGAAAATGCTATTCCAGAAGGAAAACCTGTAATTCTTTGCACGAATATTCTGGACAAAATTGAGCTTACAGAGAAGCTCAAGAGTTTTGTTGCAAATCTTTCAGAATGAAAAAGGAGGTGAAAAAACATTCATTATTTTTGTTAGGATGAAAAATTTTATTGATAGAGTTGATGAATTGAAAGGAGATTGAAATGCAAGTTCTATATACTATTTGGGATGTGTTTTTTAATCAAATTATTGTTAAACCCCAGTTGCTATTGGCCATCATCGTTGCCATCGGGTATATGTTCTTGAAACGCCCATGGACAACAGTTGTGTCAGGCGCAATCAAAACGACGGTTGGCATCATGATCTTACAGTTAGGATCAGGTCAACTGATCAACACCTTCCGCCCCATAATGCTTGCTCTTTCCGAACGCTTTGGTATTCAAGGAACAATCATTGATGGGTATGTTGGATTCCCGATGGCTCTCGAAGCACTTGGAGATCGACAGTCTTGGGTCGGATATGTAATTTTGATCGCCCTTGCTGTAAATATCTTTCTCGTCGCGATCGGTGCTTTCCGTAGTGTATTCTTGACTGGTCACATCATGTTCCAACAGTCTGCAATTGCCACCTGGATCGTTGTATACACCCTTGGATTACCCCTTCTTCCCTCGATCCTCATCGCTGGTGCTCTGGTAGGCCTCTATTGGACGATAGGTTCTCATGCATTGATCAAACCTACCGCTGCTGTTACAAACAACGCTGGATTTACAATTGGCCATCAACAAATGCTGATGGATTGGATTACATCTAAATTTGCGCATTTGTTTGGTGATCCAAAAAAAGACGATCTTGAGAAAATTGAATTACCCAGCTGGCTGGCGATTCTTGATGACAATATTATTGCGACAACAGTTATTATGTTTGTCTTCATCTTTGCCATCATGATCGCAATGGGAATTCCAGCAGTGACTGAAATGGCCGCTGGTACAAACTGGCTTCTCTATATTTTCTTGACTGCAACTTCTTTCTCTGTTTACATTACTGTTATCTTAACAGGTGTGCGCTTGTTCGTTGCCGAAATTGCCAATTCCTTCAAAGGAATTTCTGAAAAGTTGCTCAAGAATGCAGTAGTTGGTGTTGATTGCCCCGCTCTCTTCCCATTCTCTCCCAATGCTTGGATCCTTGGATTCTTGATCACCACGGTTGGCGAGCTTGTCGCGATCATTGGCTTGATCGTATTCAAGTCACCTGTTTTCATTATTGCCGGTTTCGTACCGCTGTTCTTTGATGGTGGCCCAATTGGCGTATTCGCTAACAAATTTGGTGGTTGGAAAGCAGTTATTTTCTTCTGCTTCATCACTGGTGTCATTCAAGTCTTAGGTTCTGCCTTGATGGTTCCGATGTCTGGTTTAGTCGGCGGATGGATGGGCAACTTTGACTGGGCGACAATCTGGCCTGCCATTACTGTTGTACTCCGTTTCATCGGCAATCTATTCGGATTACCGGTTCCTCCTTACGGAGTATAGTTTTAATTTGTGGTAGAGCTGAAGTAACTTAATATTTCAGCATGAACAAAAAAGGAGCTCCATGATTGTGATTTACTTGTTCCATGGAGCCCCTTTTTATAAACAGAAATTGAATGAAAAAGGATTAATGAAAAATGGCATCATTGATTGATCTTCTCAAAGAAAAGATGATCCGTTTAAAAGTTTCTGCCAACAATTGGGAAGAAGCATTGCGGCAAGGAGGTCAACTATTAATTGATGACGATGGCGTTGAACCACGTTATTTGGATGCAATAATTAATACTGTTAAGGAATTAGGTCCTTATGTGGTGATCGCCCCTGGGCTTGCTTTGGGACATGCTGGACCAGATATGGGTGTTTTGAAAACATGTTTTTCTCTCATTACATTAAAAAAACCTGTCGAATTCGATGTGCCAGAAAATGATCCAGTAGATATAATCTTTTGTTTTGCTGCTCCAAATAAAGAAGAACATATGGAGGCACTGCGCGATATGGCAATGTTCTGCAGTGAAACAAGGAATATTGATGCTACCCGTTCATCGACTGAGGTATGGCAAATACGTGAATTGTTGATAGAATTCTTTCAATCCTGATCAGAAGAAAAAAGCGGAGGATATTTTGCGATTGAGTTCAAAAGAGACAAATATGATTCGAGCTGCAGAAATGTATTATGAGCAGCGATTGAGCCAATTTGAAATTGCTAAAGCCTTGGATTGTTCAAGATCTACTGTATCACGTCTTTTGGCAGAAGCAATTGAATCGGGAATTGTTCGTATCTATATTAAGCGACCCGTTGAAAAGTTTCCTTCTCTCGCAGAAAAAATTAAACATGTATTTAATCTCAAAGAAGCTATTGTTGTTTCTGGTGGAATGAGTAATGAACAATCGTTTATCAATGTCGGTTTTGCCGCAGCTGAATTTCTTTCGCAAATATTACATGATAATTTAACCATTGGAATTAGTTTTGGCGTAACACTCTCTTACTTGGTGCGTGAACTCTCAGAATATAATTTCAATTATGAAAATATTGAAGTAATTCAATTAATGGGTGGACTTGGTTTTGGCGATCCGGCAATTGATGGACCGGAATTGGCTCAAAAAATGGCGCGAGTTCTTGGTGGCACTTATCGTTATCTGCAAGCACCTGCTGTTGTTGAAACTGCTGAAATTGCACAACACTTGATGAATGAAAAACATATCCACGAGACAATTCAAAGAGCAGATGAAGCTGAGATTATTATTTCCAGCGTTGGTTCATTAATGGATAACCTTTCTAGTTTAGAGCGTGCTGGTTATTACCGAAAAGAAGATCGGGCAATTTTCCAATCAAAAGGTGCTATTGGGCATTCCTTATCACGCATGATCGATGAAGATGGGATCCCGATCGATGACCTATTTAATCAGCGACTCATCGGTGCTCCACTATCAGTACTTCGCAATGCCAGATGGTCCATTGGCATCGGTGCTAACCCACTAAAGGCACATGTATTTCTGGCTTGCTTAAAAGCGCATCAATTTAATGTATTGGTTATTGATGATGGTACTGCACGTGAGATGTTGCGTATGTGCTCAGGAAAGATAGACTGAGTATAAATAATATTAATCAACGAATAATGGTAAATAATTACATTCATTTGGCGCAGTGAAAACTGCGTCTTTTTTATTACAACTCCATGCTAAAAAATTCGTATACCGAATGTATACTAATATCGAACAAAACAGGAGAAAAAATGGCTGAGTTGAAAGAAGAAACCCGAGAATTAGGAGAATTCCATTCGGTTGCAGTCAAGGGGATCGGAAAGATCGAGTTGAAACAGAGTTCCAAACAAGAAGTAACGATTGAAGCTGAAGAACATATCTTGAGCAGAATAAAAACGGATGTGATCAATGGTTGTTTGATCATTGATATTGGGCACGATTGGCTTGAAAAGCTATCTGCCGGTTTGGATTTCCTCTCAACCCATGGAATCAACTTCTATATCACCATGCAACAGTTGGATGCCCTGGATGTAACCGGCAGTTGTAAGATAGAAGCAGTGGGTTTTAAAGGGAAAGAATTACACTTGAACCTGAGTGGCGCTTCGAATGTAGAGTTTGAGAGTATTCTATTTGATGTGATTCAATCCAATTTACCCGGAGCAGGGAAGCTTTCTCTTCAGGGAAAAACAAGAGAGCAATCTGTAAATCTGACCGGCGCAGGAAGTTATGTTGCGGATGACCTGGAGAGTGAAAAAACGCGCATTAGCCTGACGGGTGTAGGCAGTGCTCGGCTCTGGGTTACAAAAGAAATTGATGCTGCCATCACTGGAGTTGGCACGATCGAGTATTATGGAGAACCTCAAGTGAAACAAAGTGTGGCGATGATGGGATCGATCCGAAATTTGGGAAAGAAATAGACTATTTTGGTCTCTACGGGAGCTCCAATTCATTTGAAGGGAGCTCTTTTTATTCCATATTAAATAGAAATTTCAAAAGGAGCCAATTTCTTGACTGTGTCTTCTGTAGGGTGTAAACTAAAGGTTGTATCTATTTAAGGAAAGAAAAGGAAAAATGCAAGAAGAAAAATCTTACGATCTGGATCCTGACCCTAGACGTAACTTAACATATTTTTTATGCGAAATAGTTTTGGTGGGAGGTGTGTTGCTGTAAACAGCATCCACATCCTGTGATTGCTTTGTCTGTATAAGAACAAGCTCTCAGCCTATCTCGCATGAAAAAGCTGAGAGTTTTTTAATTGGATCGGGAACAATCTACTGTGGAGGTAACCGATGATCAAAATTTTACAGACAAAAAATGAGATGCTTGTCCCGATCGAACAAATCACAGACGGCGCATGGATTAACGTCGTCAATCCGGACAAGAAGGAAATAACGCAATTACTGTCTCTTGGAATCCCTAACGATTTTATTACCTATCCGTTGGATTTGGACGAACGCTCGCGGACTGAAAAAGATGATGGGTATACCCTTATCTTACTGCGTATCCCATACTTTCGAAGCTGGGAAGAAGATATCCCCTATATAGCGATCCCTCTAGGTATTATTTTCAATGATCAAAATATTATTACCATCTGTCGTTACGAAAATGATTTAATAAATAGCATTCTTACAAAAAAGGGAAAATACTTTTCAACACTCAAACGAAATCGCTTCATCCTTCAAATTATGCTCGCAAATGCTACTTATTTCTTAACCTATCTGCGCAGTATTCAGAAGAAAATTGATCAGATTGAAGATGAACTGCAGCGATCTATCCGAAATAAAGAAGTGCTCGAACTGTTGAAATACCAAAAATGCTTGGAATATTTCTCAACTGCTCTTCGTTCGAACGAATTAATGTTCGAGCGCCTGCAGCGCAATAAATTTTTCACTATTTTTCCGGATGATTCTGATTTGCTGGAAGATGTCATCATTGAAAACCAGCAGGCTATTGAAATGACTGGGATTGCAGGAAACTTACTCAGCCAGATGATGGATGCGTATGCGTCAATTATCCAGAATAATCAAAATATTATCTTCAAGATCATGACTGCTTGGACGATCATCTTGAGTTTACCAACCATTGTTTCTAGCTTTTTTGGTATGAATATTGCCTTACCTTTTGAAAGTCACCCCAATGCTTTTACCATTGTTACGGGGATTTCACTGATAATCATGATTCTCGTGATTGTTTTCTTCCGACGGATAAATTGGTTGTAAAGGAAAAAGAATGATTGCAGAAAAATTGGACTAATTGGCAAGAATAGTATCTTGCCAATTTCATCCCTGATAACTATGGATTGCGAAAATAATAGATATTATGGGATGGAAAGGAGAAGAGATGTTCTATCTAAGCGAAATTCTCGACAAAAAAGTATGGGATCGTTGGGGAAAAGAAATTGGAAAGTGCAGAGATATTCTGACTGGTTTTGATGAGAAGGTTTTTCATCAAATTGTTGCAGTTGAAATAAAAGAGAAAAACGGACATATCAAGTTGGTCTCATCTGAATCAATCAGCAGTCTATTCCCCAATGTTACGATCAGTAAACCGGTTATTGAAATCACTGTGTATGTTCCAAAAGGAAATGAACTATATCTAAAAAAGCAGGTACTGGATCATCAAATTGTGGATGTGGAAGGAAAACGGGTTGTGCGTGTCAATGATATCCAGATCGCCTTTACGAAAGATGCTTATTATGTAACGGGTGTGGATGTTGGAAACGCTGGTTTAATGCGCCGTCTAGGCTTGAAAAAGATGACTGAACTCTTTAGAAAGTTATCAAAGAATCCTAAAACTGAGGGTGTTATTTCATGGAAAGATGTGGCTTATGTTGAAGAAAAAGACCCACTACGGCTAAAGACCTCACAAGAAAAGATCAGTAAATTACCTCCGGCCGATATCGCAAGTATTTTAAATGATCTTGATCGCCCGACAGGTCAATCATTACTGCAAAAAATGGGAGATGAAATTCTGGCTGATACGCTCGAAGAGAGTCCGGCACGCTTTCAAATTGATGCACTCTCAAGAATGGGTTCTGAACGTGCAGCGGATATCCTTGAAGAAATGGATCCCGATGAAGCTGCTGACCTTATCGCAAGTTTGCCCCATGAAAAAAGCACAGTGTTGCTTGATCTGATGGAAAAGGACGAAGCGGATGATATCCGAACTTTGCTCGATTATCCATCAGATTCAGCTGGTGGCATCATGACAACTGAATTCGCCTGGATCCCACGGGGATTGACTGTAGATAAAGCCATGGCGTTTTTACGTTCATCCGAAGATGCGCAGGAAGTCGAAGATATGTATTACATCTATGTTTTGGATGAAAAAGAGTGTCTGGTAGGCATGATTTACTTGCGTGATTTGATAATGGCTGCCCCAACCATTGAAGTGGAATCCCTGATGGATAAGGATCCCATTTCCGTGTTGCCATACTCTTCTCAAGAAGAAACTGCTTACTTAGTAGCAAAATATAATCTACTTTCAATTCCGGTTGTCGATAATAAGACGGGTGTAATGCAAGGGATTGTTACTCTGGACGATGCCCTGGATGCGGTCTTACCAACAGCATATAAAAAACGCTTACCGCGTTTCTTCTAGGACATAAAATGAAAAAACTTAACATCAAATTTAAATTTTTTCAGAAGGTCTGGCTGATGTTAACAATGCTGGGTCCGGGGCTCATCACCGCTTCAGCGGATAATGACGCCTCAGGAATTGCGACCTATTCCATGGCTGGCTCACGTTACGGCTACAATTTTCTATGGTTGCTGGTTGTGGTAACCTTTGGTGAAGTGATTGTACAGGAAATGGCTGCTCGCATGGGGACGGTTACCGGTAAGGGAATGGCCGATCTCATACGAGAAAAATTTGGGGTGAAAATTACCGTCTTTGCCATGCTCTGCTTAATGGTTGCTAATTTAGGGACAACAATTTCACAGTTTGCCGGTATTGCTGCAGGTGCTGAATTACTTGGCCTTAGCCGCTATATTGTGATCCCTATCGTTGTTTTTGTTCTGTTCTTGTTGATCATGAAAGGATCCTATAAGGGAATTGAAAAAATATTGATCATATTATGCATGGCTGCACTCAGTTATGTGATTGCAGCTATCATACTGAAACCCGACTGGGGCGAAATTGCAAAAGCCGCTTTTATACCCAAAGTCACTTCATTAGATGGTGATTATTTAATGGCTCTGTTGGCAACCATTGGTACAACGATCACCCCCTGGGGAATTTTCTATATGCAAGCCACCATTGTTGACAAAGGAGTTAAAGTGGAAGAATATCCCATGACCAGGATCGATGTTATTTTTGGAGCAGTCTGGGGAAATATCATTTCTGCTTTCATCATTATCACAACTGCAGCAACTTTATTTAAAAATGGAATTGTTGTCGAAGAAGCGGAACAAGCCGCACTGGCGCTTGCTCCTTTAGCCGGGGAATGGGCAAAAGTGTTGTTCTCGATCGGTTTCATTGGAGCTTCCATTCTGGCTGCCATGGTACTTCCCCTTTCAACAGTGTATCCGATTGCAGAAGCTTTTGGGTGGGAGCGGGGATTGGATAATGAACGCAAAGACGCTCCTTTATTCTATGGTTTATTGGGAGGTGTGATCATCATCAGTGGGTTGATTGTTCTCATCCCTGATCTACCTCTTTTTAAATTAATGTGGACAACCCAGGCGATCAACGCGATCTTGTTGCCTGTGATCTTGGTATTGATGTTGAAACTGGCAAATAATAAAGATCTGCTTGGTACATATGTGAATAAGAAATGGCAGAATTATTTTTCGTATGCGCTGATGGCCATTATCTGTGTTGCCACGGCTGTGCTTTTATTTGATCCGATCATTGCTTGATATATAAAAAATTAGAAACGTATCCCGTTCGCGAAGAACATTTCAAAATCGGGATACGTATTTAATTCCAAATGCTTGATCCTTGTTGAAAGTCCCAATGCTTTCTGGCGCATCGATTCCGACAGCAGCATGAGTCTGGCGCCTGCGCCCGCCGCATTGCCAACAGCTTTGATTCTGGAGAGGTCAATTTGCGGGAGCATACCAATTTGAATGGCGTGGTACGGATTTAGATACGATCCAAATGCGCCTGCAATGAGCACCTCTTCAATTTCTTGTGCTTCGACTTTCAAGTAATCCATTAGAATGGCAATTCCGCTGCGAATGGCGCCCTTTGCCAGTAATATTTGGTCAATATCGCTTTGCGAAAGCGTGATTTCTCGCTGCGTTTCCGTTGCGGAAAGGAGAGGATACACTCGAATTTGGTCCTCATTGATCTTCACTCTCGGATTCTCCAGATCAAGACGACCGCGTTGGTTTAGAATTTTTACTTTTTTCATTTCCGAGATTGCATCCAGAATTCCAGATCCGCAGATACCTATCGCTTCGCCATCCCCAATAACTTTGCATTTTGCGATGCCTCCCTGGTTGATGGACACATGCTCGATCGCACCGGTGGATGCGCGCATTCCAAAATGAATATGTGCTCCTTCAAAAGCTGGTCCGGAGGCAGTGGAACAGCTAACGATATTTCTTCCTTTTTGCAGCGCAATTTCTGTGTTGGTGCCAATATCAATTCCCAGCCGTATTGCATTGTCGTCTCCAAATCCGGTAGCTAATAGAAATGCCAGGTGATCAGATCCGACAAACCCGGCGATCGGACCGGGAATAAAAATTTGGCTGCCAGGCATACCGTGCAAACTGAGCTTTTCAGTGGTAATGTTCATTTCTTTCTTTATGATCGGGGTAAATGGAGATGTAGCCAGGTATCGGGATGGTACATTAAGAAAGAAATGGTGCATGGTGGTATTTCCCACAACACAAAAATCTACAATTTCTTGAATTTGTGAGGAAGTGATTTCTAATAAACTCTCAATGGCCTGGTTGATCGCATCGATCATGATGGTATGCAGGCGCATTTCCTGCTCCGCTCCCTGCATGGCATAGCTCAGACGGGCGATGATATCTTCACCATAAGCGATTTGAGGGTTGGGAACACCCTTTACCGCCAGTGTGTTCCCTGAAGATAAGTCCATCAAATAACAGGCGATCTTGGTCGAACCGATATCCACTGCCAGCCCCAATGTTCTCTTGGGTTCTTCCGAAGTGATATTCAGAATCACATCTCGATTACAGATAGCGTATGCTTTCCAACCATTTAATCTGATCTGCGAGGGTATTCTTCTCAGTAAATCCAATGCCTGGTCATCGTTCTCAAAATGGATACCAGTATGAGATTCCAGAATGTTCTCAAGATCAGACTTGGGAGCTGAAAGAGTGGGTTGGGTCATTTGAAGGAATTCGATGTGAATAGGAGATTGGACCGGTATATTCAGCAATGTGCCTTCTGTTTGCAAAATTTGGGAAGCGTTAAAAGAACTGGGTGGAATGAAGACTTTAACATTTTCATTGATGATGGTTTCACAAGCCAGCCGTTCATTTTGCTGCAGCATTCCCCCCTTACGAAAAATAGCTTCATTATGGGTGAGTGTGCTGCTGCTGCCTTCGGTGATTTGAACAGCGCATTTCCCGCATGATCCTTTTCCCCCACAATCGCTTCTCAGAACAATACCAGCCTGTCTGGCGGCATCCAGAATTGTGATTGGTTCGGTATATACCAACCGAATGCCGATGGGTTGAAACTCAATTGAAAAATTAGTTTCTTTCACAAAAAGACTCGGACGAAAATTGATTCATCAATGCAGGCGCTATATTTCAATATCATTGATCGATTTAACTATTTTTTTCGGTCGATAGGGGAAATTTTCAATATCTTTGAGACTGGTCACTCCTGATAATACCAAAATCGTTTCCATACCACTTTGCAAGCCGGCGATGATATCTGTATCCATGCGATCACCGATCATGACGGTATTTTCAGAATGAACTCCTAAATAGTTCAGTGCTGAACGCATCATGAATGGATTCGGCTTTCCACAGAAAAATGGGCTTTTTCCACTGGCTTTTTCGATGAGGTTTGCCATGGCGCCGCAGGCTGGGACGATTCCCTCATCACTCGGGCCGGTGGGGTCAGGATTGGTGGCAAGAAAATGTGCTCCATCAATGATCAAGCGGATGGCTTTGGTAACTTGACGCAAATTGTAATCAAATGTTTCCCCCAGCACTACAAAATCTGGGTTTTCCGGCGTGAGGATGAAACCTGCATCGTGAACAGCCAGGTTTAATCCACTTTCCCCGATCACAAAGGCATTTCCACCAGCTTTTTGCGTTTTCATGAAATTCGCTGTAGCCATTGCCGAAGTATAAATTTCATCCTGACTGACCTCAATTCCGGATGTTTGCAGACGGTGAGCCAGATCAATGGGTGTATAGATACTGTTATTAGTCAATATTAAAAATTTGCGGTTTTTGTCACGCAGTGTTTGGATGAATTTATCAGCTCCGGGAATCATCTTTTTCCCTTGAACCAATACGCCATCCATATCAATTAAAAAACTTTTATTTTCCATGTATTACCTATTTTCTACCATGTTGACCTTTTGAGATTGTATCATTGAAAAAGGGGCGCGTTTCAAAAAAAAGTGCAAGCGTCCCTTTCATCTCAAAAGTAAAAATTACGTTGAGGTTATTAGCTTACTAATTTCCTGACCTCATCAAGATTTCCAGCGCTGCCGAGAAATTCATTTTTATTCGCGATGAATTTGGCATATTCATCCATGAATACTTTACCTGGTTTACGAAAATCGAAAACTTCAGGATGTTCCATGAAATATTCACGATGAACACGCGTCCAGACCAGGCGACCATCAGTATCAATATTGATTTTGGTCACACCCAATTCAGCGGCTCGTTTAAATTGGTTTGCATCCACACCCCTTGCACCCTGAATTTTTCCACCAGCTTTATTGATGCGCTCAACCTCATCTTGCGGAACAGAACTGCTGCCGTGCATAACCAGGGGAAATCCCAGAAGCTGTTTTTGAATCTCAGCCAGCACATCGAAATGCAGCGATTGGCTGCCGGAAAACTTGAAAGCACCATGGCTGGTGCCGATGGCAACTGCCAGTGAATCACAACCTGAACGCTGTACAAATTCCTTGGCTTGGGCTGGATTGGTTAATCTGGCTTCGTCTTCACTGACTTGAATATGCTCTTCAACGCCACCCAATTGACCGAGTTCTGCTTCGACCACCAACCCTTTGGCATGGGCAGCTTCAACAACTCGTTTTGTGGTGGCAATGTTTTCATCAAAACTCAGATGGCTTGCATCAATCATGACAGAACTGTAAAAACCGCTGTTAATGCAATCGTAGCAGGTTTCCTCATCCCCATGATCCAAATGAACTGCGAATACTGCTTCAGGGAAGACTTTATCCGCTGCGATGATGAGTGATTGCAGCATCTCTTTATCTGTGTAATCTCGTGAACCCTTACTGATTTGAATGATAAATGGAGCTTTGCTCATCAAATTACCGCGGAACAATCCCATGGTTTGTTCGAGATTATTAATGTTATATGCGCCAATAGCGTATTTGCCATAAGCGGCTTCGAATAATTTTTTTGTAGTAACAATCATCATAAACTCCCTGTACGAATGTGATTTAGAAAACCACTGTATTATATCGCGAATTCAATTTCGTGAAATTCGCGGGGAGGTTAATGCTTGGTTAAGGATTTATTGATTCTTTTTCCATTTTTTACGATCCTCTTTATCCAATAATCGTGCTTCTTGAAAAACAGTGATAAAGAAGATAGAGAACAGAAGAATTACAATTACAGCTACGATGATATTGTAAAGGCCATACTCTCCGAAAGGTAGAGAAATGGTTGGGTTCCCCATGAAAAAAATAAAAGTGTTGGCTAAGATTGCGATCACTCGGATTTCCGTGGGTCCCAGTTTGCCATACGAGATCTTGAAAACACCGCGTACATTGGTTGTGATGTAAACCTGAATGGTCATGCATAAATAACCGATTAACCCCATGACAGCCAAATTGAAATTTACATATTGCGATAATCCAAGTCCAAGAAAGATAGTGATTTCACTGATGGTATCCACGATGTGATCAATATAATAACCATATTTTGGACGCTCTGTTTTTCGAAAACGCGCCAAATTTCCATCCAGGCTGTCACCAAACCAATTGAGTATAAATCCAAAGCTCGCCAACCATAAGAAATTGGGGCTGAAGCGGGTTGCCCAATAACTGGCGCCGATCACCAATGCTGCTATTAATCCCAAAAAAGTTAAATGATCAGGGGTAACCCAGGCGGGCATATGTGCCACTAACCACTTGATAGCGGGTCTTTCCAGAGGTCCTAACAAAATATCATTGATCCGTTGATGCTCAGAAATCTCATGTTCCGTTTTTTGCTCGTCCATTTCAATTCCTTTCATTCCGAGAAAAGATTTTGGCTATTGAGGCATTTCATCAAGTGCCCAGGGCCAGACCGGATAAAACATCGACCACTGGTTAGCGTGCGCGCTTATAAAAACCTCTGCTTGTTTTAACACTTTTTCTGCATTTCGTTCCATCTCTTGTACAGGATCGTTATAATGATCCAAATAAATGAGATCAGAAGCTTCAGCCGTATATCTTCCGTTTTCATTGCCGATGCAAGCTACAACAACAATAGGTGATTGGGTCTGGAGGGCAAGTTTAACATAAGTTACCGGAACCATGGAAGGAAAACCAAAAAATTTTGGATGATATTTACTTTCTTCCAGAGGACGGTCGAGACCAGTGATAATGGCTTTCCCTTCTTGCAGGCGTTGTTTACCCAAGCGCAGCGATTCAATCGACATTGGCATTACTTCAATCGCATATTCTTTGCGCAATTTGTTTTGCATTTGGTATCCCTTATTGGGATTGGGGTAGGAGAGAACGAGTAAATGATGACCGCTGTAGGTGATGGCACGCCCTGCCAAATCGAAGTTACTCAGATGTGGCGTAAGATAGATTGTGCCTTCCCCACAGTCTTTTCTGCTTGTAAGGATTTCCCCTAACTTGGGGCTGATCGTCATTTTATCAAGAAGTGTTTTGGGCTCGTCGATATTGTGGTAGAGGTCGAACAAACAATAAGCGGTATGATCAAAAACATCCTTCACACGTTGGTCGAGCTCTTCACCAGATAATTGTTTTCCACTGAGCACCCATTGGTTTGCCCGAGTACAGCGTACCATATAGGTGTTTTTTCGGTGGCTGATAATCCTGGCAACGGAATGAGCCAGTTTGAAGCCGGCTTTTTCCGGTAAAGCTTTTGCCAAGCTTTTTGCCAGGCTAACCCCTATTTCACCGTTGATTAGATCTTGGAGGGACATATTGCATTAAATCTAACATAAATTTATAAGATTGAGATAAGAGAATTCATTCCTGGTGTCTTTTGGAGTTTTAAATTGCTAAAATCATTAATTCTTTAAAAACCACTCTTCAAAGAGCATAACCTGTTTTGTGCGAATTGCTGCAACCTTCACCGGATCGACCGGACTATAAGAATTATTCGGTGTGCGTACTCCTCTACCAATTTGCAGATCATAAATATCGGTTTGCTTTACCAGATTCTCCATATTGGCTATCGTTATTCCACCAGTTAACAAAATTTGAATTTTATCTTGTGCGAGATCTTTCATGAGTGAGATATTTCTCAGCGATTCAAAAGGATTTCCATTTGTCATTGTGTTCATTAAGCAATTGCCGCTTGTACGCATGGAGTGAAAACCCAGATTGATGGTGGTTTCAACGGTTCTTCGAATATCTCGGGTGAATTCCCAGATGATCCGGCTGTGTAAATTGACAGCACTATGTTCTGCTTTGATCTTTTCAATCGCTTGCACGTTTAAGTTATTGTTTTGGTCAATGAATCCGAAGAGGAAATCATAGATTCCCAACTTTTTGAATGCTTCTATATCACACAAACAGGTTTCCATGTCTTCGAGGGTGGGAATATAACTGCGAGTATGGGGGCAAATCAGCACCAGCATTGGGAGTTTTACCATTTCACGAATTCTGGTCACCATTCCATAAGAAGGTGTAATGCCTGTACAGGGAAAATGCGAAAGGACGGTAATTTGGGTGGCTCCCCCCTTTTCAGCAGCAATTGCATCTCCAACAGTATCAGCGATGATTTCTAAGCAAGGCATAAAAATCTCCCAGGGTTGCTGTTTTATTATGAAAAATGAAAAGAATGATCTTAGTCGATGTCTAACTTCCCGCCATGGTTGGCTCTTATTATCTACATTTTCCTGGACTTGTCAAATGAGGGAAACACTGCATACCCCGTTTCTTCGGTATAATTCCTGCGTTCGAATCAAAATAGAGAATGGAATATTTAATGAAAAATTCCTTTAGCTTTCATGCATGCATTTTTGATTTTGATGGGATTCTGGTCGATTCAGAAGTTGTTTTAGTAAAATTGTGGGAACGTGCTGCAGGCGAATATAACTATAAATTTCAAAAAGAGAATTTTCTTGATTGCTTGGGGCGCACTGCGGAAGATATAAAACAAATTCAGATCGATCAATTCGGGAGTGATTATCCTTTTGATGCAATTTATCAAAAAGTCCAGGTTTATTTCAGAGAATTGATCCAAACAGATGGATTGCCATTGGTACCTGGAGTTTTGGAATTAAGGCAGTATCTGGAAGATTCTCATATCAAGATGGCAGTAGCCAGTTCAACCTATCGGGCTGAAGTTTTATACCGCATGCAAAAAGCGGGGATTGCGCATTTATTTTCTACCATTTTGGGTGGTGATGAGATCCAACATCCCAAACCCGCACCTGATATTTTCTTGAAAACTGCTGAATCTTTGCAGGTCGAACCTTCCGACTGCCTTGTCTTGGAAGATTCTCAAAGCGGTGTATTGGCTGCAAAAGCAGCCGGTATGTATGTGGTGGTTGTTCAAAATATAAGCCCGGTAACTGAGATCATGCGCGAAAAAGCGGATGCCATTTTTCCATCTCACTTTGCACTTCTACAGTTCTTGAAAGATAACACGCAGTTTTTAGATTCCAGAAATCAATCTCTCCATTAATTGTTGGGTTTTTGCTGCCTCTAATCCGTTGCTTTCTGGTTCTTCTCTTGTTTGGATGCAGTGAAAGAAATGTTCAATTTCAGGTTGAAAACCACGTTCTTTCAAATCAGGCACCCATTTACCGGCTCTGTCTGTGCCAAACAATTCCTCGTGATCTTCATGACGTATCCACAGATTACGAAAAGCATCTACATGAATAGAACAATTCTCTGCGTGCAGCGTCGCGCTTTCTTGCCAGATCCCGGCAGTGTGTGATGAGAGGATTGCCCCCAGACCCCCTCCGGGTAAGGTTACTGTGCTGATGGCACCCTGCAGTTTTCCGTCTTTGATTTGGCATTGTGTTTGTAGCAGTTCAACTTCCCCGCAGAAGTAGCGCATGAGATCAATCTGGTGAATGCAATCTTCCAGATAATTTTCAGCAAGACTTGTATAGAAAGGTGTAGTACGGTGCTTTTGGATTACGATCAATTGGATGCTTTTCCCATTTAAATTTTCTTTGGCTTTTCGGTAAAGTAAAGCAAACCGCCGATTGAACCCCACCATGAGGATGCGTTGTTTTTCCCGAGCAAGATTTGCCAATTCATATGCCTGATCGCTGGTCTGGGCAAGCGGTTTCTCCACAAAAACATCCAAGCCATTCTCAAGCAGTATCTTGATCAGTTGAAAATGCGATTCTTTGTTGGTTAGAACAAAAGCAGCTTTTGCTTTCAGTTTGAGAAGATCCGCAATATTTGTCGTCCACAGTGGTAGGTTCCAGCGCGCACAAGCGCTTTCTGCATGTTCCTGGGTTCTGCTGTAAACTCCGCAAATCTTTCCATTTTCCCAAGTAGTTAACAAAGGGAAATAGACCTTTTGAGAAATCCCTCCCGTGCCAAGGATGACGATGGGAATTTGAGCATTTACAGCGTTATGGTCATTCATCGATAATAATTTTCCTTCCATCTTCAGTAGCAGATTGGTAAGCAGCATGCAGTAACTCCTGCGATTTCAAGGCTTCTTGAAAATTGGTTTGTGAGGGAATAGCCTTCTCAAGACAGTTCAGAAAATTATAAATTGAAGCAACATGGGCATCCATGAATCGTCCGAGCGATCGTTTTCCAGTTGGCCAATTTGCTGTCTCAAAACAGATGGGTTGAATGCCATCAGGTAAAGAATCACCGCTGGTCCAGTAATTTTTTGATGTGTCAAAAAACTGAATTTTGGTTGCCTGGTTGAAATCGATTTTTAATGATCCGCGGCTGCCAAAGATTTCCATTAAAGCAACATCCCCGACACCACCTGAAACACGGCTCACTTCAAGCGAACCAATTCCTCCATTTTTCATATTGAGAGTGCATAAAGCCCAATCATCCACTTTTACATCTTCGAAAACTGTTGGATCATCGAACCTGGGACGTGTTTCTACGAAGGTTTTTGTTTGGCATTGCAACCAGTCCACATCACCAAGCAAAAAATGGATTAAATCCAAGAAATGGATTCCAAGATCAGTGAGTGCCCCGCCGCCTGCAATGGATTCTTGCAACCTCCATGAAATGGGTCGATTCGGATCAAGATAGGAACTGTGGAAGAAATGGGAATCGAAATGATTGATTTCCCCCAATAACCCCGTGGATATGATTTCTTTTGCCAGGTTCACTGCTGGAAGAGAACGATATGTAAATGCTGTGTGGGTTGAAAGGTGATTCTGGTTAACAAGCTTGACCAACATACGTGCGTCTTCAATATTTTTTGTTAACGGTTTTTCGCAATATATGGGTATTCCTTTTTCAATGGCTTTTAGACAGTATTCATGATGAGATGCATTGGGAGAACAAATATCAATGATATCAAAATCCTGATCCCAGAAAGCCTGATTATCATTGGTGCAAAGCGGAATAGACAATGCGTGCAAGAGTTCCTGATCCTGGGTTGGATCGTTCCGCAAGACAGTAGTTACCTGTGCTCCAGCCGGTGGATCGATATAGCAGTATGGAATGCTGTGATAGGCTTTTGCATGTACTTTTCCGATAAAACCAAATCCGATCAATCCAATTTTGTAGGTTTTCATATTGAATTCCTTTGAAATGAAATAATGAAAATTTCATCCTCAATACGATTTTAGTCTAAAAGCATGTTGATTCTACAGGAGAGAATCAACTATTGCAACAAACCCGGAAAAGATGGCTGGGTGATCGGTTTTTTTCCATCCATGGTGATGAAAGGTAACCCTTTCTGGATATTAATACCAATCTTCGAAAAGTCGGATTCAAAACGGAAAGGATGGATCTTACGCATCTGGATGATCTTTTTTGCACCTTTTTCTCCGATCCCGGGAATACGCAGCAATCTTGCAGAATCTGCGTGGTTGACCTCAATAGGATTCTCGCTCAGGTGCATTTCTGCCCAGATCAGTTTCGGGTCTTTTTCCAAAGGGAGATTGGAATTGGTATCAAAATAAAAGTCTTCCATTTTATAGCCGTAATCTCTAATGAGAAAAGAAGCCTGATATAAACGGAATTGTCTTTCCAAAGGTATTGGTGCGTGTGATTCCATTGGGGTACCTTTGGAAGGTTGAAGAGGAGAAAAATATGCACGCTGCAGATGTAATTCCGTATAGAGATAAAAAGTGGTTTGCAGTAATTCTTTATCCTGTTCCTCGGAACCTCCCACTACATATTGAGTACATACCGAAGGCCAGTGACCTTTCCAGTTGGCAGATGTTGTTTCAATTTGACGGATCTGCCGGGTCCATTTCAGAGGATCTATTAATTGGTCGAAAGGAACCTTATCTGGGGAGAGATAGTGTATACGGTCAGCGTTGGGGGCCTCTAGATTTAATGAGACTCGATCAGCATAATACATGATGTGTTTCGCCTGGTCAAATTCAAGCCCGGGCATAAACTTAACATGCAGATAACCGCGAAAATTTAATTTTAGTCGTAAAATCTCCATTGCTTTGATCAGCATGTCTTGTGTTTCTACAGAATTTTCCTGAATGGCTGAACTGATGAAAGCACCATCGATGAGACCGGCGTGATATAAATTCTGAATGAGTTGGGCATATTCTTCCGCTTCAAAATTAGCGCGTTGATTATCATTATCTTTACGCATGGGGCAGTAATAGCAATTGTTTTTACACTTGGAACTGATCAGGGATTTGAAGAGACGCATTTTTTTGCCATTGGGCAGGGTAGCATGCGACACATAAATATTCTCCATTCCTTTCGATGTCTGAAATTGGCAATCCGCTTCTTTCATTTCAAGATCATTATGGAATGAAAGAAGTTTCAGTTTCTCCTCGATTTCCATATCCATATTAT
The DNA here is from genome assembly GCA_002403105.1 of Anaerolineaceae bacterium UBA4781. Classification (GTDB taxonomy): domain Bacteria; phylum Chloroflexota; class Anaerolineae; order Anaerolineales; family Anaerolineaceae; genus UBA4781. Next base: position 7,627 of record DHHD01000087.1, on the reverse strand, counting down.
AGAACAAATATTCTAATCAATCTATAGGGATTATTCTTCTGCTTGAGCAACGATTTGATTTAAAACTTCTGGGATCATTTCAATGGGTGTATTTAATTCAGTATAAGAAAGCTTTATCCATCCCAATGATTCTTTATAGGGAATGAGCAGCCATTCTCCATCCAAACTTTTACCAATGACAATTGTACTGGAACCGCTTGATAGGGATCCAAGAAACCGAGAATTAGCAGTGGCTTTTTCACGAACATTCAAAGATTTTTCTTCGGTATTTTTCGCCACGATAGAGGTAGAAATTGAAGATGGGATGAATCGCATGCTGCTTTGGAAAGAATGTAAAATTTCTTCTCTTGTGGATTCCTCATAGGTTCCAAAATAGCTCTCAAGAATATCCTCATACGAATCGATCAATTGCATTAACTCACGGTACTCTTCACCCTGATATGAAATCTGATTAAAGCTTGTTTGCAACATGCGAGTTTTAATATATTCTACGAGGTTGGTTTTAAGACTGGATTGGCAATAATTGTCATCAAGCTCCACAACATCCCCTTGGATTTCGTACAGATCCATGATTACCTGACGTTGATCTGTTGAAATCTCTGATGCATATTCAGAAAAATATACTACCTTCATGTACTCATTGAAAAATTGGCCATTTACTTTAATCAGTTCATCTTGGCTGCATATTTCCTGACTGGAAGGGCTTTGTGCAGTTGAAAAAGGAACTGCCACTATGACAAGGCGGTGCGTGTTAGAGTCTTGCGGCCAACAAGTTACCAGGGTTATACGTTCATCCTCTGATGGTAAGATCCAACGAGCATTCTCCAATCTGACATCAAGAGGCTGATCCTTTTCTTCAAAGATCATCACGTTCGTTATGATGTACTGGTAGAGCTTTCCCTCGCTAAACAAATTGATGAAATCACCTTCTACAAGCTGGTAAAGATTTTTAAAAACCTCGCCGTATGCATTATGATGGCCGCTGATCACAGTATTACCGATCTCTCCAAGGGGGGCAGAGTTTTCATGATACCCGGCAGCGTATTTCTCGGGGACAAGATATTGGATATATTCTTCTTCGCCAATGATCGTGGTTACAGCACGTGCAACTTCTACCGGTGCATCAAGATTTATCTTTGGAATGCTGATGTGGTCTGGTTGATTTCCCGTTTGGGAATTGCCGTTTGTGTTTCCATCGTTTAATATTTCTTCTTCTGCTGCAAGGAGAGGTACGAACCCTGCTTGATTGACCAGGTTTTCGTTTTCCAGATTGCTGTAGGTTTCTGATGCCTGCAACATGATGATGTTATAAACAGCATACAGAATGAGAAGGATGCCGATGATGAATAAGATCCGTTTTTTTGTCATGAAAATAATCTACTTCTCTTCTACATTTTTCAAAGAGTATTTATGGTTCTCATATATTATATGAATTATTTAGATGATATTTTTAATATCACCCTGTTATAATCTCGTTAATAGACGGAAATTAGGAGAAAAAAATGCATTTAGGATATTTAGAGATTTTTGGTCTGCTGTTCTTGGTTCTGCTCTTATTCGGACCTGGTCGAATTGCAAAAGTGGCGGGTGAATTAGGGCAGGGTATCAAAGCTTTTAAAGATGGCTTGGGTGGTTCAAAATCGGATACTAAGAAAAATGAAGATGCTGGCACAGATGAACAATCCGTAAAAAGCCAAGAAGATAAAAAGGGCCAATAATTTTCGATTGCAATGCAAATCTTTGGTGGGATCGGTTTTTCTGAAGTAATTTTTATCTTGATTCTGATGGTGATCATCCTTGGGCCTCAAAAAATGGTTGAGGGTGCCAGAGATCTGGGAAAAACCATCCGGAAGGTGACGCGTTCCCAATTTTGGAAAGATGCAGTGAAAACATCCCGAGAGATAAGGGACATTCCCAGAAAGATCATCAATGAAGCGAATATAGAAGACGAGGTAAAAGAAATCAATCGTGCTTTGAATCCCGATCTAAGAAATCCGATTTCGGGTCACATTCATCCACCTGTTCTTAAATCGCAAGAAGAGCAAACAGATAAAACAAAGGAACCTCCACAATCATAGGGTGGGATATGCCAAACGAAGAAAAAACCAGTATGCCATTTTGGTCTCATATTGAGGAACTTCGCAAACGGCTTTTCATTGCGTTAATTGCGCTTGTAATTGCTACGCTCCTCAGTTTTACATTCGCTGAGAAAACCATTGATATTCTTACTCAACCAATTGGGGGAATTACAGCTCTGCAATCAATTGAAGTTACAGAAAATATTGGTGTTTTTACGCGGGTTTCTTTGATGTGCGGTGTGATCATCGCGCTGCCTGTTATTTTGTACGAAGTGCTGGCTTTTATCTTTCCTGGTTTGAAACCCACAGAGCGACGTTGGGTATTCATCGGGTTGGTCTTCGGAACAGTTTTCTTTTTGGTTGGTATTTACTTTGCTTTTTATATTATGCTTCCAAGAACGTTAGAATTTTTAGTGTCTTTTATGGATGTGCGGACCATTCCACGTTTCTCCAGTTATATAAAATTCATCACCAATCTACTATTTTGGATAGGTGTCTCCTTTGAAATGCCATTAATTGTCTTTATTTTGGCTAAATTACGAATTGTTACCGCTGGCATGTTGCTTAAACAATGGCGTTATGCTGTGATCATTATTGCTGTGTTATCCGCGGTTATCACACCTACGGTCGATCCGGTGAATATGGGTTTGCTTATGATTCCTCTGATCGGTCTCTATTTCATCAGCATTTTATTTGCGTTTCTGGCAAACGGGAAAGAAAAGAAATCAGAACTGTAAGATACATAATGATTTTTGAAATCTGACAAAGAAAGTAAAGCAATCTCGAAGAGATATTTAATGAATAACAGGAAATTGGGGAACAGTACTTATTTAATTTCTTCAATTGGATTGGGCTGCTGGCAGTTCTCTAGAAATCATGGATTAGTAGGTAGTTTCTGGGGGGAAATGGACGAGAGTACCATCACTGCTGTCATTCAAGAATCCCTGCAAGGTGGGGTTAATTGGTTTGACACTGCTGAGGTGTATGGCAATGGAATGTCGGAACAAATGCTATCGGCTTCCCTACAACATTTGAATGAAAAAAAAGAAGACGTTGTTATTGCTACCAAATGGAATCCTGTACTGCGATTCGCAAATTCTATCGAAAAAACCTTTTGCGATCGAGAAAAGAACCTTTCTCCATACCCCGTTACTTTATTGCAGGTACATAGTCCTGCCAGTTTGTCTTCAGTAGAAAGTCAAATGCAGCACATGGCTGGGCTTGTTCGAAACGGGAGAATTGAATGCATCGGTGTAAGCAATTTCTCACTACCGCGCATGAGAAAAACACATGAAGTATTGCAAGCCAACCGTCTTGCATTAACATCCAATCAGATGCGGTTTAACCTGCTTGATCGTTCTATTGAATTTAATGGAGTGCTGGATTATGCACGCCAAAATAAAATTACGATTATTGCTTATTCACCGTTGGCTCAGGGTTTATTGACCGGACGTTTTCACGAGCAAAGTGGATTGATTCGAAAAAGGTCTGGTTTTCGAAAATACCTGCCGGCGTTTCAAGCAAGATCCTTGGGCAGAATTTCTCCACTCATTACGGTATTGCGTGAGATTGCTGAAGAACACAAACTGACATCTGCTCAAATCGCGTTGCGGTGGGTGATCCAATTTCACGGAGAAACAGTGGTCGCTATTCAGGGCGCAAGCACTGCCAAACAAGCACAACTAAATGCAGCAGTGATGGATTTTGAACTCACTGCCAAAGAATTAGAAGTATTGGATAATACCTCACGAATGGTTTCCAGAATACCCTAAAAAGAATTATTCATTCTTACCATACAGATCTGTAAAAATGGCAGGCAGAATACCTCCTTTGTGATAATACAGCAATTCCGTTAAGGTATCCAATCTGGCAATAACCTGAAATTTTGAAAGATGTGCATCGCTATCGATCATTTGAACAGTGAGGATTTGGCCAGGTTGGCGAAGGTTTTCAATGCCAAGAATCGAAAAAATCTCTGTTCCCTTTATATCAAATCCAGCAGCCCCTTCGCCCTTCAGGAACTGCAGTGGCAAGATACCCATCATCACCAGGTTCGAGCGGTGGATACGTTCATAACTTTCTGCCAGCACAGCCCGCACTCCCAGTAAAAATGGCCCTTTGGCAGCCCAATCGCGGCTGGAACCGGTGCCATATTGTTTACCGGCAATGAGAATAACCGGAATGTTTTTCTCTTTATAACAATCCGCGGCTTCGTAAATGGTCATCACCTGCTTATCTGGTAGAAAAACGGTCAATCCCCCATCTTTTTCTGGTATCAATTTATTATGCAGTTTTGGATTACTGAAGGTGCCCCTTGCCATAGCTTCATGATTGCCCCGCCTGGAACCATAGCTATTCAGATCTGCCGGATTACAACCCAGAACTTGCAGATATTTTCCTGCATCGCTATCAGCGCTGATCTTTCCAGCCGGGGAGATGTGGTCGGTCGTAATGGAATCTCCAAAGAACGCCAGTGCTCTGGCACCTTTAATATCGATACATGTATTAAAAATATTCTGAATAAAAGGTGGTTCTAAAAGATAACTTGATCTTGAGTTCCAATTAAAAAGCCAACCGGATTTGGCTTTTAATTCCGACCACTGGATACTGCCGACTAAACCTTGATCGTAAACTTTATGAAAAATATCTCCGTTTATCTGTTGCAAGTGTTCTTGAATTTCAGCGGGGGTAGGTAGGATATCTGCAAAAAATACCGGTTCTCCCGTTGCACTAATGCCAATGGAATCAGTCGTTAGGTTAATATCCACTGTTCCTGCAATGGCGTATGCGAGAACAAGCATTGGAGATGCCAGATAACAGGCTTTAATACTCTTATGAATGCGTCCTTCGAAGTTTCTATTGCCCGATATAACCGCTGCCCCCACTAAGCCTTGTTGAACAAGATTGGTGATTGAATCGGGAAGGGAACCGGAATTACCTATGCAGGTGGCGCAAGCATGCCCGCTTACCTGAAAACCCAATTCTGAAAGATAGGGTAGTAATCCACTTTTAGTCAAATAAGCATCCACGACCAATGAACCGGGAGTGAAACTGGTTTTGATGTATGGTTTAACACTCAACCCTTTTTTGATTGCCTTTTTCGCTAGCAACCCCGCCTCCAGCAGTGCTTGCGGGTTGGAAGTATTGGTACACGAAGTGATGGCTGCCAGAATAACCGCGCCATGTGTAATTTCATATTGCTGTGAATTTATTTCCAGTGTGTAGCATTGATTACTAACTTTTTCTTCCATCCCGAACCCATGTTGCCCAGAGGGAGCAGTGAGCGAGGCGGGAAACTCTTCGTGCATTTTGTAAACTGGGATCAGATCGAATGGGCGCTTTGGTCCAGCAAGCACCGGTTCGATCTTACTCAAGTCAATTTCCACGCTCTCATCGTATTTGGGATCAAGGCTGCCCGGGAAACGGAATAAATTCTGTGCCTTATAAAAAGCATCCACTAGTGCAATTTTCTTTTCATCGCGCCCGGTAAGCCGCAGATAATCCAATGTTTGTTCATCCACGGGGAAATAGGTGATGGTAGCACCGCTTTCGGGGGTCATGTTGGAGATCATTGCACGGTCTTCCAAACAAAGATTCTGAACACCTTCCCCATATACTTCTACGAATTTCTCCACCACCCTGTGTTGGCGCAATCGACTGGTTATCGTAAGGGTTAAATCTGTTGGCGTGCAATTTTTTGGAAGATGACCAGTTAGTCGCAGTCCGACAACCTTGGGAATGGTGAATTCAATGGGGTAACCCAACATAGCAGCCAGTGCTTCAATACCACCTACACCCCAACCTACCACACCTAATCCATTGATCATGGTGGTATGCGAATCGGTTCCTAGAACACAATCAGGAACCAAGGTCGGTTTTTCAACAATCTGTTGGATGGATACTACCTCTGCCAGGTATTCGAGATTGATCTGATGGATGATACCGTTGCCTGGGGGGACGACATGAAGATTTTGAAAGGCTTGCTCGCTCCAACGAAGAAATTCATAACGTTCACGATTGCGTTTTAATTCCAATTCTTTGTTCAATTCTTCTGCCTGCTCGCATCCAGAATAATCTACTTGTAGAGAATGATCGACCACCAGATCGGTACGGACCACTGGATTGATGGATCGAGGGTCGATACCTTTTTGGGCAGCAGCTGATCGCAGAGCGGCCAGATCGTTTAAAACAGGAATGCCGGTGAAATCTTGCAAAATGATACGGCTGGGTTGAAAAAGGATCGTTTCTTGATTCGAGTGATCTTCTTTCAGGAATGCGAGAATATGTTCCCTGGTGAATCCTTTTAATTCGCAATTACGCAGCATTCCTTCGAGGAGAATACGCATACAATAAGGCATTTTCTCGATATTTTCATATCCCTGATTTTGAAGATCAGGTACGCTGAAAAACTGAAAATTTTGATTGTGAATGGTGAGGGTTCGTTTTGTAAAATCAAAATCATGATTCATGATAAGGTTTCTCTCTCTATTCCATGTTTTTCATAACGAGCGCAGAAAATTGGGAAGTGCTAACCAGTGTGCTGGTTGGCAATTGGGCATGCAGATCAAAAGTTACGGTTCCGGCCTGAATGGTTTTTTCAACGCTGTTGCGGATGAGTACTGCTACTTCATGCCAACCCAGAAAATCGAACATCATTGCACCTGATAAGATAAGTGAACTGGGATTCGCTTTATCTTGACCGGCGATATCTTCAGCCGAACCATGATTGGCTTCGAACAAACCCCAACCTTGTTCGTAATTAATATTGGCTCCAGGTGAAACTCCGATTCCTCCTACCAGTGCTGCAAAGGCATCCGAAAGGTAATCACCATTGAGATTGGTTGTTACAATGACATCAAAATCTGCAGGATTAGCGATGGCTTTGGCAAAAGCATTATCGGCGATTAGATCATCCACATAAATCTTTCCGTGTTCCAATGCGCTGATTCTTTCAAGATTCGCTTTTTCTTTACCGTTCTTATCTGCTATATTTTTCCAGGTGCGTTTTGAATAACAAAAATCCTGAAAATCCTCTTCTGCCACCTCGTAGGCCCAATTTCGAAAAGCACCTTCGGTGTATTTCATGATATTGCCTTTGTGAATGATGGTTACCTTTTTTCGTTTATTCTTTGTTGCCCAGCGAATAGCAGCCTGCATGATACGCTGTGACGCTTGTTTCGATATGGGTTTCAGATCAATACCTATTACCTGCTTGTAGCGCAAACGGGCATATTCTGCAGGAAATTCTGTTTTTAAAAGATTAAGAAGGATTGTATTTCCCTTGCTCTCTGCCGGGAATTCAATACCTGTGTACAGATCTTCAGTATTCTCGCGAAAGATGATTACATCCACCGGCTCGGGATTGGTCAAAGGGGAGGGTAATCCGGGAAACCAACTGACCGGTCTAACACAACTGTAAAGATCCAATTCTTTACGCAGCGTAACATTGAGTGAGGTATATCCTTCACTCACCGGGGTTGTTAACGGTCCCTTGATGGCAACTTTGTTTTTTTTCAATGCAGCAATGCTTTCGGCGGGAAGATATTCTC
>DHHD01000008.1:615-8027 GCA_002403105.1 Anaerolineaceae bacterium UBA4781 | reverse complement strand
GATAATATCATTTTCCAGTCCATCTCTGATGCGTTTCGTGATGTGCCAGCGAATTTTCTCTCCTGGCTTAAGCACAGCACTGGTCGAAAGATTTTGTTTCTCAGTTTGACTGTCTTGTATCTCTGCAAATGTCGTTATGAAATTTGTCAATGCTTGTTCGGAATTATGGAAGATCAACTGTTCCGCTGCTTGCTTTTCTTTTTCAGGAATGTCAGGATAAGGGATGAGATCAGCAGCATTAAAAATGGCCATATCCAAACCGGCTTGCAGGGCATGATACAGGAAAACACTATTAAGTATTTTGCGGGCTGGTTTGGAAAAACCGTAAGAAACATTGCTGATGCCCAGAGAGGTATGGCAATCGGGATATTTTTGTTTAATGGCGTGGATGGCTGAAAGGGTCTGAACCGCGCTGTCTTGCGTGCTGGCATCCCCACTGGCTAGTGAGAAGGTGAGCGGATCAAACACCAGTGATTGCGGCAGCAGATGCATTGTATCCACAGCTAATTGGTAGGCGCGATCCACTACTGCTAGTTTTTGGGCGACGGTTTTTGCCATCCCGACTTCGTCAATAGTGAGAACCAAAACCGCTGCACCATACAATTGTGCAAGTTCAAGAACGCTTTTTGCTTTTGCTTCACCACTTTCGAAGTTTGTCGAATTGATCAAACATCTCCCGGGGGTAGCCTGCAAAGCAGCTTCCATCACATCCGGATTGGTTGTATCGATGACAAGCGGTGCATCCAGCGTATGGCTGATGTGGCGAATGAGCGTGACCAAATTCTGCTTTTCCAGATCATTTTCAGTGACTGCAGTGCAGAGATCGAGGCCATGTGCGCCGTTTTCTACCTGTTTTTGGGCCAATGCCTCTGCTTGCGTAAAATCCTCCGTCAAAATGATATTTTTAAAAGCCCGGCTTCCCTGGGTGTTCAAGCGTTCTCCGATGATGAATGGTGGAGGGGATTGGCGCATTTCATGCGCATGAATGGGGGAACTTAGAAATCCTTTTCGTTCTTGCTGCCTGTGAGGAGAAAGATGCCCATGAACACTGTTTACTAACAGCGCAAGATGTTCAGGTGAAGTCCCACAGCATCCACCCACCACCGAGAGTCCATTTTTCTCCACGAATTGTGTCAGGCGGGCTGCGAAGTGTTGAGGACTTAAAGGAAATACAACAGCATCCCCTTGCATTTCGGGCATGCCAGCATTGGGCAGGCAGGATACAGGAAGATGGAGATTTTCCCCGAGAAATTCAATGGGTGCTTCCATTTCATCAGGACCAGTTGAACAATTCAAACCGATCACATCAATATCCATTGGTTCCAGAATTGCTGCAACTGCGTCAATATGACTCCCAAATAGCATACGGTTATGGATATCCATTGTCACCTGTACCTGCAGGGGTACTTGGATATCACTTTCGCGGCAGGCTTGGCGGATTCCTAAAATAGCTGCTTTTACCTCCAACAGATCCTGTTGGGTTTCCAGCAGCAGCAGGTCTACACCACCTTCCAATAACGCCAATGTCTGCTCTTTAAAGACCTTCACCAGCATTTCAAAAGTGATCTTGTTTGGCTGTGCTTCATCAATGGATAGAATTTTTCCAGAGGGACCGATCGAACCTGCAACAAAGCGTGGTTGAGTTGACGTGCTGAAAACTTGTGCTGTCTGCTTTGCAAGGCGGGCAGCTTCTTGATTTATTTTTTGTACTTTGTCTTCTAAGCCAAATTCGCTTAAGGTTATCCGGTTGGAGCGAAAAGTGTTGGTCTCGATCACATCCACGCCTACTTCCAGGAATGAGCGATGCACGTGTTCAACTGCCTCCGGATGGGTAAGACTGAGGATATCGTTGCAGCCGAAGAATTGTTCTCCTCCGAAATCATTCGGTTGGAGATTTAGTTTCTGTAAATTGGTACCCATTGCCCCATCAAAAATGAGAATGGTTTCTGAAAGAGCTTCGAGATAACTGTAGTTCTTCAAATAAAAACTCACTTTCTCTCAATAAAGAAAAAACCTCCCTGGAATGAGAGGTTCTTGCGACCGTTTCTCTCATCTTCCAGAATCTCCGCTGGTGCGGATTCTGCCGGAATTGGCACCGTAGATTGGTTGCCGAGGTTTCGCAGGGCCGGTCCCTCCACCTCTCTGGATGAGTTGAATTGGCAATTATCTTACCATAAGACACAAAGATGGTCAAATTGGGTAATAAATAAGGACAAAAGTTCTAAAATTTTGACTTTTCAAAAATTTTATGCTATTCTTCATTTCTGGAAAGAATTCATTAACATAGAGAACCGTGATGATACGTGAGAGAATTTCAGATAATGTGTATTGGTTTCAAAGCGAGGTATATGCACAGGTCTCAGCCGGAGCTGTAATTGGGACCGATTGGGCTATTGTCATTGATACCTTGCCAGTTCAAGAAGAAACGCTGGAAATACGGGAGTTCATTGAAGAACATCTCAAGGTTCCGGTACGCTTTGTTATTAATACAATCTACCATGCCGATCATACCTGGGGCAACTGTCTTTTCCCGGGAGCGGCGATCATCGCACATACAGTGGGAAGAAAACTCGTAAAAGAAAAAAACATCCCTGCTTTGGAAAATGCACAGAGGCAGGGAGAAGATTATTTAAAAACAAAAATAATCCTCCCGCAAATAACTTTGGAATCTGGAGCTATTAATTTAAAGGTTGGAAAGAAAAGCCTTAAAATTTATACTACCCCTGGTAACAGCCCTGATGGAATTTCTGTTTTTGTACGCGAAGATCGCATTCTTTTTGCAGGCGATGCTTTCTTGCCCCTGCCTGTCTTTATTGAAGGTGATATTGATCAACTGATGCAAACCATTGAATCTTTCAAAGATCTGGGCCTTGAAAATATTGTTCAAGGTCATGGAGATGTCATTTTACGCGGTGAGATCGAAGGAGCCATTGACTCAAACCTGAAATATCTGGAAGAGCTTAAAAAAGTGGTTGCAACCGCAATTAAACGAAAAGATCCACAAAAGAAATTAGAAGAAGCGACGGTAGAATCTTGTGGTAAAAGCCGGGTTCTTTTAGGTGGCTTGGTCGAAGATTTGCACAGAGCTAACCTGAATCATCTATATGAAATGGAATTGGAAAGATCAAGACAAGGATCAAAGAACTAAGATCTTCGAAAATGGACTGGATTATTCTGTTCCACTGATTTCTCACAAAAAGAAGAATGCACTGACAAGAAACGGGATCGCATAGAGTGCGGCATTGCGAACTGTTGTAAGTAGATTTTCTTGCGGATCGGATTTCGGTGGAAGGCTGATTAAAAAACTGACGAAGCCGGTCAGAATTAATCCAAATGGAATCGATGTTAAGGGTAGGTAGTGGCAGATCACCAGCATTTGAATGAACAGGAATGTCGAAATGAAAGTTTTTATTTTCTTTTCCGTAGATGCGGATAATGCATTCAACCGGACGAAAATAACTGCAAAGGCGATTCCTAATATGATTATTTCAATATACAGTCGATAATCAGCGCTTCTGACAGAAACGGATAATAAAAGCAGCATGCTGATGGCAAGCGGAATCAAAATGATCTTTGAGAGTGCAAAAAGCGAGTTTCCTGGATCAACACTGTAATATTCTGCGATCAATGTAAAAATTATTAAAACACTTTCCAGTGCAAATACTGCCCACCAGGCTGGTCCGATCGTGATCACATTCAGCGGGATGCTCATTGCTCCTGCAACCAGTGTGGGAAGAATAAGGTGGATAAAACTATTGGTCCGATTAACCAGCGGGTGATCGTGAAGAAGCCAATAGGTTCCCACTGCAGCAAAAGCAGATGCAGAAAACACCATCAGATCGGCGTATTTGAGTTGTAGATCAAAGATGATTCCGAGTAGAGAAAAATTAAAAGGGATTGCAGGAGAATAAATAAAAGGCATCAATGCATAATTAAGGATGATCAATGCAGAGATGATGCTTAAACGATCGGTAGGGATGGACCTATTCTTTGAATCCACGCCTCGATTGTACACCGGATCGATAAGTTTTTTCCATCCCGCCTGTTTGTTAAAGATTGAAATTTGCCAATATGGTAAAATGGAGGATTGTATGTTACAAGAAAAAGAAACCCGACTAAGACCACCCAGAATTATTCAGACGCTTGTGCAGGGATTCAATTTAATTGCTGCACATCCGTATATTATGCTGTTTCCGCTCTTTTTGGATCTCTTTCTTTGGTTTGGACCTTTTTACCGGATCAAAGAACTGTTTTCACCGGCACTCGATGAAATGATGCAGACCCTCTCTGCTTCGCTGACTAGCTCGGATGTTGCTTCAACGATGGAAGTTGCCCGAACCACCTGGGAGCAATTACTTACCAATTTCAATCTAATGACCAGTTTACGTACCTATCCTATTGGGATTCCCAGCTTGCTGGCATCCAAAGGATATACTGCAAATCCGATTGGGAATCCATTATTGGTTGAGTTGGGTTCTTCTTCAGATGCTTCGCTTTTAATGATCCTTTGTGTAATTCTAGGCCTCATGCTTGGTGGTATTTATTATGCGTTAATTTCGAGGTTGGTGTTGAAAAATCAGGAAAATGGCAAGAGCATGAATATTTTTTACTCTGTAGGTCAAACTTTCGTGCTCTTTTTCCTTATCATCCTGACTGTTATTTTGTTGGCTTTTCCGATGTTGTGTTTTCTATCTTCTTTTTCTGTTCTTATTCCATCTATGGGAACACTCCCGTTGCTGATCTTAGGCGTCATACTCATGTGGATCCTTTTACCCTTTGTCTTTTCCCCACATGGTATCTTTACCAGACAACTAAGTGCGTTTAAAGCCATTTCGTTGAGTACAAAGTTTGTGCGCGTTTCTTCAATGGCGACCACTTTCTTTCTTACGCTTGTTGTATCATTAAGTTATGGGCTTGATCTCTTGTGGTCAACGCCTGAACCTGATAGCTGGTTGTATTTCTTAGGCATTATCGGCCATGCTTTTGTCTCATCCGGTATCTTGGCTGCCAGTTTCATCTATTTTCGCGATGGAACCAACTGGATGGAAGAAATCGTAAAATTAAATCCGCAAAATATGACCCGGAACAATCTTTAATGTACAGGAAACACTCTCTTTGGAGGATGGTTTGGTAGAAAAGAACAAGAACACCACATCGTATGGTGCACGTGATATCCAGGTTCTGGAAGGACTTGAAGCTGTCCGCCGTCGTCCTGGCATGTATGTTGGTGGCACAGATATTAAAGCACTGCACCACTTGGTGTATGAAGTGGTTGATAATTCGATCGATGAAGCTCTGGCTGGCGTGTGTAACCAGATCATTGTTACTATTAATAAAGATAACAGCGTTACCGTGATCGATAATGGGCGCGGTATCCCTGTGGAAGAGCATCCGACCAAAAAAGTATCGGCTCTCGAAGTTGTCATGACGATTCTTCATGCCGGTGGCAAATTTGGCGGAACCAGTTATAAGGTATCTGGTGGTTTGCATGGAGTAGGCGTTTCCGCCGTAAACGCACTTTCTGAATGGTGCGAAGTGCGCGTGAAGCGTGATGGTAAAGTTTATTTCCAACGCTATGAGCGCGGAATTCCCATGGAACCGGTAAAAACGATCGGGAAATGTGATCCCGATGAAACCGGAACTACCACGACTTTCCGATTTGACGAACAGATATTTGGTGGAGAAATCAATTATCGTTTTGAAACGCTAGCTCAGCGTTTTCGTGAAATGGCATTTGTTACCAAACAGGTTGAAATTCGTTTGGTTGATAACAGGTTGGAGATCCCACACCGGACCACTTTTTATTTTGAGGGTGGAATTGTCTCTTTTGTACGCTACCTCAATCGAAACCGTGAGATCCTGCATGATGTGTTTTATGTAGAAGGTGAAGAAAGCGGAGTAGGTATTGAAGTTGCCATGCAGTATACCGATGCGTATGCAGAATCTGTTTACGCATTTGCTAATACCATCAATACGATTGATGGTGGAACACACATCACCGGTTTCCGCTCCTCCATCACCAGAGTTATCAATGATTATGCACGCAAGAATGGATTGATCAAAGAGAGTGAGAGTAATTTCACTGGAGATGATGCCCGCGAAGGAATGACCGCGATTGTGAGTGTGAAACACCCCGATCCGCAATTTGAGAGCCAGACCAAGGTCAAATTGATGAATGCCGATGTGCAGACCCTCGTCCAGCAGATCGTGGGTGAAGGATTCACAGAATTTCTCGAAGAAAATCCAACGGCAGCCAGAGCGATCGTAAAAAAATGCCTCACCTCGGCCAGAGCCCGTTCCGCCGCCCGTAAAGCGCGCGATCTGGTCATTCGCAAATCTGCGCTGGAAAGCCTCACATTACCAGGAAAATTGGCAGATTGTTCGGAACGTAATCCCGAGAAAACTGAATTATATATCGTTGAGGGTGAAAGTGCCGGTGGTTCAGCCAAACAAGGTCGCGATCGGCATTTTCAAGCGATTCTGCCCTTGCGCGGCAAGATCCTGAATACGGAGCGCGCCAGATTGGATAAGATCCTTTCTAATAAAGAGATCAAAGCGCTGATCTCAGCTTTTGGAACGAGCATTGGTGATAACTATGATATCTCCAACCTGCGTTATGGAAAGATCATTATCATGACCGATGCGGATGTGGATGGCAGCCATATTCGTACATTGCTGCTCACATTCTTCTTCCGCTTCATGCCAGCTCTCATCGAGAACGGACACCTTTTCATTGCACAGCCACCTTTGTATTTGATCAAGAATAAAAATGAAAAACGCTATGCATATTCCGAAGAAGAAAGGGAAGCGATCCTTAAGGAATTCGTGGGTAAATCAGCTATCCAGCGTTACAAAGGCTTGGGCGAAATGAACCCCGAGCAATTGTGGGATACCACTATGAATCCCGAAAACCGCACCCTGCTGCTGGTTACGATCGAAGATGCAGCTCGTGTGGATCAAACCTTTGATATGTTAATGGGTTCATTGGTCCCCCCGCGCAAACGCTTCATCCAAACCCATGCCAAATATGTGCGCAATTTGGATATATAGATAAATTTAGTTTGAAGAAGAAAAATATACCCATAATTTTTCCAAAGCATTCATTGGCATGAATCTATAAAGAAAAGATTGTAGAATTAAAAAATGATAAGAAAACCAGTTCTGGGTCTTGCCCTGGGGGGCGGTGGAGTAAGAGGATTCGCTCATATTGGTGTGTTGAAAACCTTACGCTCTGAAGGGATTGAAATTGATTGCTTAAGCGGTACCAGCATGGGTGGCATCATCGCTGCTTTAACCGCCTGCGGGCTGAGTGCGGAAGAGATCGAGGATGTTGCCAATCGTGTCTCAAAACTTGGAGAACTGGCAAAGTTGATGGATGCGCGGATCACGAAATTGGATCACATTTTTAAATC
>DHHD01000008.1:0-571 GCA_002403105.1 Anaerolineaceae bacterium UBA4781 | reverse complement strand
CACTTCAAAGAGGTGCTCTGGTGCCCGCTATTAGTGCGACCATGGGGCTGCCCGGCATTGTGGAAGAAGTAACCATCGATGGGCGCATCCTGGTGGATGGTGGATCTTTAAATAATGTCCCGGCGGATTATGTTCGCTCCATGGGTGCTGAAATCGTTCTCGCGGTCGATGTGAGTCCGCAGATCGCGGATATCAATTACTGGAAAAATCAGAAAATGCCTGGCATCGCCAGCGGATACTGGCGCGCGAATGCCATGATGGGCTCCAATATCACCGAAGCCAAATTGCACAAAGCCAATGTTGATTTTCTGCTTAGACCTGATATCGGGTCTGATGTGGCAACCCTGGGTGGGTTCAACCAGATCGGGCAGGTTATCGCAGCCGGTGCAAAAGCAACCTGGGATATCATGCCGGAATTAAAGAAAGCGCTCAAGGAACGGTTCTTTTTCTCCAAACCCACCATCAAACCTGCCGAACCAATGCAGCTCTAAGCAAGATAGCCTTTCAATCGCTCCTCCTTGCATGGAATCGAAGGAGGTGTTTTTTATCTGACATACCAGGTTGCATCACA
>DHHD01000069.1:15865-29991 GCA_002403105.1 Anaerolineaceae bacterium UBA4781 | reverse complement strand
GGATGGGCAAGTATCTTTTATTTGGGTATCTTCTGCACTTTTCTGGCGTATGTTTTCTATTATGATGCTCTGCAAAAATTATCCTCTGCCAGTGTGGGTGCTTATCTTTACATAGAACCAGTTGCCACTATGCTGATCGCAGCAGTTATTTTGAACGAACCGATCACGCTGGTATCCCTGATGGGAGGTGCATTGATCCTTACGGGCGTCAGCCTGGTCAATAAAAGTACTGCCACTTCGCAGAAGTTCACAGATTTAAACCCTGAGCAGTTCATTGATGAATAAGCACATTCAAATACACGTTTTCTATAAGAAATATCATCCATCAAGCGCGTCCAGTACTATTGTATATTGGTTTCTTTTCACTCCTTTGTTACAATGAAAGCACTATCCATAAGAAGCAGGTAAAACCCATGAGTATAAAAGAAAAAATAAATAAGATCATCGAGGTAGTTGCCGCAGATCAGCAGGCTCTGCTCGACAGTCTTTCAGAAAAAGAAAAGAAAGAAGTTGGCTCAGTAAAACGCTGGACCTTTAAAGATGTGCTTGTGCACAGCGCCTTCTGGTGGAATGTTTTTTTGGAACGTCTGCAGGCTGCTTCGCAGGGCAAAGAAGTAAAAAAGATGTCTGAAGATACGAACAGTATCAATGATGGATTACTTGAAGAGCACAAGAATGATTCCTGGGATATCGTTTTGAAAGAAAATAAGCGCGTCAGGCAGGAAGTGTTGAAATGGCTTGATAAACTCAGCGAAGAAGACCTGACCGACACCGAGAAGTATGAATGGATGCGTGGAAGAGCACTTTATCATCAATTTCTGGGAGATTGTTGGCACGATGAATGGCATTATACTCGCTACCTTGCCGAACACAACCGTTTGGATGAAGGCGTTGCCATGCAGGAGAATCTGGTTGCCCAGTTGAAGATCCTGCCCGAATGGGAATACATTGCTATTTATAACCTGGCTTGTTTCTATTCTGTTTCCGGTATGAGAGAAAAAGCTATTTCCACCCTTAAAAAAGCTCTCAAAATGAACCCGGAAATGAAAGAATGGTCCAAAGAAGACCCTGATTTCGAAAATATCCGCAAGGATCCGGAATATCTGAAGATCTACGAAGAATAAATCCTGTTCTAATTTCTATATCCATAGACCGCCGCTCGCCCTTTTTACGCGCGTGTTGGCGCTTATGCTGTAATCGGCTTATTATCAACGTGTGGCTGATGATTCAGTTTGTATATTTTTAAAGGGGATGAATAAGCAAATTCAATTCCATATTTACGCTTTTGATATTAGGTGTTAATATGGAAGAGTGTTATTTACACATTTGTATGTAAGGTAAATTGGAAATGGATCCAAAAAATTTCACTGATTCGGCAGCCGGAAAAACTATCCACACCCAAAGCGGGTATTGGGCTTTTGTTCCGAACTTGTTACCTCCGGAAATGAATTGGTCACTTCCATTGATTTCAGAATTGGCGGAAGCCGAACGTGCCTTAAGCCGTATGGTTGGATTGATTGATTCTTTTCCCTTTCCAAGGATTTTAGATCAATCATTTATACGTAGTGAAGCTGTTATTTCATCTCGAATAGAAGGAACTCATGCTTCATTAATTGATCTCTACGCTTATGAGGCAAGACAATTACCCTTTTTTGAATCTATCGATGACGTACGTGAAGTCCATAACTATGTCTGCGCTATGCAGTATGGGATGGAACGTCTTCAATCCCTCCCTCTCAGTTTACGCTTCATTCGAGAATTGCATGCCAAACTAATGGAAAATGTGCGCGGAGGAAAACTCACTCCGGGAGAATTTCGTCAAACTCAAAATTGGATTGGTCCGGTAGGCAGCACGCTTACCAGCGCTGCTTATGTTCCTCCTCCGGTAGAAGAAATGCATCAATGCTTGGGCGATTTGGAAAAATTCATCCATGCTCCTTCTGAAATTCCACCTCTCATTCGTATTGGATTGATTCACTATCAGTTCGAGGCCATCCATCCATTTCTGGATGGGAATGGCAGGGTGGGTCGCTTATTGATCGTGTTGCTTCTTAATGAATGGGGGTTATTATCAAAACCTATGTTGAATTTGAGCGCTTACATTGAAAAGCACCGGAATGAATATTATGACCTGCTTTTGGCTGTTTCTCAGAGAAGTAACTGGGAAGACTGGTTATGTTTCTTCTTGCATGGTGTTAAAGAACAGGCAGAGTATGGGACTTCCCATATCCAACAATTACAAGCGTTACGATTGCAATATCAATCCATTGCCGAGCATGACCGTAATTCAGATCGCATGTCACTTGTGCTTGATTTTTTGTTTACCCGTCCTATTTTTTCAATTAACCAATTATCGAAGAGTTTAGAAATTCCATTCAAAACCGCCAATGACTATGTTGAGAAATTAATAAAAATCAATTTGCTTCAAGAAACCACTGGGAATGCACGGAATCGTATTTTCATCGCGAGAACAATTCTTGTTATGCTTCAAATTTCTGAGAGCAGGTAGCAGTCTTTCTATTTATCCAAATCGAATTGCCGCCGTTCGCTCTTTTTGTGCGCGTGCTGGTGTTTATGCTGTAATCTGCGTTCCACCGAAGCGCGGCTGGGGTTGGTCGCACGCCGCTGGCGTGGAGGCTGGGCAGCTTCCCGTATTAATGTAACCAGTTTATTTAACGCATCCTCTTTATTCGCATCTTGTGTTCGATAACGGCTGGAAGAAATGACCAATTCTCCCTCTTTGGTCATGCGCCTGCCCGCTAATTTTATCAACCGCGTACGCACGGGTTCCGGCAGAGAGGGACTGTGAAGAACATCAAAACGCAGCTGCACTGCGGTCGCTACCTTGTTGACATTCTGCCCGCCTGGTCCGGAGGAATGATAGAAAGCATAGTGAATTTCATTCTCATTCAGTTCAAGAGAGGGCGTGATCGTGATCATGGCCATAGTATATCAGGCAGCAAAATTCACAGCAGAAGAGAATATCCATTTGTTTTTCTCTCAAGCGCATTTATTCACACAGCCTGTATAATGATTAGTAGGAAACACAAATTGAAAACCATTAATATTTTGGAGGTATCGAATGGCAGCAAAATTTGAACTCAAGAAAAGTAAAAAAGGGGATTTCACCTTTAACCTGAAAGCTCCCAATGGTCGCATTATTCTGACCAGCGAGCAATATTCCAGCAAATCGGGCGCCATGAACGGTATTGACTCAGTCAAGAAGAATTGCAAAACCGACAGCGCCTTCGAACGCCTGGAATCAAAAAAACACGAACCATATTTTGTGCTGAGAGCCAAGAACAAAGAGATCATCGGCAAGAGCGAAATGTACTCCTCTAAATCCGGTATGGAAAATGGTATCGCATCCGTAAAGGAAAATGCTCCTTCCGCAGAGATCAAAGACCTGACCGAATAGAGTTTACAGGCTTCAAATTAAATAGTGTTTACGAAAAACGCACATGCCGCGCTGTAGTTTGACATGTGCGTTTTGATAACCTGATAAGATTTTGTGCGATTTATTTATCCCAGTCTGGTTGGGATATAATAAATCGCGATCGTTCAGGAGATGCCATGACCATTTTTGTTGATTCCGCTATCATTGAAGAAATACAGCAGGCCGCCAGTTGGGGTTGGATCGGCGGTGCCACCACCAATCCGAGTTTGCTGGCAAAAAGCCCACTACCGCCCCGCGAAACATTAATAAAAATGGCAGAGATCGTGGATGGGTATATCTTTTATCAACTTACCGCTCCCACTCTGGAAGGCATGCAGCAAGAAGCGCTCGCAGCTCATCGTATTCTGGAAGATCAATTGGTTCTAAAGATCCCGGCTACCACCCTCGGTTTTCAAGCTGCCGCTCGTCTTTCGGATGATTATGCGTGCGGTATCACCGCCATCTTCTCCCCCGAGCAGGCTCTGTTAGCCCATGCTTGTGGTGTGCGCTATGCCATCTATTATCACAACCGCGCCAAACAATGGATGTCGGATGGCGCCGAATTGGGTTCAAAAATGATGCGCGTTCTCTCTGGCTGCGAGGGCATTGAAGTGCTGGCCGCCAGTTTCAAGAGTAAGCAGGAAGTTTTTGAAGCTGCCAGTGCCGGTGTGAAACACCTTTCCATTAAATTTGATCTGCTGAAAAGCCTGGCAGATAATGAATTTTCCCAAAAAGCGGTGGCTGATTTCAATGCCACCGGTTGTGGTATCGTTTAACGACCAACTAAAACAGAGACTTGATTTTATAAAGGTCTGGAGGGATCATGAAATTTCTCATCACCGGGGGTGCCGGATATATTGGCAGCACTATTTGTTCAGCCCTTGAAGAGAATGGGCATACACCGATCATTCTCGACTCGCTGGTCACCGGCCGTCCTGAATTTACCAAAGGTCGTATTTTCTACAAGGGCGATATTGCGGATAGAGCACTGGTGCAAGGTATCTTTGAGGATCACTCGGATATTCAAGCTGCCATTCATTGTGCCGCTCTTATCGTGGTACCCGAATCGACCCAAAAACCGTATGAATATTACCGTGAGAATGTCGGTAAATCGCTGGAACTGTTCCATTCTCTCCATGTAGCTGGCTGCAAGCGGGTGGTATTCAGCTCTTCCGCTTCGATCTATGATACCGTGCCTGGTTTCATGGTCACCGAGACCTCTCCATTAAATCCCACCAATCCCTATGCGCGTACCAAAATGGTGATGGAAATGGTATTGAAAGATTTTTGCCAGGCTTATGGCATGCATGGTATTGCGCTGCGCTATTTCAATCCCATCGGTGCCGACCCAAAAATGCGCTCGGGATTACATCTGCAAAACCCTTCGCATGTGCTGGCGAAATTGGTAGAGGTGCAGCTTGGCCGCCTGCCGGAATTCCTGATCACCGGCACCGATTATCCCACCCGCGATGGGACGGGCATTCGCGATTATATTCACATCTGGGATCTGGCACGCGCTCATATCTTAGCTGTTACCGATTTCGACGGGGTCTTTGAGCGAGCAGGCAATCCACAAGATAATTATTTGGTCATTAATCTGGGTTCCGGAAATGGTGTGACCGTGCGCGAATTGGTGAACGCTTTTGAATCCGTCATCGGGCAACCTATTAATAAACGCGAAGCAGCCCGTCGGCCAGGTGATTCAACCGGTTCTTATGCCAATGCTGACCTGGCTGCCAGGCTTTTAAATTGGAAAACCGAACTTACCATCGAACAGGGAATTGCGGATGCGCTGAAATGGGGCGCCATTCGCGATCAGGTTTTGCATTATTCCTAAAGCACTGTACGGCTGGTTTTTTCAAAGAAGATCAATTCCAGCCCTACTTCAGGGGTTATGTTTCCACGTTTGACATCGCCATCCATGTCATACAGTGCGCGATAGATGTTCTCTAATTCCTCAAAAGTAAATCGCTTGCTTTGCTGGATGGCTTTTTGAGCCACAAATTCTCTTTCGCCGATCCGGGAAGCCACACTACCCTCAGATCCTTCCTGTAATGCTTCTTTCGCCAGCAGCAGTAAGCGAAACTGGCGCACGACTATGGAGAATACACGCACATAATCCTGATTGGCGAACATTAATTTCAAGTGATGCAGTGCTTTGGGGGCATCTCCTAATGCAAAAGCATCCACCATCGCAAACACATCTTCCTCGGGGATCGTACTACACAGCAAGCGTACATCCGCTGCGGTGATGCTTCTTTCACCATTTACATACATACATAATTTTTTTACTTCCTGCCTGATGAGCAGGATATCATCCCCGGTCAGGTGCGCCAGTTCATCTGCGGCATGGTTTTCAATCTGACCCCCTTCATCTTTTGCCATCTGTATGATGCGCACGGGCAGTTCCCGTCGGGAAGGAATACGGAATTCTTTGAAAAAGAACCAATCATCTTTTCGCTCCGCCCATTTAGCCAGCCAGGTATGGTCAGCATACGCTTTCCACATCCATTCTTTTTTCTTCACCAGGATCGTTGGAAATTCCAGCATCAAGATTGTGGAGGGGGGTACATTTTCCACGATCTTCTGCCAGCGTTCAATATCCTTTTTATCGCGGATGCGTTCCAGAGAATCCGTGTAGATCACCAATCGTTTCTCAACACCAAACGGGAAAAGACCAATATTCTTGACCAGTTCATCCAAGTTGTCCGTCCGCCCATTCAGACGTGCAATATTAAGAGTCGCCATATCCGGGTTTCCCACCTCACCGATCATGGCACGTTCTACTGCTTGCAGTGCATCCAGGTCATCACCAATAAAGAAATATACGGAACATCCTTTCTTGATCTCTAAATGCTTCATATCCGGCATTTCTTTAATCTACCTTGAATTCCGTGATCACGCGGTGGATAACCAAACCATAGGGTCTATAACAGCGCACTTCCCGTACCAGCATATTGGCCACATGATCTGTAGATACTGCTTTTTCCTGCAATAACGGACCCGCTGGTTTGGCAGCTTCAAAGCCTATCAGCGCCAGCACTACGGCTAATGGAAAACGTATCGCTTTCTTGCGCAGGTCTTTTCCTGCACCCGCCATTGCCAGCCAGACTAATCCACCTGACACTGCGATGCTGGGCACCAGGTTGGATCCGCAGTTCTCATGAATTGCCAGACCTGTTTCCCCGGCTTGCATCCGCTCCAATGCTTTACGGGCGTTTTCAAATACCAGGTCAGTCGGCACCTCTCCCAGCAGCCAAAATCCCCCCGCATCTGAAAACCCGCTCATCCTCGCCAGGGTTGCTTTGGTAGCCAATACATGCAGGGTGGCGTGTTCCAGGGCATGATTTGATCGAACTTTCCACACCGGGTTGACTTCCAGAATCGGTTCCATTTCTTACCTCTTTTAATCTATTGGTTAAGGGCTGATTTTACCGCATCACTGAGTGAACGGGCTTCAACGATCTCAATGTTTGTGGGCAGCTTTTCCGTCTTTCGCACTCGTTGTGGAATGATAGCTTTTGTAAAACCCATCTTTTCGGCTTCTTTTAAACGAGCTGTCATTTGGCTCACCCAGCGCAGTTCCCCTGATAAACCCACTTCCCCGATCAATACCAGTTCCGGATGAACGGCTTTATCAAGCAGAGAAGAGGCAATGGCAGTTGCAATCGCCAGATCAGTTGCCGGTTCATCCACACTGAACCCGCCTACTACATTTACAAACACATCCTGATCGAACAGTTTGAGCCGGTTGCGGCGCGTGAGAACCGCCACCACCAACAGCAGCCGGTTGAAATCCACTCCATTCGAAGTGCGGCGTGGATTGCCAAAATTGGTGGTGCTGGTCAATCCTTGAATTTCAATTAAAAGCGGTCTGGTGCCTTCCATGGCAACCGCCACGGCAGACCCCGGTGTATTTGCCATTCTCTCTGCCAGAAAAACTTCTGATGGATTGGAAACTTCCACCATGCCCGCTTCGCGCATTTCGAACACGCCCACTTCAGAGGTGGGGCCGAATCGATTTTTCATGGAACGCAGAATGCGGTAGCTTTGAAAACGATCACCTTCCAGCTGCAATACCGTATCGACAATGTGTTCCAGCACACGTGGGCCGGCGATCATGCCTTCTTTGGTGACATGTCCAATTAAAAATACGGCGGTCCCACTGGCTTTAGCAAATTCGCGCAAGCGTGAAGCACATTCGCGTACCTGCGTGACCGAACCGGCGCTGGAAGTGAAGGCGTCCATAGCCATGGTCTGAATGGAATCCACGACCAGGAGCTGCGGATTGACGATCTGTGCATGAGAAAAAATGGCGTCCAGATCTGTTTCCATGAGCAAATACAAATGCGGTGGAAAACTGACTGGCTTTTCACTGTTCCCTTTTGCCAGCAGGCGTTGGGCGCGCATTTTGATCTGCTGGCCTGATTCTTCGCCTGATACATATAAAACATTTCTCTTATTGGCGAATTCCATGGCTGCTTGCAGCAGCAGGGTCGATTTTCCGATCCCTGGATCTCCGCCAACCAGCACGATCGATCCGGGCACGATTCCCCCGCCCAGCACGCGTGAAAATTCAGAGATACCCAATTCCCAACGTTCGGTATTTTCTCCGCTGATCTCGTCCAATCGCAAGGCTTTAGAGATTGTGGAGTGTGTGCTGCGCTTCTTTTTACCTTCGCTCGAAGATTGCACCACTTCTTCCACCATGGAATCCCATTCACCGCATTGCGGACAGCGGCCCAGTGGTTTGATCGATACCCGGCCGCAGTTCTGACACACATAGCGCGTTTCTAATTTGGTCATATTTTTCAATCTAAGTATAAAACGAAAAAAGGGAAGATGATGGATCATCTTCCCTTTTCGTGAAGTCAAACCAGTTACGCACCCATTTTCAATGTTTCGTTCTGGCTGGCTATGCGTTCTTCGTCTTTAAGCAGGATAAAATTACCTTCCTGATCGACGTCGATTAATATATCATCCCCATCGCGAAATGTCTCTGCCAGCAGTGCATCAGATAATTTATCTTCGATTTCAAGCTGGATCACCCGGCGGATCGGTCTGGCACCCATATCGGGATCATAGCCTTTTTCAGCCACCTTATCCACGGCAGCCGGGCTGGCGTGCAGGCGGATTTCCCGCTCGGATAAACGCTTGGCAACCTTCACCAATTCCATTTCGGTGATCTGATGAATATGCTCCTTGCTCAATGGATGGAATACGATCACATTATCAAGGCGGTTGAGAAATTCTGGGCGGAAAGCTTTCTTCAGTGAATCAAGCAGCTTTTCACGAATTTCTTTATAAATGTGTTCTTCTTCTTTATTTGCATCTTGTTCCAGAACAAATCCCAATCCTGATTGGCGCTTGATCAGCTCTGCACCGATATTGGATGTCATTACAATAATGGCATTACGGAAGTTAACTTTTCGTCCATGAGCATCGGTGAGCTGTCCCTCTTCCAATATTTGTAAGAGGGTATTGTGCACTTCGGGGTGTGCTTTTTCCACTTCGTCAAAAACCACGATCGAATACGGTCGCCTGCGGATGGCTTCGGTAAGCTGACCGGCATCTTCGTAACCCACATATCCGGGAGGAGATCCCATCAAGCGGCTGACGGTATGTTTTTCCATGAATTCAGACATATCCAGCTGGATCAATGCTTCTTCACTGCCGAACATAATGCGTGCCAATGCTTTGGTCAATTCAGTCTTTCCAACCCCGGTGGGGCCAAGGAACATGAATGATCCGATCGGGCGTTTTGGATCTTTCAAACCAGCTCTACCTCTGCGCACCGCTTTGGCAACTTTTTCAATGGCCTCATCCTGCCCAACGATCATTTCGTGCATTTCCTTTTCCAAATTCAACAGGCGCATGGATTCTTCTTGAGCAAGCTGCATGATCGGTACACCGGTCCACATGGAAACCAGCTCAGCAATATCATCGGGTCGAACAACCGGGCTTGTATCGCGATCCCACTGGTCGCGGAAGGTATTGAGTTTTTCTTCAAGCTCCTTGATCTTCCCCGCAATTTCCAATGCAAGTTCGTCTTCACCTGTTTCCAACAGGCCGGAATGCTTCGTACGCAGTTGCCTGAGTTCGTCAGTGATTTGCTTGGTAACCTTAGCAGCATCGCTTTTATACATACGCAC
This sequence comes from Anaerolineaceae bacterium UBA4781, assembly GCA_002403105.1. Classification (GTDB taxonomy): domain Bacteria; phylum Chloroflexota; class Anaerolineae; order Anaerolineales; family Anaerolineaceae; genus UBA4781. The sequence goes on along the minus strand of DHHD01000069.1, from coordinate 20,403 downwards.
CCGTGAAGAAGCTTCATCGATCAGATCGATCGCTTTGTCAGGTAAAAAGCGGTCGGTGATATAACGGGCAGAAAGGTTCGTGGCAGCTTCTAACGCTTCATCAGAGATCACCAAATGATGGTGTTCTTCATAATTTTTCCGAATCCCGCGTAGAATTTCAAGCGTCTCTTCCTTGGTGGGTTCATTCACCACCACCGGTTGGAAACGCCGTTCCAAGGCTGCATCGCTTTCAATGTTCTTGCGGTATTCATCCAGGGTAGTAGCACCCACCACCTGCAGCTCCCCGCGTGAAAGAGCCGGTTTTAGAATATTGGCGGCATCCACTGATGAACCGGCGGAGCCTGCCCCTACTAACATATGAACCTCATCAATAAAGAGGATCGAATCGGATTTTTTTAATTCGTCAATCACACGTTTCAAGCGCTCTTCAAATTGTCCGCGGTACATGGTGCCAGCTACCAACGAACCCACGTCCAGGCGCAGTACCCGTTTTCCCAGCAGCGGGATGGGGACATCCCCTTCCACAATGCGCTGTGCTAATCCTTCCACAATGGCGGTCTTGCCAACTCCGGGTTCTCCAATGAGCGCCGGGTTGTTCTTGGTGCGCCGGGCAAGGATCTGGATAACGCGTTCAATTTCTTTTTCACGCCCAATGACGGGATCCAGCTTATGTTCTTCCGCTTGAGTGGTAAGGTCAACTGCTAGCTGATCTACCAGAGGAGTCTTCTTCGCGCGTTTGGAGGGCGTCGGAGCTTCTTCCGGTGTTTCAGACATTTTCGATAAGGATGCTTGTTTTTGGTTGATCTCGCGGGTTATCTGGCGCCTGACTTGTTCGAAGGTAACTCCCAATTTGGTCAGCACGCTCTCACACAATCCATCGTTGGAATTGATAATTGCCAGAAGTAGATGTTCTGTGCTGATATAGCGGCTGCTCATTTTTTGAGCTTCTTCCAATGAAAGAGCAATGACTTTTTGTGCTTCGACAGATAGATCAATGCGCTCTTGAGTGAATGTTCCCATGCCGGTCAGTCGCAGCACCATTTCTTGTGCGCGTTCCAGCTCAATTCCTAGTTCACGCAGTACACGCCCTGCCACCCCATTGTTCTCTTGAATAAGACCCAATAAAATATGTTCGGAGCGGATCTGCGGATGGTGAAACTTCTCGGCTTCTTGATGAGCGAGACTTAGTACCTGCCGCGAACTTTGCGTGAATTTTTCCAGACCAGACAATGAATTCTCCTTTTTTAGTTTTAAAGCAAACCGAACTTGATCTGCCCAAATTATCGTAAGTACCTGGATTTTACCAAAGAAAGCATAAGAATTAGGTCAGAATGATGATTCTGTTCATTTGTTAACATCAGGGGGGAAGATTGTATTTTTCTAAAACCCTTCGAATTCCATGATCTTCTTGCGCCAGCTTTCGGGAACCGGGATGGTTGTTTTACTGCGAAAATCATAGGTAACCAGCACAATTTCCGCCTGGGCTTTCAGAGACCCATCTTTTGTATCCAAAATTTCATTTTCCATGCTCATGCTTTTGTTGCCGATATGCGAAACTCGGATCGCAACCTGAATATCGTCTTCCAATGCGATGGGGGCTTTGTATGCAATATGGATATCGGCGATGATCACCCCCAGATCAAGAAAGGATTTTCCATCCCACAATCCAAGTTGTCTGATATAAGAAAGGCGCGCCTGCTCAAGAATGGTCAGAAAATGAGCGTTGTTAACATGCCACTGGGCATCCAGATCCGCATAACGCACCTGTACCGGATAGAAAAATCGAAATTTAACCATGTCATGATTATACTGGAAACACTTGCAAACCTTGATTTCTTTGTTAGACTTATGAAAGTGGATAATTTGTAGAATAATTATCCGAAGAGGTAGGTTCGAAATGCAAATTACACGCCAAGCAGATTATGCTCTGAGAACAATTATTTATCTCTCCCGGTTGGGCGCTGATGAAAAAGCTCCTACCAGCCTCATTGCTAAAAAGCAGCAAATCCCGTCCTCGTTTTTAGCAAAGATCATTTCACAGTTATCCGTTGCAGGAATCATTCATACATCCAGAGGTGCGCATGGCGGTGTTTCACTGGCAAAAAGCCCTAAAGAAATTTCTGTACTTGAAGTGGTTGAAGCGATCGATGGCCCGGTCATGCTGAATGAGTGTACTCAGAACCCGAGTATTTGTGTTTTCACGAAAGACTGCCCCATGCATGTCATCTGGTGTGATGCACGCAAAGAATTGGTCACAAAATTAGAGATGATCACGTTCGAACAATTTTCAAACGAAAAACGCGCTTCCCTTTAATTCCAGTTTTATTTTCATAACAGTTCAAGAATTTGGTTTCAGGAAAACCAGAATCTGGTCTTTATCAAATTGGGTGCTGTAATTTTGTTCCAATTCTGCTAGAACTTCCGGGAAGCCATTTTCTAAGTACTCCCAATCATCCGTTGCTAGAATAATGAAATCATAGTGATTTGCCAATATTTGCTCGGGGATATCTTCTTGTTGATATGCCAGGGTCAGGTTCTCCCGTTCGGTGCGCAGATCATACAGCAAGTTGTACATCCCCAAGATATCGTACGGATTATCACTGAACATGTGGTTTTCGTTTTCTACGGTATTCTCAAAAATGGTAACTGTGGTAAACATCTTCACCTCATTGCTGGCGAGGATGTCATCTTGAAATTCCAGGAAAGGATAATACTTGATCTCATATTTCGTTTGAGTGGTAGGTTCCACGTAGATATATTTGTAATTGTATGAAATTTGTGGCAGGATCCATGAAATCAGACAGAATAGAACGATCCCAAACGTGAGCAGGTTTTGTTTTTCAACCAAGACCACCAGCCCTAGCAGCAAGGAAAGCAAAATTGGAAAATAGATGCTCTCAAGGAATTTACCGTAAGTCCAATCGATCAGCTCCACATACTGCATTCCAAATTGGCGCATAACCACGACCAGCAGCAAAGCTGCCAGGATGACTAGTATCAGTTGTTGGCGACCCTTTCGTTCTTCCGAAATGTTCAATGAAATGAACTGCGGTGCGAGGAAGGCGATCACTGGCAACGCCGGAAAATAAAATCGCTCGATGAATCCCCAGGGGATCTTGAGCATATTCAATGTGATAAAGCTAACCAGCAGTAAAGGAAAAGCCCACACAATTTTCTTCTGTGGGGTGATCTCCCGTGTATTAAGTTTGATCCCGCCAACCACAAAGAGCAGAAAGGGGATCATGATGTCATCCAGCAGGTAGGTCTGGTACCAGTTGACCGGTTCTTTGCGGAAACCTCCGCTATAGGCATAATTTTGAAAAATCTCTTTGAATGTATTGGGGCTGATGGCGAAAAATGGCTGACCAAGGAAAATTGAATCCAGAATGATGAACAACCCGATCGCTCCCAGAAAACCCATAAAATAGCTTTTCACGTAAGGAGAAATGTTTTTGAAAGCAAATTTTTCCTGTTTGTCAAAAAAGAATCCCAGCAGAACCACATTGGAAAAAAGGGTGGTCTCTTTGGTCTTGAACGCTAAAAAGGTTAACGCCCCCAATCCGTACAGCAGCCATTCCTTTTCGGTACGTTGGTAAAGCAGGTAGGTAAAAACCAGTGCCATTGACATCAGCATGGCTGCGATATCCACGGATGTCACACCAGCATAGGATGAAATGAATTTATATGAGAAGAAAATGACTGCAGCCAATAAGCCGTGAATAGCTGTGCTTTCTTTGAGGAAGATGCGTGCACACCAGTAAACCAGCAGAGCGGTCAGAGCGATCATAAAAGCCCAATAGATGCGTATCCCGATCAGGGGTGTAGGCGCAACCGCCATGAATAGTTTTTGCAGGTACACATGAAAATAACGATTCCCATAATTGGGAGCACTTTCGTTGTTCAAACCAATTTCAATGTAGAGCAGTTCATCCGAGTAGATTGGTCCGCCAGTATTAAAAGAAAGTCCGACCCAAATCGCGATAAAGACAAGAATGGATAGGATTATTTCCAGGTTCTTCCGTTTCATGCCAATTCCTCTTTTTTTCATGTGAGTTATCTTGTCCTTGATTTTACTATACCCGCCATGCCTTGTTTCTGCCTTTCCTTTTATAATTGAACTATCTAAGAAGGAATGGGAGTCTATGTTAATTCATTCCGCATCACAATTGATCTGTTTACGGGGCGGCCCGCAGCGTGGTCTTCAACTCGGCACATTGGATATCATCGAAGACGGTGCTGTATTGATTCGCGATGAAAAAGTGCTTGAAGTGGGCAGCACAACCACTCTTCTTCAGCGCTACCCGCATGAAGATACACTTGATGCACATCAGCAGGTAGTAATGCCTGGTTTTATAGACCCGCATACGCATCTCATCTGGGCGGGCGATCGCGCTTTGGAATTCAGTCTGCGGTTGGAAGGCAAAAGCTACATGGATATCTTGGCTTCCGGTGGCGGTATCCTTTCCACCGTAAAAGCCACCCGTCAGGCATCTGATATTGATCTTGCAAGCGCAGCTGCGGCACGCGCCCGTTCCATG
>DHHD01000069.1:3168-15674 GCA_002403105.1 Anaerolineaceae bacterium UBA4781 | reverse complement strand
GATGTGTTTTGTGAACCCTCTGTTTTTAACCTGGAACACACCCGCGACATTTTAAACACAGCCCGCGATCTTGGCTTTCCGCTCAAGATCCACGCTGATGAATTTGAAAACATTGGGGGGGCTTCTCTCGCTGCAGAGTTGGGGGCTGCATCAGCCGACCACTTGGTGAAGACCGGGGTTGAGGATATTAAAAACCTGGCTGCCAGCAGTACGGTGTGCGTGGCGCTGCCCTGCACACCTTTTGGATTGGCAGAAAATATGTACACGCCGGCTCGCCAGATCATCGCTCAAAATGGTTTGTTGGCTTTGGCTTCTGACTTGAACCCCGGTACTGCCTGGTGCGGAAATATGCAGTTCGTTATTGCCTTGGCTTGCCGGTTCATGAAATTGACTCCCGCCCAGGCTATTGCAGCCGCCACCATCAATGCTGCCGCCGCGATCAAAATGGAAGATCGGGTTGGGTCACTGGAACCCGGCAAACAAGCCGATCTCTTGATCTTGAAAATCCCCGATTATCACCACCTTGGCTATCGCTTTGGCGAGAATCTGGTTGAAACTGTCATTAAGAAAGGAAAGGTCATCGATTTTTCATGAGTGAACCCAAATTGCTCGATTTATTATCTGTGCGCGATCTGTATCCTGCTGCTGATCCCGTTCATGGTTTTGACCACATCGAAAGGGTCTACCGCCTTTGTCAGATCATCGGGAAAGCCGAAAAGGCGGACATGGATATCTTGCTCACTGCTGCTTTGCTGCATGATTGTGATGGCAGCGACCCCACCTCTCCAAATCGTGCAGAACACAACCTGCTTTCTGCTGAAAAAGCCGCTACCATCCTGCCCAAACTGGGCTGGGAGGAAGAAAATATTCAAAAGGTACAGCACTGCATCCGTGCCCACCGCTTTCGCCAGAGTGAAGAGCCCCATACCATTGAGGCAAAATCGTTGTTCGATGCCGATAAGCTGGATGTGATCGGTGCCATCGGGATAGCCCGCACCATTGGGTACGCCGTTCAGGCAGGAGAACCGATCTACTGCAAGCCATCGGAACAGTTTGTAGAAACCGGAAAGCTCAGCCAAGGCGAACATCACAGCGTCTATCATGAATACCTATTTAAGTTGAAGAATGTTCAAGATACTATGTACACAGCCACAGGTCGCTATCTGGCATCAGGTCGCCATGCTTTCTTGGAGGTTTTTTTTCAGCAACTCGAAGGTGAAGTGAACGGGCTGCGTTAATTTTATAAATTTTCATCGAACTGGAGCTGTTTCAATATGACACCCAATCTGGATTATTTAATACACATCGCACAGCAAGCAGGTGAAATTCTCATGCAAGGGTATCTCCAAAAGCATGAGATCCGCCATAAAGGGCGAATTGATCTGGTCACAGAAATGGATACCCGTTCGGAGGATTATCTGCTGGGTGAAATACGCAGAGATTTTAAAGACCACACGATCATAACCGAAGAGAGCGGGCACTTGGATGGCTTAGAAGATCACTGCTGGTTCATTGATCCGTTGGACGGAACTGCCAATTACGCCCATGGCGTTCCGATCTTTAGCGTTACGGTGGCTTATGCTTACCGCAACCAGGTTGCTCTGGCGGTCACGGTAGATCCTTCACGCGCTCATTGCTTCAGCGCCGAACGCGGGCAGGGTGCATTCTTAAATGGGCAGCCCATCCATGTCTCCACAACGCAAGCGTTGGTGGATGCTATGCTGGTCACCGGGTTTCCAACGGATCTGAAAGACCCAACAAAAAATAATTTGGATAATTTTTCCAGATTTCTCAAGAATGTCCAATCCATCCGTCGCTTGGGTTCGGCAGCCATTGATATGGCGTACGTCGCGGCAGGTTGGCTGGATGGCTATTGGGAGATCGGTATTCACCCCTGGGATATTGCTGCCGGAACATTACTGGTGGAAGAAGCCGGTGGGTTGGTTACCAACCTTCAGGGGGAGGAGAATTATTTCAAATCACCCTACTCTCTGATTGCTACCAATCCTGTTTTGCATGCCAAAATGCGTACAATGCTGCAAGTGACTGATGACCGTTAAAAACCCATGCTGTATAATGGGTGTGTTGTAAATTCTTCTAATTGAATCCAAAGGATTACCCATGACTACTGAAAATAAAACTTTTAGCCTATCCCGTTGGAGTTTGAAAGATCTTTTCCCATCCGCCACCTCGCCGGAGATGGAAAATGCCTTCAAGCAAGCCGAAAAAATGGTTGCGGATTTTGAAAAGAAGCGCGAAATCCTTGCAGAGGATATTTCCCTGGAAACTTTTTTGCAGGTGATCAAAGAGCTTGAAGTTCTTACCCACCAGGTCAGGCTGATCAATGATTATGCAGAATTATGGTTCACCGAAGATACACAAAATCAACAAGCCCAAAGCTTGGCTGCCCGTGCGGAGCAATTTGCCGCCGAACAATCCAACAAAATACTCTTCTTTAATTTGTGGTGGAAAGATGTGAGTGATAAGAACGCCCAGCGCTTGATGGACGGCTCTGGGGATTACCGCTACTGGTTGGAGGAGATGCGCCATTTCAAACCCTACACGCTAACTGAAGCCGAAGAAAAGATCATCAATATTAAAGACCTCACCGGTTTTGCCGCTCTTATCCGCTTGTATGATTCCATTACCAATCGCTACACTTTTCGGGTCACTGTGGATGGGCAAGAAAAGGACCTTACACGCGGGGAACTGATGTCACTGGTGCACCTTCCCAATCCGGATGTGCGGGCCAGCGCATATCAAAAATTGTATCAGGTCTATGGAGATGAAGGTCCTATTCTTGGGCAGATCTACCAGACCATCATCCGCGACTGGCGCAATGAGAATATTGGATTGCGAAAGTATAAAACTCCCATTTCAGCCAGAAACCTCGGCAACGATATTCCCGACGAGGTCGTAGATACTCTGCTGGATGTCTGTAAAAAGAACGCTCCTGTATTCCAGCGTTTTTTCCGTTTGAAAGCAAAACAGTTGGGTATGGATTCGATCAGACGCTATGACGTTTATGCCCCGGTTGCTGAATCGAGTAAGAATTATTCATTTGGTATGGCCACCGAATTGGTATTGGATTCTTTCCAAGAATTCGATCCGCGTTTCGCTCAACTAGCACATCGCGTATTTGCAGCACAGCATATTGATAGTGAAGTTCGAAAAGGCAAGCGCTCCGGAGCATTCTGTGCCACGGTCGCTCCTGATCTTACACCCTGGGTATTGACCAATTATCAGGGTAAAGCGGAAGATATGGCGACACTGGCGCACGAATTGGGGCATGCCATTCACTCTCTGCTGGCTTCTGATCACAGTCTCTTCACCCAGCATTCTTGCTTGCCGCTGGCTGAAACCGCTTCGACCTTTGGCGAGATGATGCTGATCGACCGCCTGCTCTCTGAAGAAAAAGATGAAGATGTGCGTCGTTCATTGCTCTTCAAACAGGTTGATGATTCCTATGCCACCATCATGCGCCAGGCTTACTTTGCCATGTTCGAAAAGACTGCACATGAAATGACCTTACAAGGCGCAGCAGTGGATGATTTATCTGAAGCGTATTATAAGAATTTGCAGGATCAGTTTGGCACTTCTCTCACCCTTAGCGATGAGTTCCGCTGGGAATGGGTTTCCATTCCTCACTTCTACCATACCCCATTCTACGTATATGCGTACGCCTTCGGTCAACTGCTGGTTTTATCTCTCTATAAGCAGTTTAAAATTGAAGGTGACAGCTTCAAACCGAGATATATCCACATGTTATCCACAGGCGGCTCAAAAGCCCCCATGCAGATACTGGATGAAGCTGGAATGGATGTTCGGAAAGCAGAATTCTGGCAAGGCGGTTTTGATCTGATCGATGCGATGGTCACCCAGCTCGAAGCTCTCTAAACAACAATCCAGATAATGACTTAGGTAGTGTGAAACTGCCGGCATAAACCGGCAGTTTTCTATTCAGTTATCTCTTCTTCGGATTCTTCAATTTCAAGACCTGTTTCTTTTGGCTTTCTTTCAAGCATTTGTATTGTGCTCAAAACGACGGTCGTGAAATATCGGGGGCTTCCTTCATGTTCATATTTGCGGGTGCGTAGTCTCCCTTCCAGATAGACCAGCTTCCCTTTCGCAAGGTATTTCTGGCATATCTCACCCAGTTTACCCCAGGCTTCCACATTGAACCAATCCGCCTCCTGGTGCAGTTCGCCTTTTTTATCTTTCCATTTTCGGTCGACTGCCAAAGAGAAAGTGGTGTAGGTGGTGCCTTTTGGGGTTTTGCGGGAGTCCGGGTCTTTGCCCAGTCTTCCAATTAATTGAACACGATTTAGTGATGCCATTGTATCCCTCCATTTTTCGTATTGCAATGTTATATAATAGTTTAGATTAATTTATCCCATTGTCAATAATTTTCGAGGAGCGCGCATGTACATTGCCATAGAAGGAGTGATCGGCGTGGGAAAGACCAGCCTTGCCCGCCTTCTGCAACCATCGTTTAAATCAAATCTGTTGCTTGAAATATTCGAGGAGAATCCTTTCCTCCAGGAGTTTTACCAGGACCGTGCACGGTATGCTTTTCAAACTCAGATTTTTTTTCTGCTCAGTCGCTATCGCCAGCAACGTAATAATGTTCCCGAACTGCTTCAATCTCAAAAGAATTTGATCTCCGATTACACCTTCGAAAAAGATGCCCTGTTTGCGGATGTAAATTTACAGGGGGATGAACTGGAAGTGTATTATTCGGTACATACCGCACTCGCTGAGAGAATTCCTGTGCCTGATCTCATCGTGTATTTAAAAGCCAATACAGATACTCTCCTGCAGCGTATCACCATGCGTGATCGCTCTTACGAACGATCTATGGAATCGGGATATATTGCATTATTGAATGAAGCATATGAAAAATTCTTTACTGTCGCCAGTCATGATCGAAACATTTTGATCGTTGATACCAACGAATTGGATTTTGTTCATAAGCCATCCGATTTGCAGTTTATAGACAACCGCATTCGGCAAATTCTGCATTTACCGCCTTTCCAAGCCGCTCTTCCAATTGATGGATAACGGAAAAAGGATAATGAGATGAGAGTAACAAGGAATATGCTTCTGGAAACTGCTCGTAATTATGTGAAGGATCAAACCTTCAACAATCCTGATATTGCTTGTGTTTTTCTGATCGGCTCCTTGGCCGGGGAAAATCCCTTTTTAGGAGAATCCACCGATATTGATCTTGTCTTCATTCACAATACCGAACCTGCTTTTTCTCGAGAAATTTACTCATTGGGAGATGATTTTCAGTTTGATATTCTTCATTACCCGCGCAGGGTATTCAACCAACCGAAAGATCTGCGTCAAGATCCCTGGTTAGGATGCCTATTTTGTGATGCGCCGTTCGTATTGTATGATTCTTATCATTTTTATGATTATTTACGAGCCGGTATTTTCTCTAATTTTTTCTCTCCTTCAAATATCTATGCTCGTTCGCAATCCTTCTATACGAGTGCGCGTGATCGTTGGATGAATTTACAGCATCAGGTGGACGAATTTTCAGCAGATACCGTCTATGATTATCTCTTGACCCTTTACGATGCAGGGAACTGTATTATCAGCTTAACCGGGAAGCCGCTCCCTGAACGAAGATTCCTTTCCGGGTTGGAGACTTGTACAACATATCTGGGACGTCCCGGTCTGGCAAGCGGAATGAGAGATCTTTACGGGCTCAATGACTATACCGGTTTCCCATGGGAAACCCATCTTCAACAAATGAACATGGCCATTGCTGCTCTTTCTGAAAAATCCTATTGTCCACCACAGTTTTCTTCCACACGATTTAGGTATTATCAACAAGCTGTTTCTTTTTATCAAACAGAACGCCCTGATGAAGCCTTGTGGATATTGTTTTGGGTATGGACAAATGTGGTTCACGCACTGCCAAAACGAGCACCCGAAGGAAAAGATTGGAAGAGTTTTTGCGAGCAGATTAATTTTACGAAGGATGTCTTTTCTTTGAAAATTCAACAGCTTGATAGTTATCTGGAAGCTGTTGATGCAACCTCTATCGAGTGGCAAAGAGTGAGCGGGTTACTCTAATTTTCCACAATCTTTTCCACAGATCTGTGGATAACCCATTGATATCTGTGGATAAACCTCTTTATTTGTGGATATCTTCGAAAAAATTTTCTATTTTTTTTGTTGTTAATGTTTATATCTTTCTGAATTCTTATTGAAGACTGTTGATAAAAAAGCAGTAAAAATAAAAAGGTGTTTTACGATCCCGTTTTTTCTCTTTTTATATACAGCCATTTTTTCTTCATTTTAATAAAAAAGCCTTATTTATCTATTACGAAATCTTTACTATCCCATATATGGGGGTTCATTGTAGTTATCCACATATCAACAAGCACTACTAATACTACTAAAAACATTAATTAATAAATATAAATATAAGTATATTGAGATTAACCATGCTTGTATAAGGTGCTTCTTTTTTGTACAATGCTCATACCTAAAAGAAAATTGAATTGCTCCATTTAGAAAGGGAGAATAAGAAAACCGTTATTCTGAAAGGAAGGGAAACCATGGATGTGATCAAGGTAAAAGCTGTTTCCCGCACAGCAGCAGTCGCAGGAGCGATAGCGGGAGTAATTCGAGAGCATAAGCATGCTGAAGTGCAGGCGATCGGCGCGGGAGCGGTAAACCAATCCATCAAAGCTCTTATCCTGGCAAAGAATTTTTTAGATCAGGATGGTATTACAGTGGTTTTTATCCCGGAATTTGTAAATGTGGAAATAGACGGGAAAGTTAGAACAGCAATTAAATTTATTATTGAGCCCCGCTAAACGAAAACACTGAAATAGATTATATTTTTATTCTATTTCAGTGTTTAATATTGGTTGCATTCTTCCAGTGAAAAGATGACCTCTTCTTTTCCAGCTATTTTTTCTTGTATTTTTTCAAGAATAAGTTCCATATGCCGGGTGTGATTTACAAAATCCAAATTATCTGAAGGAACTGTAAGAACAGGGCAAAGGGTAAAATTTTGTATCCATGTTTCATAGGAATCATTTAATTGCTGAAGATACTCTGCACTGATATTTTTTTCATAATCCCGGTTGCGGTTGCGGATGCGTGTGAGCAGGGTATCTACAGATGCCCGCAGATATACGACCAGATCAGGGGTTGGTAAGAAATGGAGCAGGGTTTGATAGATTGTTTCATACGTTTCATAATCTCGCTGGCTCATAAATCCCTGCAAATATAGATTGTGGGCAAAAATTTCTGCATCTTCATAGAGACTGCGATCCAAAATGACTGAGTTTGGGCAATCTAATAATTCCCTGTAGACTTTTAATCTATTTGAAAGAAAATAAGTTTGGGAGTGAAAACTCCACGTATGCATATCAGCATAAAAATCGGAGAGATACGGATTATTTGCTACCGGTTCGAAGAATGGATCCCAATTCAACCGCTGGCTGAGCAGGCGAACCAAGGATGATTTTCCTGCACCGATGTTCCCGGCGATGGTAATAAAATTCTTCATGTTAAAAACAATTATAGATGGGATTGAACAAAAAAAAAGAGCTGCAGTGTTCTGCAGCTCTTTTTTTAAGCTTAAAAAGAGTTAGCCTTCTTTGATGATGGCATCAACTGGGCAAACTTCTACACAGGCACCATCATCAATGCATTTCGTCGGGTCAATTTCAAAATGTTCTTCACCCATAGAAATTGCGTCTTGCGGGCATTCTGCTTCGCAGGAACCGCAAACAATGCATTCATCAGTAATTACGTGCGTCATCTTACCGATCCTTTCGCGAATGATATTTTTATATTCTAGCAGTTTAGGATAGCACCATAATTTTGCTTTGTCAACAAATCGAAGTTGATAGTTTTTCAACCAAAAAGTATATTTTATTCTTCAATTTTCTTGATTCGTTTTCGAAACCACAATGCGGAACTGGGTTGAAAGCGGCGGACGATCAGAATAGAACAGCTTGCTTCTTCTACCAGTGCATCATTTAGTTTCCCAAAAATATAGTGAGGAGAAAAGACCTCTTCTGCTGCGCCAATGATCATCAGATCGTAATGGGTTCGCTCGGTTTCTTCAATAATTCCCTCCAGAACATCACCGGATGAAATAATCCGCGTTTCTACGTATGAGGGAATCTCTTCTAATTCACTTTCGATGGCCTCTTGTAGCTGTGATAGCTCATCTTCACGAGTTTCCTTGTTGGTATGTTTTGGAACGACCCGCAATGCAGTTACTTTTACATCCTGGTGGTAGGCTAGATCAGAAGCCAATTTCATAGCCAAACGTGCATTCGGACCATTACCAACCGGAACGAGAATGTTCTTCAATCCATTAATTCCGCAATCGCGAAAAACGCCGACATTTTTGTGTGCCATTACCAGAACTTCTTTGATGATGTTGTGTGGTAGTTTTATTTTTGTTTCTGAAGATGGCCAACCCATCAGCACCATTTGCACTGGGTTGTGCGATTTTAATTCATTGAAAATGCCGGTTTCCACATTGGGAGCAGTTTTATGTTTTGTATAAATAGGTACGTTTCTCGCCTGGGCAATCGTGGCAGTTGAAGTCAAAAGATCATTTTGAAAACTGGTCGTTTGCGCGATCAATTCATTAATAGTCCCTTGCGAAGCCCCACGGGGCGTTTTTACAACACTGAACAAACAAATGCTGGTATCTTCTTGATGTTCAGCCAGACGCGAAGCCAGTTTAACCAAACCAACTGCAGTTTTTGGATTGACCGTTGATAGTAGAATGCGCCCGCCCCCCACCTCTTCATCGATTTTTTCGTGTTTCTCAACATTTTTGTTGATGACTTTTGAGATATAAAAAATAATTGTAAGAATAAAGAGGACTATTCCCAGGAATAACAAAGCTTTTGGACTTGCGAAGGCAATGATCAAAACACCTGAAGCGGCTGCAATATAACCGGTCAAAGGAAAGAAAGGCACTTTGAAAGGACGCTCAATATGGGGGTGCATTTTGCGCAGGCGAAACATCGCCAATGTAGCCCAGAAGAGGACGAACATATACCCGGCGCTGGAAATGTAGCTTAGTAGATCCACTACCTTTAAGAGGGCGACCAAACTGCTGATGAGAACGATCAGGATGATGGAAACATAAGGAGTGCGCCAGCGGCTCAGGCGAGAGAAGATGCGCGGCCAAACACCATCCCGGCTTAATGTGAATGCTTCACGTGTTGCTGAGAGCATGGCAGAATTGACCGAGGTGAGGGTAGCGACAATGCCTGCTAACCCCATGACCGGGACGCCAACTTTCGGCCAAAAATAACTGGCAGCATCGGTTAATGCAGTTTCGGAGCCTGCCAGTGTTGAATAAGGAATAGTGCCGATGGTCGCTAGGGAAACAAGCGTATAAATGACGGTGGTGATAGCTAGGCTGATCAAGATCCCTAGCGGAATATTGCGTTTTGGATGGGTTATTTCTTCCGCATCATCTGCGATCACTTCAAAACCCACATACGCGTTATATACCAGAGCGATGGTCGATAACATGCGAGCGATATTTGCAAGAGGTGTTTTGTTTTCAAAGAGAACTCTACCCGATTGAAAAACCTCCAAACTAAATCCATTCGTATGGGTTAAACCGCGAATGATGTAAATGGTAAAAACTACCAGCAAGAACCCGCCCAGGATAATTTGCATATTTCCGGCTTGTTTTACGCCGCGCATATGCATCAACCCCACAAGAATGACAACGCCCAGCGCGACAGGGATGATGGGAAGATTTGGGATGAATACACTTACAGAATAGGCAAAACCGATAGCAGATAGAGAAGCATAAAAAGCGCTCGAAAGCCCGTCCAATGAACCAACCAGGAACATGATCAGCCCCTTACCAAAGCCCTCTCCTACGTACGTCATAGCCCCACCGGTAACGGGATACGTGGTAGCCAATTCGCAATAATTGAGTGCAACACTTAAAGTTAATAAACCACCGATCAACAGCGCCAGTACCGCATCCGGACCGGCAATTCCTGCGGCATGCCCGGTCAGTACAAAGATTTCTGCACCGATCGTGCCGGCGGTTCCCAGCATGATCACCTGCAATAGGGTAAGCTGTCGTTTTAATTTTCTTTTTGTCATAATAAATTGATAATCCTTTAATGATCAAATCACCTTGAAAATTTTTTATTAAGAATGAAGTTTATGGGGATTTTTATTTGGTAATTTCGTTTAACATGTTTCTTTCTGTATTTAATCACAAATGTTTATTATACACACTTTGATTGATAGGAAAAAATGGTTCTGTATGGATTTCTATTGAAGCAGAATGCATACACCGCGTGATTGAACTTGACAACACACAGCGAGATATCTATAATTACCGCACGTTCCTCGATAGCTCAATCGGCAGAGCAATCGGCTGTTAACCGATGGGTTCCAGGTTCGAGTCCTGGTCGAGGAGCTCTTTTTATTAAAAATGCAATAGATTTTTGAGGATGGTTTCTTTCTTTTTGTTCATTGCTATAATCTAAGAGAGAGAAAGAAGAGATTTGGAGGTAGCAATGAAGCATTGGAAATTTACGTTTTTTATAATTTTTTCGCTTATCCTTTTGCAGGCTTGTAATATCACCGTGGATGTGGGTGGTTCCAAAGCCAATGTGCCGCTGGCGGTTAGCGTGGATGCTCCTGCGCAGGGTAGCCAGGCTGCCATGGGACCCATTGACATCCGCTATACAGCCACCGCTCCTGAAGGAGTGGCTGTGGTTGAATTGAATATCGATGGGTATGTTATCAATTCCTACACTTCCCCCGATCCCACTCAAAACACGGTTGCTCTGGCTTACAGCTGGACCCCCCAGACGATTGGCAGTCACATCATTCGTTTGCGTGTGCAGGATTCTAAAGGCACCTGGAGTGATTATACCGATGTAATGTTGACCGTGACTGATTCTCAAGCAGTTGACCAACCAGCTGCTCAGGCTGATCAGCCATCCCAATCGCAGCCAACCGATGCACCCGCTCCGACGGCAACACCCTCTACCCCCTATATTTATGCTGTGACCCACGATGTGAATAAGTTCTATTACAAGAACAGCACCTGCGGTCCCACCAAGATCACCATCTCACTGCAAGTTTCTGACCCCGATAAGGTTTGGAGCGTGGTTATCTTCACCCGTTTTATGGATAATGAAGGCGAGGGGCAATCCAAGTGGGATACCGGGCATGCCATGACTCCCCAGGGCAGCGATGGTGAATATTCCATTACTCTTGATTCTGCCAAGATCGCTAATTTTGATACATATGATTACGCGGTGTTTCGCTATCAATTTGTGGCGACCGATAAAAATCGTAATGAAGTAGCCCGTTCAGAAGTTTATGAAGATGTAGATTATTCGATCTGCCCGTGATTCAAAAAAAGTTTATAAAGAAAAGCCTGCTTTGTATCATGAAGCAGGCTTTTTCTTTGTGACCATGTGCACTGACTGTCGGCACTTGATTATGACCATCGATACGCTAGAATCAAACCGATTGGTCGGTTTTCATGCAGCAGCGAAGCGCAGAAACAAAAGAAAAAATATTACATACAGCGAAAGAATTATTTTCATCGGCTGGTTATGACGCTACCGGTGTCTCTCAGATCTGTACAGCATCTGGTTTGAGCAAGGGCGCTTTTTATCATCATTTTCCATCCAAACATGCAGTGTTTATGGCTTTATTACAGAACTGGTTGGAAGATCTGGATAAAGAATTCTTTGCAGTGCGCGTTGGAACCGAGGATGTGCTGACCGGAATTTCTAAAATGGCAGCCAATTCCAATGTTATTTTTGATGCTGTACAGGGTCAATTCCCAATGTTCCTGGAATTCTGGGAAAAATCCATCCGCGATGAAAGGGTGTGGGAAGAGACCAAAGAACCATTCATGAAGTACTACTTTTATTTTTCACAGATGATAAAAAAGGGGATCGCGGACGGAACCATCCGGCCAGTGGAAGCGGGAACGGCTTCGCGGGCAATTATGGGGATGGCAATTGGCATTATTTTGCAGGGCCTGTTGTATCCGCAAGATGCAGATTGGAAAGAAGAATTGCAGAATAGTATAGATCTTTTATTGAGAGGTTTAAAAAATGGTTAAAGGAAAAGTTCTTGTCACTGGAGCCGCCGGGCACTTGGGGAATGTGCTGGTGCGCGAATTACTGGAACACGATTATGAAGTGCGTGCCATGGTGCTGCCCAATGAAGATGTTTCAGCCTTGATCGGCCTGGATGTCGAAATTAAATTAGGAAATGTGCTTGACCCCGCATCCCTGGAGCGTGTGTTGAAAGGTATCGATTATGTCTTCCACATGGCAGGTATCGTCTCGATTGTTCCGGGAGAAGAAAGATTGGTCTGGAATGTCAATGTGGAAGGCACTCGCAATGTGCTTAAAGCTTCAAAAAAAGCCGGTGTGAAGCGGCTGGTGTACACCAGTTCCATCCACGCTCTCAGCCGGGAGTGCACAGGCACGATCGATGAAGAG
>DHHD01000069.1:452-3111 GCA_002403105.1 Anaerolineaceae bacterium UBA4781 | reverse complement strand
GTGATCGGGCCCTATGATTATCGTGGTTCAAGCATGGGTGAATTGGTGAACGACCTGACCCAACGCCGTATCCATATGCTGGTCGAAGGGGCTTATGACTTTGTGGATGTGCGCGACGTGGCGGTTGGTCACCGTTTGGCACTGGAACGGGGAAAGACCGGGCAGGTGTATATCCTTTCTGGGCAGCAGATCCAGTTATTCCAATTAAAAGAAATGGTTCAGAAAATTGTTGGGTTCACTACGCCAACTATTAATATCCCCATGAAATTGGCGAGTTTTGGCGCAATTTTTGCCACCCTTTACTATCGCCTTGCCAAAAAGCAGCCAAAATTTACCAAATATGCTCTTGAAACCGTCCAGGGCAACTCGGTGATCAGTAATGCCAAAGCCAAGCGTGAGCTGGGGTATTCACCACGCGACGTTTTGAAAACCATTGCCGATACGGTTAAATGGTGGCAGACCAATAAAGGCAAGAACAGCGAATTGTAAGAAGAATGAGATCAAAAATCGCGTTCAAAGGGAAAACTGCGTTAATTACCGGCGCTTCCAGCGGGATCGGCAGGCGGGTTGCCCTTGACCTGGCTGTACTGGGAGTGCAGGTCATCCTGGTTGCGCGCCGGCAGGACCGTCTTGTTCTTATTCAAAAAGAGATCGAAAACAGAGGGGGAAAAGCCGATTTCTTTGTGGGTGATCTGGAAGATGAAAAAGCCCGCCGCGCTTTGATCGCCAGGCTTCTGGAAACGCAAAAAATTGATATCCTGATCAATAATGCCGGGTTCGGCTGGTATGGGTTTTATGCGGATATGCCGTGGGAGACCGCCCAAAGTCTGGTGGAAGTCAATATTACTGCCATGCTGTCGCTCACCCGAGCGTTATTACCAGGCATGCGCGACCGAGGCTATGGTCATATCATCAATATCGGGTCGATCGCAGGTGGATTCCCCAATCAGGGCATTGCAGTGTACGCAGCCAGTAAAGCCTTCATGGATGCGTTCACCACAGCTTTATATCGGGAAATGCGCGGCAGTGGTGTACAGGTAAGCGTGGCGCGTTTGGGTCCGGTGAAAACAGAGTTTTTTGAAACCGCAAAAAAAATCGAGAATGGCAATAAAGTGCCCGGGGAAATGTTTTCCATCTCAGTGGAACGCTCGTCCAGAGCGATCGTAGGTCTGCTGCAAAACCCGCATCGATTTCTGTATGTACCGGCAGTGTTCAGCGGGTTGCGCGTGGTGGAATTTTTATTTGGGTGGATTATCGATAAACTCGGTCCACTGCTCTTGCGTAAGCTGCCTGGGCACGAATCGGATTAGTAATTCCGTGATGGGATAAAAAATATATCTTTGCAGAATGCAGCGGGTTATAAATCAAAATAGAAAGCGGAAACACGACAGGCGAAGATCAGAATTCCGATAATTGAGTTTCTCTTTTTATCTGCTATGCTTTAAACAGGATAGTGGATCAGAAGAGGAGGAAAAATGCAAACATTGGAAAATACTCTGGCAGTCATCATGGGAGGGGGGCAGGGAACGCGTCTTTTTCCTCTGACCCAACAACGTGCGAAACCGGCTGTTCCGTTTGCCGGAAAATATCGCTTGATCGATGTCCCCATCAGCAATTGTATTAATTCCGGGATCTATAAAATTGCCGTGCTTACTCAATTCAATTCTGTTTCTCTGCATCGCCACATCTCCAATACCTATAATTTTGATGCTTTCCATGGCGGATATGTACAGATCTGGGCGGCTGAACAGACCGAAGAAAGCAACGCCTGGTATCAGGGTACGGCGGATGCAGTGCGCAAACAGCTTTTCGAAATTAAAACCACCGGTGTGCCGTTTGTATTTATTCTGGCTGGAGATCACCTTTACCGTATGAATTATGCGGAAATGGCGGCTTTTCATTGGGAGAAAAATGCGGATGTCACAGTAGCTGTTCAACCCATCATGCGTGAAGATGCTCCGCGTTATGGAGTATTGAAGCGCAACGCTGAAGAAAAGATCATCCGTTTTGCTGAAAAACCGCAGGATGAAAAAACGCTTGCAGAAATGGTTAGCCGTCCTGATACCGAGAAACCGTATTTTGGTTCCATGGGAATTTACCTGTTCAAAACAGAGGTGCTCTGTGAATTATTGGAACATACCGACTATGATGATTTTGGTAAACATGTCATCCCGGCAGCAGTGAACAAATTTAAGGTCTTTGGCTATTCTTATGACGGTTTCTGGGCTGATATTGGGACGATCCGTGCTTTTTATGAGACCAATCTGATGTTGACCGATGAGAATTCTCCCTTTTCACTCATTGATGAAGGGTGGCCGATCTATACCCATGCACGCTTCCTGCCAGGTACCGAGATAAATAACAGCCAGATCAATCGTACCCTGCTGGCCGAGGGCTGCTGGATCAAAGACGCGCAGATTTCTCATTCGGTGATCGGCTTGCGCAGCCAGATCCGCTCGGGCGTGGTTATCAAAGATAGCATTATCATGGGTGCTGATTCGTATGGCTTTTTCAGAGCGCGTGATGTGGAAGAAAAGAGCATCCCGCTTGGGATCGGCAATGATTGCTATATTGAAGGGGCGATCATCGATAAAAATACCCATATAGGTAGGGGAACCACTATTTTGCCATTTCCGCGTGGCACTGAATTGGATGCTGC
>DHHD01000069.1:0-340 GCA_002403105.1 Anaerolineaceae bacterium UBA4781 | reverse complement strand
ATCAGGATGTTGAGATCGTTTGGCATTCTCTCAGTCAAGAAGAAGTCCTTGATCGGCTTCAAAGCCCTCTTGAAAAAGGGCTTTCCACCCAAGAAGCGGCTGCGCGCAAAGAAAAATATGGCTCCAATGAACTTCAGGAAGGCAAGAAGCGCACTTTTTGGAATATGATCTTTGATCAATTAAATAATTTTGTCATCATTATGCTGGTTGTGGCTGCTGCCATTTCCGCATTTCTGGGTGAAATTGTAGATGCAAGCGCCATTGTAGCAATTGTTATCTTGAATACCATCATGGGTGTGGTGCAGGAAAGCCGTGCTGAACAGGCGCTCGATGCTCTGAA
>DHHD01000106.1 GCA_002403105.1 Anaerolineaceae bacterium UBA4781 | reverse complement strand
GAAAGCCCGATGATAAGAGCCAACTCTTCATGATTGGTCAATTCCGGGAATACCTTGCAGCCAGCGTGCAGTGCCAAGCCACCTTGCTGATAAATCCAGTGATTCCACATGCGCAAACCGCCTTTTTTCGATTCCCCGAAATAGTCGGATCCAAACACACGTGTTGTCCAATTATCCAGATCAACGGCGATCAAGCGCTGGTTGGGATATCCGATCGCAGGCAGGTTGGGGGTCATAAGGATGGTGAATTTGGCTTGAAAATGCTCATCTGTGGGGAAATATAGCTGCTGCTGCATGGCAGCTATGTTGGCGTGGGTACGTTCCACGATCAATCTACAGGAGACGCGAAAATCAGGATCTGGGCCGATATATCCTTCTACCAGTACCATCTCCTGTTTGGAAATGTACTCATCCTGCAAGACAGCCATTTTTTCGTACTCAGCGCGATTGATGGAGGGTTTTCCTCCGATAGGTTCATTGCAAACAAAGAAAGTAGATTCACTCGAACGAGCAGTAACCTGCGTTTCAATGGAAAAATTTCCCCTGTTCGTTTTTTTAGCGCGGGGATTTTCCTCCATCATGGAATGGAAGTCGAATTGGGAAGGATTAACCTGATAAACGAACTCATTTGGACAAGGTTTCATTTTATTACTTCTTTTCCTGTTTTTTTATACTGACGATCAGTTGTAAAAGAATTCTATGATACAATGCTCAAAGAGTGCATCTTCGAGTCTCTTAATCTACGACGATGAATGTTATGGTTTTGAGACCGCTAGGGTGTAAGTGGAAACACGAACGCCTCCCTCTTTGGAAAGGAGATGTAAAAAGGATAATTGAATGAATTGTCCTTATTAACCAACGCCTTTCCACAGGCGTTTTTTATTATGGAGAAGACCATGAAAAAGAGCTATTATTTCAGCACCAAAGACTTACTCTTCATCGCTGGTTTTTCTGCAATCGGGGGATTGGCAAGTACCTATCTCAACATGGTCGGTGATTTTTTTCAATCTTTGCTTGGATTTGCCGGGACGACCCAGTGGGCAGCCGGAATTCATATTTTATGGATCCTGCTGGCTGTCGGGATCGTAAACAAACCCGGAACTGCAGTATTAACAGGTATTTTGAAGGGGGTTGTGGAGTTATTGAGTGGAAACACGCATGGTGTTTTGGTACTGATCGTGGATGTGGTGGCTGGTTTGATCGTCGAACTGGTTTTTTACCTGCCTGTTATCAGCAAATACATAAAAAATCTCCTCGCTGGCGCTTTAGCTGCCATGTCGAATGTGTTTGTGTTCCAGATCTTCGCTTCCGTCCCTGCGGATAGTCTGGCTTTTTGGAGCCTGCTCGCGGTGGCTGGAGTAGCACTTCTTTCAGGAGTTATTTTCGGTGGTATATTGAGCCAACTGGTGCTAAAAAATCTTGCAAAAAGTGGAGTCATTGCACCGGAACCTGAAAAAGGCAGAGCAAAATGGTTCAAAATTGGTTCTGTTTTACTGGCAATCCTGATCTGTACAGTTTCTGCTTATGTATATGTACAGATTTCGAAGGGTGAAGGAACAGTCTCAATTTCAGGGAATGTAGCAGCCGAACAAAGTTTTGATGTAAAAAACACGGTTATAGAAAAAATTACTGTTGAATCCAATCTACAGGGTAAAGCAGGAACGTATACAGGTTACCCGCTCAAGCAAATCCTTGAAACAGCCATTCCTGGTAAGGGTGCAGACCTGATATTGGTTACGGCAACGGATGGGTACAGCTACTTTATCACCATGGATGAAGTGAATACCAATCCGGATCTCATCCTGGTTGTTGATGGAGAAGGATCGGATGCCAGCTACAGTGTGGTCGGCGCTGAGAACAGTAAAGCCTGGATTCGGGGCGTTGCAGAAATGAGTGTTATTCAAAGCATGCCAATTCCTATTTATTATGGTGAACAGCAGGTGGCGGAATTCCATTCACAAGATTGGCAGTTTGAAATGGATAGCGTTCACTTTGCATTAGAAGAAGGATCGAAGAAACTGCAGGGAGTGGCTGTCAATAAAGTGCTTACGACAGTCGATACTGCTATTTCATTCTCAATAATGAAATTTTCAAGTGCAGACAGCGAATTTGATTTTGACCTTGCAAGCATTCAAAAAGACGATTCCATTCGCATTTTTGTCAATATTACCGGTTACGAAATGAAATATCTGGTTGGAACGATCCAGGGAGAAGTATTTTTAGAGAATATTGAACGAATTGATTTACAGTAATCAAGATGGATATAGAAATCGCGCATCTCACCTATCGGTACAAAGAAAAAGAAAAACTCATTCTAGATGATATTAATATGCAAATTGCTGGAGGAGAATGGATCTTGATCAGCGGATGTTCGGGCAGTGGAAAGACTACCCTGGCATACGCGATTGCAGGAATTCTCTACCATCAGCAAATGGGCGTTTATCAAGGGCATGTGCGTATTGATGAGCAAGCCATTGAAAAAACACCGCTCTATTGGATTTCGGATGCAATTGGATTTGTCCAGCAGAATGCAGATGATCAATTTTGCGCATTGAATGTTGCGGATGAACTCGCTTTTGGTCTGGAGAATAAATGTACTGATCCGGACGAGATAAAAAAACGGATTGCCGATGCTTTGAAGATCACAGGAGCAGAGTCTTTATACTCGCGTCAGCTCTTTGAATTGTCGGGAGGAGAAAAACAAAAGGTGGCAATTGCTTCCATCCTTGCCCTGCAGCCATCCATTTTGATTTTAGATGAACCTACCTCCAATCTTGACCTGGAATCAACTCATGCGATCTTTGAGGTGCTTAAAAATTTACAAAAATCGATGAATTTAACCGTGATCATCATCGAACATAAAGTACATTTTTTCGAAGATCTCTTCAATCGTTGTATTCACATTGAAAATGGAAAAATTATTTTTGATGGAGCAATTGAAGAATCACCATTCTATAAGGTCCATTTAAAAACAAAATTTTTACATCCAGGAGAAAAAAACAACAATACCGAACTCATTCTTTCCATTCATGACTGGTCATACGAAAACGGAAATGGTTTTCGATTAGAAATTGAAGAACTTGAGATACAACATGGTGAAATCCTGGCTTTAATGGGTGCCAACGGTTCTGGAAAGACCACGTTCTTTAAAACCATTACGGGAATGGTACACACCCAGCAGGGGCAAATGAATTTCAATGGAGAGAGGGTAGAGCAATTAACAGCACCTCAAATAGGTTTGGTTTTTCAGAATGCGGATGATCAGATCTTTATGAATACCGTGCAGGATGAAGTTACCTATGGTTTAAAAAACTTTCACATGGATGATGCTTTTCACAAAGAAAAAGCACAGGAACTGTTTGACCACTACGGACTGATCCATAAATTAAATGCTAATCCGCACCAATTGAGCTATGGAGAAAAGAAAAGATTAAATCTTATCTCAGCGTTGGTGTTTTCACCTTCACTTTTACTTTTAGATGAAATCTTTATTGGGCAGGATGTATATCAAATGGATTACATTCTAGGAAAATTAAAATTTCTTAGGGAAAACGGAATGACCATCATTACGGCTATCCATGACCCGGCATTGATGAAACGAATGGCAGATCGCATACTCTTTCTAGAGGATGGCAAAATGCGTTTCTGCCTGCCTTTGCAGGAAGCGGTCATTTGGTGGCAGGTGAATGGGTACGGGGAATATCTTCCGGAGAAGGATTCGGGGTTATGAAAAAAATCGCCTATTCTCCGGCCAATACAATGCTGCATGCCCTGCACCCATTCACTAAATTTAGTTTATTGTTGGGGCTCAGTGTTTCGATATTTTTTATTGATTCACCTATCTTGATGTTCTTTTTGTTTATTGTGCTGGTTTTTGGCTTTTTGACAGTTTGCCGAAATCCCTTTGCGTATTTTGGAATGCGTACGACCTTTTTAACTGCGCTGATGATCGGGATCATACAATGTACTTTTGTAAAGCAGGGAAGTGAACTGACTAATATTTTTGGTTTATCGATCACGAATATTGGAATTCAAAGAGCAGTACTGATCTCCATTCGATTCCTTGTGATCATTTTATGCAGTTATCTTTTTATTCTTACAACATCTCCTTCCGATTTTGCATTTGCCTTTATGCAAATGGGGGTTCCATATCGTTATGCATTCATGATCGTTACTTCCATGCGGTTGGTGCCGATTTTATCGATCGATGGTGAACGCGTCAATTTTTCCCAGAGGTTGCGCGGTGTACGTTACGACTTTCGAAAACCGGGTGAAATGATCCTGCACATGAATATCTACATCGGGGCTGTTCTCTACTCTCTCATTAATCGGATTAATAAATTGGCCATCTCCATGGAAAGTCGAAGCTTTGGCAGATATGCAACTAGAACCTATCAAAATCCCCTTCATTTTACATTTCGTGATGGAATTATCCTGGGGATCGCATTCCTGTTTGTGCTTTTCTTTTATTATTTGAAATGGAAAGGATTTGTATGAAATCGCCCAAGACAAAAAAGACTTTAAGAATTATTGGCATCTTCATCAGCGTGGCTGCCTTGGTTGCTCTCATTTTTATGCTCTCTGTTAAACAGCTACCGGTTAGAGTGCTAACCGAATATACTTTTGATACTTTGTGGGAAGAAACTACCACCATGCACGAGTGCGCGGAATGCCACGAGACAAAAGAGGAATTTCACACTTGTAGCACCTGTCATGATGAGCATGGATCCGTTGAGCTACCCGAATTATCATTTTATAACATGATAGAACTTACCGGTGATGTGGCAGAAGTAACCTTTATTCCATGGAATCATTTCTTCAATAGTTATTCAGATCTTCCAAACACGTTTATCACCGTTGATGAATTTCTTGCAAAATGGGAGATCACTGACTACGAAAGCATCACCCTGTATACCCGGGATGGGGAATTTGTGAAGATCAATAAGAGTGATGTTACTGGAAATGCCATGTTTCTCCCCTATGAAGATGGAATTCGTTTCGCGTCGGATGACCTGCATGTTTCAACCTGGGCAAAAGGAATTGCTCGGATCATTATCATCAGTGAAGAGAAACCTCTCCAAATAGGTGATGAACAAACATCCATTGGAAGATTGCTGCTGAGTAAGACAACTTCTATCACTGTCGAAGAAGCGAAAGTAATGTTTCGCAGTGAAGAGGATGGTTTGACACGTGAGGCGATCACTTCAAGCAGAGTGGAAGGGGCAGCCGTGACCGATTTGCTGCAATTGGAAAACTATGAAAATGTAACATTCACTCTGCAAGATGGTTCGACAATCATCCTACCTGTGGAAGAGATCAAAGATGGAATTCTAACCAAACAAAACACCTCTGTTGTGTTGATCATTCCGGGCCAAGGTCGAAGTGATTGGGTGTTCGATATTATAAAAATTGAAGGGAAATAACCATGAAGCGATTCATCAATATTGTTCTCATTCTTACATTTGCAGGATTATGCGCATGCTCGAAAGCCAGCAGTGATCTCATCGTTTCGATCGATGGGCAGGAGAACAACATTACAAAAACAGACTATCAAAAAATTGAAGAAATGGTTAATGTGGATGATGAAAAAGATTATGACCTTCTACTGGAATATCTTTTTTATCAATACGATGTAAAAGTAGTTGAAGAAATGGATATCTTGCAAGGTGATACGAAAACTACTTTCCAATGGAAAGATATCGCTGATTCTACTTTTTGGCGCAATGTCAGCAGCCTGGAGGTCGATGATGAAGAGTATCTGGTCGATAAGATCATCCTGCGGACGGGTGGGGATGCGAAATTTGAGAAGCATTCCATAACCGATATCGCTGCATTAACATCTGAAGCATTGAGCATTCCCTTTGGTGAAAAAGAATCTGGATTTTCTATTCCATCCGGTTCCATGGAACATGTAGTTTGGATCTTTCTGGATGGTTTCGGTTATGAAGGATATCAAACAGCAGAAGAGGAGGGGTTCATACCAAATTTATCGATCATAGGAGAACTTTACCCGGCATATACCATTTATCCACCAAAAACAAGCACATCAACAGCAGCACTTCTTTCGGGGCTTGATTCGAGAGAGAATGGCGTATGGGCTCCCGGCATTCGGGATCTCACCGTCCCCAGTATTATCGATGCGGTTGTTGATTCAGGAAAGCATATGACCATAGTTGAAGGAAGCAGCACGCCTTTTAACTATCCCAATGCGGAAATAATTTTATCCGGTGATCGAAATGGTGATGGATCAACCGATGATAATGTTTTTGAGAATGCACAGAAGGCAATTGCAGAAGGGATACCGGATCTGATAATGATCCACTTTCATGGTATTGACGATGCAGGGCATACATATGGACCATATTCCCTGGAATGGAATGAAAAGGTTAGCGAAGTGGATAGAATGGTAGGGCAGCTCATTGAGCAGCTTCCAGAAAAAACCCTGATAGTTCTCTTCCCTGATCATGGGATGCATTCAATTGTAGGAGATTCTTCACTGGGAACTCATGGAAATCTTCGTTTGGATGATATGGGAATCTATATCATCCTGTATCAAAAATAGGTAGTTCGAAAGCCAAAATTAAAAGGAGAAAAAAATGACAAAGAAAAATACTGCACTTCTTACTATTGTTTTATTAGCGGCTTTCCTGGTGGGTTGTGGTCCGAAAGCTCCAGATGTGGATTGGACGTTAAAAATATCTGGAGAAGTGACAACACCATTAGAATTATCCTTTGCCGATCTGGCAGCCATGGATCAAATTGAATTAAATGATATTCTGATGGAAAAAACAACCGGTGATGACGTGATCACTTCATGGTCAGGAGTATCATTAGATGAAATTCTAACCAAAGCCGGGGCTGCTGCTGATTATGTTTCTATCACAGCCATTGCGTCGGATGGATATTCCATCGAAATCACCAAAGAAGAACTTACAGGCGCGATCATTGCATTGAAAGATGGCGATGATTGGATCGCAGAAATTGAAACTGATAAAGGACCCATTCGCTTGGTCGCACCCTCAACCCCTGCTAATCGTTGGGTTTACGCGATCATGGAATTACAAATAAACAAGTAAACAAATCTGTACATGAAGGCTTTCGGAACGAAGAACGAACGGGATGAATTGCCATCCCGTTCGTTTATTTTTAACCCGGGCGAAAACGAAATGCTTCCATGATATTTGGAAGGGATTCAATACGCGTCAGTACGCGGCTGAGTTGAGTGATATCAGTTATATCCAGAATTAAATTGATGACTGCTAAATTGTTCGCGAGATTAATTTTGATATCTCGCAGATTGATACCTTCATTACTTATAATGGTTGAAATATCGTTCATTAATCCCTGACGATCATAAGCTTTTATCTGTACATCCACAGGAAAAGTACGATGTGCCTCTCCCCAATTAACTTTAATAATTCTCTCGTGATCCTTGACAGAAAGCATGTTGGGGCAATCTTGACGATGAATAGTGACTCCGCGCCCGCGAGTGATATACCCGGTGATTGCATCCCCCGGAGCAGGGCTGCAGCAGCGAGCAAAATGGGTGAGGATGCCTTTTAACCCAAGAACATTAACTGTGTCAAGTCCTTCTCTTTCTGCAACCGGTGTATGTACCTGGAAGATAGGTTCTTCCGATGCTTTGTCAACATCATCCAATTTGTTGACTAGTTTTCGGATGGATAAATCACCGCAACCAAGTGAAATATATAATTCCTCTTCATTTTTGAGGTCAAGAGAATGTGCCAAATTTTCAACATTTACATTTTCCAACCCCAACCGGTGAAATTCCTTATCCAGAATGTTCCGTCCCTGATTGAAATTTTGCTCTCTATCTTGAATTTTGAACCATTGCCTGATCTTGGAGCGCGCGCGCTGGGTTTTTACCAACCCAAGATTAATGTTTAACCAATCTCGTGAAGGGCCACCATGTTTCGCTGTAAGAATTACAAGTTGATCACCAGTTTGCAAGTGATAATCAAGAGGGACTAATTTTCCATTCACTTTGGCACCCCGGCAGCGGTTTCCAATTTCAGTATGGACATGATATGCGAAATCAATGGGAGTGGAACCGCGTGGAAGGTCAATAATATCTCCGCGAGGGGTAAAAACATACACGCGGTCTTCAAAGACATCACTTTTCATTCCATCCACAAATTCCTGTGCGTCATCTACATCTTGCTTCCAATCCATCAGCTTTCGCAACCAATTGATACGCTGCTGGTATGTATCAGTGAGGGGTTTTTTCTCTTTGTAAAGCCAATGTGCAGCGATACCGAATTCCGCATTTTGGTTCATTTCAGGGGTACGAATTTGCACTTCAAGTGTTTTTCCATCGGAATAGAGAACTGCTGTGTGCAAAGAACGGTAAAAATTATCTTTAGGTGCGGCAATATAATCATCGAATTCATTTGGGATGGGGCGCCAATTAGTGTGAATTAATCCAAGAGCTGCGTAACAGGATGGGATATCGGGTACGATGAGGCGCACTCCGCGCAGATCACGCACATTTTCAAAAGGCATGCCTTTATCAACCATTTTCCTGTAAATTGAATAAATGTGTTTTGGTCGACCGGTGATCTCTGCGTCGATCTTCCCCTTTTTCATCAATGCATTCAGCTCATTAATGATGTGCTCGATTTCTGTTTCGCGGTCTTTCCGGCGGTCGGATAACTTCTGAGCAATTTCTTTATACATATCCGGTTTCATATAGCGCAATGACAAATCTTCCAACTCCCACTTAAGCTGCCAGATCCCTAATCTATTGGCAAGCGGTGCAAAGATATCGAGAGTCTCTTTTGCGATACTATACCGTTTCTTTTCGGGCATGTAGCTTAGAGTTCGCATATTATGCAGCCGGTCAGCCAATTTAATAACGACTACCCGAATATCATCTCCCATTGCGAGAAGCATTTTTCGCAGTGTTTCATTGGCTAATTCATGCCGTCTGTTGCGTGCTAATTTTGAGGCAGGATTATCTTCGTCTTCCTCCACTTCTTCGACTGGAACTTCTAATTTATTTTCTTTTTTCTTTGCAACTTGATCTGCCCTAGAAACCCGTGGAAGATTTGTTAATTTTGTAACTCCATCTACTAATTTGGCGATTTCCGCGCTGAATTTATTCTCCAATTCTTCTAAAGTTACTGAAGTATCTTCAACCGTATCGTGCAATAGACTAGCAGCGATCATTTCGGGGGGAACCTGCAGGTCGATTAAGATCTCTGCGACTGCCAGACAGTGAGTGATGTAGGGTTCACCTGAAAGGCGTTTTTGCCCTTCATGTGCTTTTTCTGCGAATTTAAAGGCGCGAAGGATAAGATCACGGTCTACAACCGTATACGATTCTGGTAATTTTGAAAGAAGAGTATCGATTTCCATAGAAAATTGTTGAGTGATTACGCCTAAGTATAATCTTCAATTTCAGAATTCAACCAAATAAATTGGCTATTTCTTTAAACCATGTGTTATTTGATGGAGATCCATCTCAGTAAATGAATTAAATAATAGATCTGCAGCGCTGTTATCCATATTCGCTGTGAGCGGATTTGGAACCGCAATACAAAATATCCCCGCATTTTTTGCGGCTAAAATGCCATTGGGGGAATCTTCAAAGGCAAGGACTTCTTGTGGTAAAAAATTCCATTTCCTAAGAACAAGATTATATAATTCAGGATCAGGTTTTGAATTTGAGACAGCTTCACGGGTGCAGATCGGATTAAAGAACTGTTCCAGATCTAAATTTTGCAAATGCCCGATAACCCAGTCCGAATAAGAATTCGATGCAATCCCAAGATTGAAACCGTTGCCTTTTCCGGATTGAATGAACTCACGAATCCCCTCGCGAGGAGTTTTGAAAAAATCTGAAGTAGAAAATAGATTCTCATATTCAATAAGAGCAGATTGTATTTGAGCGTCGGTTAATCCTAGATCGTGTAAAATGTTTTGTACAAATTGATTATCAGTTGCATGCCCCACATATTGTAAATATTGATCCATAGGGAGAACGAGCCCAAATTGCTGCAAGATTTTTTCCCAGATCTTCACTTCACCGGTTTCTGTATCAAGGATCAAACCATCAAAATCAAAAACAAGCCCTTTAATTTTCATCATTATTATAAAAGTGAGTTGGTTAATCCTAATTCTTGCTGCAGATAAAGAATATCTTTACGCAAGTTTGCATTTACTGCTACCCCCTGTTGAACAATAATTTTCTCCATTTCAAATTCTTTCTCTCCGGCAGTATAAATACGATCTTCACCGGGAACTGTGCGAGTAGAACGAAGTGAACGCAGAAGATCCCCAATATTTTTCTTGAATTCATTAATTGGGAGGAAGTTTTCAATATTCATCACCATAAAGAAATGACCTACGCGAAAACGAGTGGGATCATTGTTTTCATCCAAACCCGAAAGCTGGAATAAAAATGCTCCACTCTGTAACGCGGAAGAGAGTATTTCAACGATGGTGGAAAGACAGTACCCTTTATGCCCACCGGTTATTTCGCTCGTTCCACCCAGAGGAAGCAACGCTGCATTATCAAGCAATATCTGCTGTAAAATTTTATCCGCATCAGTCATTGGGTCATTATTTTGGTCAATAACCCATCCAGATGGAACTGGTTTTTCAGCGCGTGCCAGTACTTCGATCTTACCACGCTGTGTGATCGAGGTTGCACCGTCATACAAAAATGGACATTCTTCATCAGTAGGTGCTCCAAAGCTGATGGGATTCGTGCCCAAGATGGGTTGGGTTCCATGAGTAGGAGAAACGCATGGGCGTGCATTAGTAAAGCTCATACCGATCATGTTCTCCTGAATGGCCATGAGCGGGTAATATCCATCGATCCCAAAATGAGTCGAATTTCGGACGGCTACGGCACCCATTCCTAATTCTTTGGCTTTAATAATTGCCAACTGCATGGATTTAAAAGCAACCACCATTCCCAAACCATGGTTGCCATCGACCACTGCTGTGGTGGGTGATTCCCGTACGATTGTAAGATTCGCTTTTTTCTCGATCAAACCACTTTTCAAGCGGTCATAATACATGCGTAAACGTCCAATGCCATGCGATTCAATACCACGCAGGTCAGATTTAATTAGCACATCCGAACAGATTTTTGCGTCTTCCTCTGGAACGCCAGCTTTTATAAACACAGAGAGCATGAAATCATAAAGTTTGTTAACAGGTACAAATACAGTATCTTGTTCCATCAAAAATCCTTTATTCAATTAATATTGGATTATTTTAACATCTCTACACGAGAAATGGACCTGGAAAGGGAAAGGTTTTGAAGAATTTCTTGTTGCGCTTCACTTGAACATCCGGTTACAACGTTTGCCAGTAATTCTCCGACTCCTGGTCCTAACATGAAACCTTGACCACACATTCCGGCTGCCAGGAGCATGCCCGGTGTATCTAAAACGGGACCCAGAAATGGAGATCCATCCGGAGTCATGGGATATAGACCGCGCCAGGCTCTACGAACGCGGATATTCTGTAATCTCGGGATGAGGTCGAGCAACCGTTGAGCAGCAGTAGGAAGGAAATCGGAGGTTACTCTGGTATTGAAACCTTGAATAGGCGGTTCCGGTGAAAAGCAAAATAAGATCTGTCCGGTGGCATGCTGATAAAAGTAGAAATTCGATGTAATTCCCATGGGTCGAATATCTACGATCATCGGTTCCATAAAGGGTTGAACGGGTTCAGTAATGCCGGCTTCATGTGATTCAGGATTGATCGGAATCGGTATTCCCGCCAATTTTCCCAGTTCACCCGCCCAGGCACCTGCGGCATTAATAATAATATCCGAGGAATAATAACCCTTCGTGGTCTGAATACCAGTGAGCTTCCCATTTTGTTTTGTAAATTCTATTACTGCTTCATTGAAATGGAATTTTGCATGATGAGCGAGAGCATGTTTGTAAAAGGCAAATAAGGAAAGGAGAGGGGAGGCATTTCCATCATCTGGAGAATAAGTACCACCTAAAAGACCTTCTGCATTCAGATCAGGGATCACCTCAAGTAGTGCTTTTGCATCCAACCAATCAATATTCATTTTCCAGGATTTTTGTAGAGCCAGAAGCGCTTTTAAGCTTGACTCTTCTTCTTTACGATAAACAGCATAAACATACCCGCCTTTTTTCCATTCAATTTCATCACCATACAATTCTTTCCAGGTGGAGAAGATTTGCAGACTGCGCTGGCATAGCCATGCTTTCGATGGGTCGGAATGAGTTGCTCGAATTCCTCCAATGGCAGCTTTATTGGATGCTTGCCCAATACTGGGTCTATTATCTAAAACGAGCACTTTCAAACCAGCTTTTGCTAGAAAGAAAGCAGTCGGGACGCCTACTGAACCCGCACCAATAATGATCGTATCAAAATTTTCATGAATCATGATTTTCTGTTTTGCCTAATACTGTATCCGTTTCAATGAATGTTTTTAAAGTTATTTCCATGGCAAGCGGTCTTTTTGAAAGTGGGATGACCTCTGCTTGAGAAACACCTTCTTCGCGCATAATCTGCAATATTAAAGATTCGCAAGTTTTTCCTCCACAAGCTCCCATTCCGGCTCGGGTAATGGCTTTAATAAGGTTGAGATCATGAACACCGTGCTGGATGAGATCGCGGATTTCTTGTTCTGAGACTCTTTCACAGCGGCAAAGCATGGTTTGGGATTTTATTTCATCCTGCACTGTATTTTCACTGAAACTTGCGATCCTCTTTTCGAATTGAATACCTGCGATTTTTTCTGCAATTTCAACCGGAGCGATTAGTTTTATTAAAGAGGTATGATCCATTTTGGCAGATTGTATTACATGAATGACTTCTGCAATACCAATCACTCGCCCTTCAAAGTCTGTTACGGGGAAAGATCGACCAATGATCGCATCTTTGTTTACAGTAAGCTCACAGGGTAGAGTTACAATCGGAAAGCGCGCATCCTTACGGTAGTCAACCAATGTAATGGCTAAACCAGGACAACCAATAACACACTGAGCGCAGCCAGTACATTTCCCATCCGGATCAATAAAATCAGGAATTGAAAGAATATTATTCATTGGGATTTGAATCAGATGCTGGGCACAGAGACCTGAGCAGGGATTACACGGTATCTCTTGCACACAGTGGAAGATCGGTTTAACACCTGCAGGTGTGAGTGATGGTTTCGATTTCAGAGTTTCTCCAGGTTTGGAGGATAGAACCTGCTTGAATTTTAGTAAATCTTCAATTTCATCATTAAAAAATTGTGTATTTAGAATTTTAGACAGAACTTTTTTGGCAGTGATTCTACCCGATATGATAGCTGCTGAAGCTTCAGCGATCTCTTCTGCGTCACCGGCAGCAAATACCTGAAAACCGAATTCCTGTGCCTGATACAGGAATTCATTCACAGGATTCAATCCTGCTGCGATTAATACACCATCACAGGCAATAGTCTTTTTAGAACTGGGAATTGGCCGAAAACTGTCATTCACCTTCGCAATGGTAACTAAATTTACATGTTCTGTTCCATGCGCTTGCAGAATGGTGTGAGAAGTATAGATAGGTACACTCAGGCGTTTGATTTTATCCAGATGGACCTTATACCCACCGCATTGGGGTAAGATCTCTGCCAAGCCGGCAATTTGAATACCTGCTTGAAGCGCGTGGTAGGCGGCGATCAACCCGACATTTCCTCCTCCCACGATAAAAAAGGTCTGACCAGGAATAACCAGATCACGGTTAAGCAGGGTTTGAAAAGCACCTGCGCCAAAGATCCCGGGCAGTGTATTTCCCGGAAAGCGCAGTGATTTTTCACGAGCCCCAGTGGCAATAATAAGAATTTCAGGTTCGATGAGAGCATACTGTTGATTGTCTTTCAGTACTCCTACTTTATGGTCACTGAAAACGGCCACTGCCGGGGAGTTCAACCATGTTTCGACAGATGGATTTTGACCCAGCTCGTTGGAAAGATTTTTCGCAATATCGATTCCACGTGTACCCGCGTATACAAATTCCTTTGAGCCAAAGAAACGGTGAGTCTGAAGCACCAGTTTTCCACCGGGTTGGTTCTTATCATCTACAAGAAGTGTTTTAATTCCCTGTTTCCCTAATTCGATAGCT
Source organism: Anaerolineaceae bacterium UBA4781 (assembly GCA_002403105.1). Taxonomy (GTDB): domain Bacteria; phylum Chloroflexota; class Anaerolineae; order Anaerolineales; family Anaerolineaceae; genus UBA4781. Next base: position 49,947 of record DHHD01000106.1, on the reverse strand, counting down.
GCAGAGAGGCCTGCAGGACCGGCACCAATGATCATTACTTTGATTTGTTTGTGAATGATAGGAAAATAAACAACATTGGGAACATTGGCTGGCAGGGTATAGTAACCATCCAAAGGTTGTATTTGCAGTCCCTCGTGAATGGGTTCCATGCATGCTTTTTGTGGGTACCCGTTCACCAAAACCAGGCATTGTGAACACTGCCCGTTTGCACAATATAACCCTTGAGGGGAATGGTCTTTATGGTGGTGCTGGAAGATATGGAACCCGTTTGCGATTAGAGCTGATGCAATCGTCTCGTTTTCAAAACCCTCACAAGGTTGATCAGCCCATGTAAAATGAATCTTCTTTCCACGGTTAACCGTAAGAATTGGATGAGCTTGAATTCGGTTGTTTTTTTCTGTCATTTTCATATGTTTATTTTGAGTGATATTATAAGAAACAATTGAACCAGAACAACAATGAAATTACCAGTTAATAAGGTCACAAAACTACCTAGAAAATGATATGACTATGTTAGAATTCATTGATTTTTGAATCTGGAGTTGAATATGAAAAAAATCGCTGTTTTAACAAGTGGTGGAGATGCCCCTGGAATGAATGCAGCTATCAGAGCTGTTGTAAGAACAGGAACACAAAAAGGATTTGAGGTATATGGGGTACCTCTGGGATATTCCGGATTGATCGAAGGAAAACTGATTCCAATGGGTCCACGTGATGTGGGTGGGATCATCCAAAAAGGCGGAACTGTTTTGGGGAGTGCACGTTGTGAGGAATTTAAAACGGAATCAGGCAGAATGAAAGCCTTGCGTGCTCTGAATGGGAATGGAATTGAAGGTTTGGTGGTGATCGGTGGAAATGGATCACAAACCGGTTCTTATTATTTTTCTGAAATGGGTTTCCCAGTAGTAGGGGTTGCCTCAACCATCGATAACGATCTGGTGGGTTCTGATACTACCATTGGTGTTGATACTGCTTTAAATATTGCTCTTGAAGCGATTGACCGTCTGAAGGTAACCGGTTCATCGCATCAACGTGCTTTCTTATTGGAAGTGATGGGACGAAAATGTGGCTACTTGGCACTAATGGCATCCATCGCTGGTGGTGCGGAGACTGTTATTTTACCGGAAGTTGATGTTGATCCGCAAGAAATTGTAGATGTTTTAGCAAAAGCGTATGAGCGCGGTAAATCGCATGCCATCGTGGTTGTTGCAGAAGGCGCAAAATATAATGCCACAAGACTAGCTAATTATTTTGAAGAACACAATGAAGAGATTGGATTTGCTCTACGAGTTACCATACTCGGTCATGTTCAACGGGGCGGTTCTCCCAGCGCGCAAGATCGTATTTTAGGAAGCCGCCTGGGTGCTGGAGCTGTTGATTGTTTGGCAAGAGGAGAATATGGGGTTCTGGTAGGGTGGGTGAATAATGCATTAAAAACTACTCCCCTAAAAGAAGTGGTAGGGAAAACCAAACCTATTGATATGGACCTCTTTGAACTTGCACGTGTCCTTGATTAATACAAAAAAAGCCCTGATAATAATCAGGGCTTTTTAACTGACTTCAAATACGATTGTATGAATCCATCAATCTCCCCATCCAGCACAGCTTGGGTATTCCTTTCTTCATAGTCAGTGCGATGATCTTTTACCATCTGATAGGGATGTAGTACATAAGAACGGATCTGACTACCCCATTCGATCTTCAGAAATTCACCCTTTAGAGTGGAAATTTGTTTTTCTTGCTCTTCCAGTTTTATTTGATAAAGGCGGCCACGTAATACTTTGAGGGCGTTTTCTTTATTTTGAAGTTGTGAGCGTTCATTTTGGCAAGTTACTACAATACCTGTGGGTTTATGCGTAATGCGTATAGCAGTAGCGTTCTTTTGAACATTTTGTCCACCTGCGCCAGCTGATTTGAATACATCAATTTCGAGATCATCAGGATTAAGCATTACTTCTGGATCCTCGGAAGTAACTTCCGGTAAAACTTCAACCTGAACGAAAGAAGTATGGCGGCGGTGAGCGGCATCAAAAGGGGAGAGACGCACCAGACGATGGACTCCTTTTTCAGCCCGCAAATAGCCATAGGCATATTTTCCAGAGATCGAGATCGTAATGCTCTTAATCCCAGCTTCTTCACCTTCGGTAAGATGGATTATCTCTGTTTGAAAACCTGATTTTTCCGCCCAACGCAGGTACATGCGTTCCAACATAGCAGCCCAATCCTGGGCATCCGTTCCACCCGCACCGGCATTAATCGAAAGGATGGCATTCCCTTTGTCATAAGGACCTGATAGAAGGGTATCAAATTCAAGAATGGTTATCTGTTTTTCAATTTTCTGAATTTCATTTTCCAGTTCAGCGCGAAGTGACTCATCATCCAAAGCTACCAAATCATGAAGAGCTTGAGTTTGTTGAAAGAGATCTTCCCATGACCCGATCTCGTCATTCAGATTAGAAATCGTCTTCATTGTCTGACGTGCGCGGTTGGTGTTATCCCAAAAATTGGATGTTTCAGATTCCCTGGAAAGTCTAGCTAATTGTTCTTTTTTCGCATCCCAGTCAAAGATGCTCCTTAAGAGTAAGTAATTTTGATAAACAACTATTCGCTCGATCTAACAAATCTTGCACAATAATCTCCTGAAAAATTGAAAGTAATGAATCAATATTATATGCGGAAATGATAATTCAAGATAGTTTCCCTGCCAGTTGTCCGCACCCGGCGCGAATCTGTGTGCCTTTACTGAAGCGAATGGTGGCTGGGATATGATGATCATTAAGAATTCTTCGAAAGCTTTCAATTTTGTTATGAGCAGGCGGATTTTTTGCAAAATGCTCTGTGGAATTGAGAGGGATCAAGTTAACATGACAAAGCAAACCTTGCAAAAGTTTCCCAAGCTGGTTTGCATCCTCAATGTTATCGTTGAAACCTGCGATCATCACATACTCGAAAGTAACACGCCGGTTCGTCATGTGGATGTAGTCTTTTGCTGCTGATAGGATGTCTTGGATGGGGTATTTTTTATTAATCGGAATTATAGTATTTCGCTGTTTATTGGTTGGAGCATGCAGGCTGACAGCTAAATTAATCTGGGGAAAATCATGTGCAAATTGAATGATCTGCCGGGGAACCCCAATGGTTGAAACAGTGATATGCCTGGAACCAATATTCAATCCATCATGATCATTGATTTTAAAGATTGCATTTTTCACTTGTTCGTAATTGAGAAATGGTTCTCCCATACCCATGATAACGATATTGGTGATCTTTTGCTGATCCTTATTTAGCTCTTTTGCAAAATAAAGGACCTGCGCAACAATCTCACCGCTGGAAAGATCTTGCTTCCAACCCAATTTACCAGTCGCGCAGAATTTACATCCAATAGAGCAGCCGGATTGGCTTGATATGCAAATGGAAATTCTCTCATCGTAATGCATCAAAACAGATTCAACAGGATTCCCACCGGGGAGTTGAAAAAGAACTTTTTTTGTAAATGCATCTGGTGATTGAATACAATCAATCTCTTTGAGAGGTGAAATGATAAAATCCTGTGAGAGCTGCTGGCGCAATTCCAGAGGAAGAACTGTGAAGGTATCCCAGGTATCAAAATAAGAAACATACAATCCATGCCAGACTTGATCGCATCGAAAATCAGGCTGTCCGATAGAATGGAAATATGTTCGTAGTTTTTCCTTATCAAGATCAAGAATACATTCCATAAAGTATTCCGTTCAATCTCACTCAAATAACTGCATCAGATCATTAAAGACAAAATCAGGTTTTGGATTCCAACTCAAAAGATCTTGCCGGGTAGAAACCCCTGAAAGCACAAGTGCTGTTTTACAACCGGCTCTAAAGCCGCCAAGAATATCGGTTTCCAGGCGATCTCCAATCGTCAGTGTTTCAGTCGGTGAGGTACCCAATCGTTTTAAACAAGCTTCAAAAAGGAATGGCTGCGGCTTACCAGCGATTTTTGCTTTTACGCCTGAAGCTGTCTCAAGAGCAGCTAAGAAAGTACCTGCTCCTGGATAGAATCCTTCGGGCGTGGGATAGGTGGCATCAGAATTCGTAAAATAAAAAGGAATGCCAGATTGGATGAACAGGGATGCTTTTTTCAGCCGATCATAAGAAATATCAGGATCTAACCCTCCAACTACTGCGATGGGATGATCTTCTGTAAAAGGGAAGTTGTATTCAAGCAGAGTGGTTTGCAAAGCTGATGCCCCCATGATATACACCGGACCACCCTCAGGGAAATCTTTGGCAAGCAAGTAGCCAGTGGCAATGGATGAGGTGAGGATCTGTTCTTCTGTGACCTTAACACCAAGTGAGTTAAATTTCTCTATATATTGGGGTACGGTGCGAAGAGCATTATTTGTCGCAAATAAAAACTGCAAATTATTGGTTTCAAATCTATGGAAAAGCTCATTGAGATTACAAAGCGGTTCATTGCTTTTCCATAAGACGCCATCCATATCCAGAATTACTGCTTTAATAGTATTTTGAATGAAATCCATGTCTTTCTTCTCCAATAAAAAATGCCGAATACCTGATAGGGCATCCGGCATTATTGTACTTCATCTGGGTTAGAAAATATTAAATCTACTGCTGCGGTGGGATGAGAACTTTATCAACCAGACCGTATTCAACTGCTTGCTCAGCACTTAGATACAGATCGCGTTCTGTATCTTTCTCAATAACCTCGATCGATTGATTCGTTGAGGTGGAGAGAATTTCATTGAGGCGAGCTTTCAAGCGCAGAATTTCTTTTGCCTGGATCTCGATATCCGAAGCTTGCCCTTCAGCGCCACCCAGAGGTTGATGCATATGGATAGTTGCGTGCGGTAGTGCATAGCGTTTTCCTTTTGTTCCTGCAGCTAACAGGACGGTCCCGAAGGAAGCAGTTACACCCACTGCCACCGTACTGATGGAATTGGGGATCATTTTCATGGTGTCATAGATCGCCAGACCGGAATAAATCTGCCCTCCGGGAGAGTTGATGTACATATGGATCTCTTTTTCTGAGTCTTCGCGATTCAGATACAGCAGTTGAGCCACAATTACATTAGCGATCTGGTCATTGATCGCTGATCCAACAAACACAATCCGTTCCCGCAAGAGGAGCGAAAAAATATCATAGGCACGTTCTCCCCGGCTGGATGATTCGATCACCATCGGGATAACATCGGAAAAATCACGATTGTTCATTCTTTTTTTACCTCTTTCTTCTGAGAACTTTGTGCTTTAGCAGGCTTCTTTTCTTTTGCCTGATTCTCAGGTTCTTCTTGTTTCTTGACTGTTTTCTCTTTTACTTCTTTCTCTTTGACTTCTTTTTCTTTTGCTTCTTCCTCTTTTTTATCAGTGACTTCACCATTCGCCAGTTGTTTAATACGATCCAGTACCTGTCGGTTCATTAAACGAGAAGCAGCTTGCATGAGGATAGAGTTAGAAAGTTTTTTAGGAGATAATTCTCTTTTGATCTTATTGAAATCATCACGAGTCTGATACTCATACATGGTTTGGCGATAAACCTTTTCAAGGTCTTCTTGTTTCAATTCAATTTTCTCTTCTTCGGAGATTTGTTCAAGTACCAAAGAATGTTCAAGTTGCCGTTTTGCGACCGGTTTGATCTCTTTTTCGATGAAATCTGGTTTTTCCATTTTATTCAATTTCAAGAACGTTTCCAGATCCATGTTTTGGTGAGAAAGATTGTGTTCAAAATCATGTAGAACATGCTCGATCTCATCTTCTAGGAGAATTGGAGGATAGGAAAGTTTTGATTTCTCAATGATCTCATCGATCAATTCGTTATAGTACTTTTCTTCGTAATCAGCATTTTTAGTGTACGCCAGCTGGTTTTCGATGGATGTTTTCAGCATTTCAAGATTATCCAGACCGCTAATGCTCTTAGCAAAATCATCGGTTACTTCTGGTAATTTCATTTCTTTTATATCCAGAGTTTCAATGGAGAAATTAACCTCTTTACTCTGTAATTTCTCAAAAGTAGAATTCTTGGGATATTTATGGGCAAGCTCTTTTTTATCACCAGTTTTTAAACCAATCAATTCCTTGTCGAAACCTTCATAAGGAAATTCTTCTCGTTGTTTTTCACCGATGACCATTTGATAGGGGGAATCTTTTAACAGCTCAGCCGATTCGCCTTCTTCTGGATTGCTCACAATTGCCGTGAGTTTGAAATTAACCAAGTCACCGTTTTTTGCTTCTCGTTCTACTTTTTCAGCAGTAGCGTAATTGAGCTGTAGATTGTGAATTACTTCAGTGATATCTTTTTCATCAATTGTTGGTAATTCAAATTTTTTCTGAATTTCTTGATACTTTCCCAATTCAATAAGCGGCTCTAAAGGGACAGTAAAAATAAGCTCAGGGGGATTCAGTTTTTCAACTTTTTCAAGCTTTCCAGCGGCTGCCGGTTTGATCTTGGCTTCATCCAGCAACAGTGGATATTTCTCATTTACCAACAATCCCAGTGCTTCCTCGTTTAAATAATCTTCCCCGTAGATTCTTTTTACCACATCCATTGGGGCTTTACCGGGGCGGAATCCCGGAACTTTTGATTTTGAGGAAATGGAGCGAGCAGCTTGATTTCTAAAATGCTCGAATGTTTCCTGGTCAAAATTGACAGTCAATTGAACTTGATGATCTTTTAGAAGTTTCTTTTCGAATTTCAAGATATGATGTCCTTGCTCTCCAATAAAATTTGCCTGTGGGGAAGGAGGGACTTGAACCCTCACGCCTTGCGGCACATGATCCTAAGTCATGCCTGTCTGCCAATTCCAGCACTTCCCCAATAGCCAAGAAATTATATGCGATTGATGAAAACGCGTCAATGCAGAGTATAATCCTTCTTCTATTTTGTTAATAAATGAGGAAGACCATGGCTCCTGTAATAAACCGGAATAATTATTCAAACCAGCGCAGCTCGTATCTGCGTTTTATTTCAACAGCTTTGGTTGCACTGGAAAAAACTAAAACAGTGAATGAAGAATCGAAAGATATTTGTATCTTCATTTATCTGACATTATTAGAGATACAAAAATCTATTCAGAATACCATTCAACCCTGGGAAAAACGGGGATACTGGGTAAAAGCTGATCAATTTCGCGCTGAATGGAAATGGGTCGATCCAATGATTAATTTAATGGCAAAAAAGATAAAAACCCAAGATTGGAAAGCGTGCTTGACTGATTGTGAGACGATGAAAGAAATTTGTAAAGATTTCTCCCCTTATCAGCGCTTGCAAGTGCAAAATCCGTGGGAAGGGGCATGGAAAAAATGGGAAAGAATGAAAAAAGAGGCTGGTTCGTAAAAAAAACAGCCTCTTTTGATGTAAAACAAGTTATTTCTTTTTCAAGATCATACGGGCATCAGCAACTTTCAATCCTTTGCCTTGTTCGTAGACAAGCACAGGATTTGCATCGGATTCACTGACTTCATCTACCAGGTCAAGAACCATATATGCATATTTACAAATGGTATCTGCTAACGCATCTACATCTCGCGGTAATTCTCCACGAACACCACGTAAAATGGGAGCTCCTTTGATCTCGGACATCATTTCAAGAGCTTGTTTTTTAGAGAAAGGTGCAACACGGAAAGTAACATCTTTCAAAACTTCTACAAAAATGCCTCCCAATCCAAACATCACGGTTGGGCCAAAAGTGGCATCATTGACAGAACCTAAAATAACTTCAGTTCCCATGGGCGCCATTTCCTGCACAAGGACTCCATGAATTTCAGCAGCAGCGTTGTATGCTTTTGCATTTTGCAGTATCTGGTTATATGCGCTGCGCACGCCAGCTTCATCTTTGATATTGACTTTCACTCCACCCGCATCTGATTTGTGTAGAATTTGGGGTGAAACGATCTTCAGTACGAGCGGATAGCCAATTTCTTTTGCAAGCCTCACAGCATCATCTTCTGATTTGGAGACTTTTGAATGGGTTACTGGCATCTGATAAGCTTCAAAGACCTGTTTGGCTTCAATTTCAGTGAGAGCGTTGCGCCCATCCTGGCGAGCTTTCTGAATAACTTCCAGCGCTTTTTTCTTATCAAAGTCTTTGGTTTCAACAGCATCCCCGTGATTGTTTTCTTTATTCAGAGCATATTCTCGTAATGCTGCCAATGCATTGATCGCCAGATCTGGTGCACCATAAGCGGGAATACCATTTTCAACCAACCAGCGCATGGCTTTTTCTGATTTTTCGCCACCAACATACGATACTGTTATCGGTTTATCTGTGATCCCCGAATCTTTAACAGCTTTATGAATACCTTGAGCGATCTCCAAAGGATTTGTCATGGCTGTTTCACAATATAAGACAACCAAGCCATCAACCCAGGGATGTTGAATGGAATATTTCACTGTTTCGCTATACCATTCTGTTCCAGCCATACCGGTTAGATCAACCGGATTCTTTGCAGATCCGAATTCAGGCATGTGTTTTTTTAATTCTGCCTGTACATCTTCAGGGGCAAATTTCATTGGAACGCCATATTTTTCTGCGGCATCCGTAGCAAGTACACCTACACCACCACCATTGGTGAGAACCAGCAAATTTTCTCCCTTCATCGGTGGTTGCAAAGATAATGCGAGGGTTCGATCAAAAAGATTATTTAAATTATCTGCCCAGATGATACCTGCTTGTTTGAAAGCTGCATCGTAAATCTTGGATGCGCCAGCTAAAGAACCGGTATGAGAAGCGGCTGCGGCTGCACCATGAGCAGAAATACCCGATTTCAAACCGATGATCGGTTTTTTCGCCTTTTGAGCAGCTTCAATAACCTTACGTCCCTGTTTGAAACCTTCGATATACAGAGAAATGCATTTTGTCTTCTCATCCTGATCAAGCCATTCAATGGTATCGGCGAAATCAACATCTGACATATTGCCAATCGAGATCAATTTATCAAAACCGACACCGCGCAAGAAGGTTGCTGCATCAATACCGATTAATAGCGCACCACTTTGAGAAACTAAGGAACTGCTTCCATTTAGTGGGAGGAAGGGAGCGAATGAACCATTGAATTTATCTGAATTAGAGAGGACACCAACAATGTTGGGACCTAAAACCCGAATTCCATACGAATTGGCAGTTTTAACCAGCTCTTCTTCCAGAGCTTTTTCACCAACTTCGCTAAAACCAGAGGTGATGATAATGGCACCTTTGATCCCTTTTTCTCCACATTCTTTGATGGAATCCAACACAATCTTTGCCGGTACAGTGATAATTGCTGCATCCACCTCACCAGGAATTTCGGAAACCGAATGATAGCATTTGAAACCAAGAATATCATCAGCTTTCGGATTTACAGGATAAATTTTGCCTTCATATTTACTTTCAATCAAATTCTTTACGACAGTATGCCCGATCTTGCCCGGTGTTGCGGATGCACCAATGATTGCAACCGCCTTGGGTGTGAGCAAGGCATTCATCACTTTAAGGTCCACAGTAAAACCTCCTGAATAACTTGATAGTTTTTGATAGTCTTCCAGATAAATCCGGACACAAAATACAATTTTACACTCTTTGTTCAAAATCTGCAGTGACGATAATGTAACTTTTGTGATTAGAATATCATTATGTATACACAACTTCAATTCAATGCGGCATATCTTAGAAAAATACCGATCGCAGATGAAATTAAAACAATCTTAGGCTCTGTTTTTGACAGTGTTGATCCGGTGAATGCAGTAATGAATGCTGTTCGGTTCTATAAATCCACTGTCAAAATTGCAGATGTAAACATCCCCCTTTCTTCAAATAACCGAATGTTTGCATGGGGATTAGGGAAGGCATCTCAGAAAATGGCTGTCGGTCTGAAAAAAGTGCTCAATGAGAATATAACCAATGGTGTGATCATTACCAAACATACCTCACCGGACCTAGAAAGACTGCTTTTACCAAGTATTATCACCTTCGAAGGAGATCATCCAATTCCTGCTGAAAGAAGTCGAAGCGCAGCGGAAAATGCAATAAAAAGGATGGGGGAATTAAAAGAAGGGGATGTAGTGATCTCTCTTATTTCTGGGGGTGGTTCTTCCCTGGCGGTTTTACCATATCCAGAAATCAGTCTGATTGACTATCAGCAGATGACAAAACTACTGCTCGATTGCGGAGCGACCATCCAAGAGATCAATACTATCCGAAAACAACTGGACCAGATCAAAGGCGGAGGATTAACCAAACTGCTGTACCCGGCACGCATCATATCGCTGATCCTTTCTGATGTGGTTGGTGATGCATTGGATGTGATTGCATCCGGTCCAACTGTACTTACCCCTTCAACAAAGCAAGATGCTTTGCAGGTGATCGAGAAATATCACCTTTATTCAAAATTACCTGAATCGGTTCTCCGTTTCCTTGAAACTGAAATTATTCAAAACGATCAAAAAGTATCCAATAACAGACATGTACAGATTGTAGATAATATTTTAATTGGGAATAATCGAATCGCCGCCAATGCAGCGAAAAATACCGCCCAAGGCATGGGCTTCCAAACAGAAATCATTACCAAAACTCTACAAGGGGAAGCACGTGAGGTTGGATCAAGATTGGGGATGGAATTAAAAAAGAGAATAGAATTGAATCAAGAGAAAAGCTGTTGGATTTATGGTGGTGAAACAACCGTTACAATGCATGGAAATGGAAAGGGCGGGCGAAATCAAGAGTTAGTTCTTTCTGCCGCCAAAGAGATTGAGGGTCTAGAACGGGGATGCATTCTTTCTATCGCAACGGATGGCGAAGATGGACCGACTGATGCTGCAGGAGCGATCGCAGACGGAAATAGTCTAGAAGCAGGCAGAAAAATGGGTTTGGATATAAAAAAATATCTGGAAAATAATGATGCCTATTCTTATTTTGATAAAGTAGGTGGATTGATAAGAACAGGTCCAAGCGGTACTAATGTTAATGACCTGGTATTTTTATTTGCTTATTGATCCATAGAGTAGTTTAATAGAAGGTAGTAAATATTCATCGAAAGAGCGCTGCATATCAAAGTCAGGGTACCAACCCCAATCATTGCGGGCAGCAGAATCATCACAATCTTCAGGCCAACTATCTACTATTGCCTGGCGGGGAGGGTTTACATCAAAAGTGATATTTGCAGAAGGACAAGCGCTTTTAACCATTTCATAAATTTCTTTTGCGGTGGGGGAATAACTGGTGACGTTATAGACTGAGCGTGTTAAAGAATCGCAGGGTGCATTTTCAAGCATGAGCAGTGATTTAATGGCATCTGGCATCGCCATGAATGGAATACGTGTGTCAGGACGTACAAAACAAGCATAATGTTCCCCTTTGGCTGCGGAGTGCAGCATTTCGGGGCCATAATCACTGGTTCCCCCGGTTGGAATGGTATCGGCTGAGATCAGCCCCGGGAAACGAATACAGCGAAAATCAATGGAATATTTTCCTCGATCTTTTGCCAGTTGGCGATAATGAGTTGTATAGTATTGCCCGAGATTTTCACAATATAGTTTATTGCAACCATACATGGTGATGGGGGTACACCACATCCACTCTTTTAATTTACCTTCCCTGTGTTTGGTCTCAAGGTCAGGCAATCCGTATACCGCAATGGAACTGGGATAGATGAATTTAACAGAATTCCCCTGCCAGGTAGACAGTTCCACGCCCATGCGCAGTAGATTCAGTGTACCTTCCACGTTGATCTTGTGGGCAGTTTCGGGATTATATTCTGCTTTTGTGGAGAGGAGAGAGGCCAGGTGATATATGGTTGTAATATCATATTCAGCCATCAACCTGCCCAGCAGCGTCGAGTCGAGGATATCTCCTTGAACGAAGCGATCGCAAAATGGGATCAAGCTTTCGTCCAAAGGCTTCAAATCCAAAGCGACAACCCGCGTTTCTTTTCGCTCTGCAAGGGCTTTGATGAGACCATGACCAATTTCGCCATTTGCACCCGTGATCAATACAACTTCATTTCTCATAAATTATTTTCTCCGCTATACATGTTTATAATCGATTTTTTATGGGGATAAAAGGTTGACCTTCTTAATAGAACCTCAATTTGTCATCAGGCTGTTGAAAAATCAACGAAAAAATTTCTTGACTTAAATTGATGCTTATGCTTATAATAATGGGTCGTTTTTATGTTTATTAATGGAGGTATAAAATGACTCCTCTTCCAAAGCGGAAGCTGTCAAAAGGGCGCAGAGATCGTCGCAGAGCGCATGATGCATTGAAAGTAAAGAATTTAGTTAAGTGCAGTAATTGCGGAGAAATGCGATTGCCACACACTGTTTGCCCAAGTTGTGGTTTTTATAAAGGACGCGAAATCGTAAAAGTCGAAAACGACTAAACCTTTTTAACTACCAATCAAAGCGCTGAACTGTTCAGCGCTTTTTTTTATTCATATTTATAGGGAGCAAAAAGCTTGTATAAACGAGTTGGAATTTTCCCTTGGATCAACGTATGATCTATCTCATGCGTAGATTTCAGAACGACTCCGGATTCGTGGAATAAATTCACCAGATTCATTCGTTGATAAGGAATCTTGACAGAGATCTCGATCATTGTGTCGTAAAGGAATTCATTCAAGCGAGCCTGTAATTCATCCATACCTTGTCCATTTTTGGCAGAAATTCGCACTGCGTTTTGAAATTGCGGGAAGTTACGGTTCAACTCGCTGTCGTCAACACCTTTATCCACTTTATTTAAAACTGTTAGCATGGGAATATCATCGGCATGGATCTCGACCAGAGTCTGGACGACAGCCTGCCATTGAGCAGATGCATCAGGATTTGAAATATCCACCACATGTAATAAGAGATCCGCTTCCACAATGTCCTCAAGCGTAGCGCGAAAAGCTGCTATAAGTTGGTGTGGCAGCTTTTGTATAAAACCTACTGTATCTGTGATCAGAATCTGCTTTCCATCCGCCAACCACAGTTTGCGGGTGGTAGGGTCTACTGTAGCAAAGAGTTTATTGGCCACAAACACATCCGCTTTGGTCAAGCGATTTAGAAGAGTAGACTTTCCTGCATTCGTATAGCCAACAAGAGCTACCAATGGGATATTCGATTTTTTTCTCTTATAACGTGTTTGCTGGCGATGGCTTTGAACTTTCGTGAGTTCGTCTTTGAGCATACTGATCTGAGAACGGATTTTTCGACGATCGTCTTCAAGCTGCGTCTCACCAGGACCTCGTAACCCGACACCACCAACGCTGCCAGCTCGACCACCCCCACCACCGGCCTGGCGGACCAAATGTGTCCAAGCGCGGGTCAGGCGGGGATATAAATATTCATTCTGCGCCAGTTGAACCTGCAATTTACCTTCACTGGTATTTGCATGCTGTGCAAAAATATCAAGAATCAAGCCGGTGCGGTCGAGAACTTTCGTTCCTTCTGGAAGTTGTTCTTCCAGATCACGGAAATTTCTGGCATTCAATTCATCGTCAAATATAACCAGATCCGCCTTTAAGGCTGATACCAGTTCTTTTAATTCAGTTACTTTCCCTGATCCGATAAAGGTAGATGGATTGGGTCTCTCAAGTTTTTGACTTAATTCTCCGACAACTTCAACTCCGGCAGTATCAGCCAGGAGATACAATTCTTCAAGAGAGCTTTCCATAGAAAGCAGTGATTTATTATCCTGAATTTCCAAACCGACCAGAATTGCCTTCTCTTTCGGTGGGTTGGTATCAAACAATTGATTCTTCGGCATGAACTGACCTTCTCTCAAATAAAACTCTTGTGAGTTATATCTCAAAATTGGTAGATTTATGATAGAATTTTACTAGAACATTTATAAAACGAGACACGAAAAGGCAAACCCGGTGAAAACCGGGGACGCAAAACTATGGGTCTACAGCGTGAAAACGCAATGATCGCCAGGTTTCCGAAGTCTTTTTTATTTATTAAAGAGACAGAAACCTGTGTAAATAGGTTTTTTTGTGTTCGTGAATCGTTCGATAAGAGCAAACTCAGTGAAAACTGGGGACGCAAAGTCATGGATCTACAGCATAAAAATGCAATGATCGCCAGACTACCGAAAACGAGAGTATTTAATAAAATACCAGTTTTTTCAGCGCTCTTATCGAAAAGGATTGAGAATGAGAGCCAGACAAACGAAAAAACTGCTTCAAATCATTCTGCTTACTTCGGTTTTTCTATTCTTTAATCAAGCAATTACTATAAAAATTCCGATCACAAGATCGGGCTCTGTTAACATTCCGGTGAAATTAAATTCATTCATAAGCTTTAATGATGATTACGCAGTTCAGCCTGAGCAAATAACCATCAGTCAGTTTGTGAATACTGTTAGTGATGGACAGAGTGAAAGTATAAGGGGAGTATATGTAACAAACGTTTTTGCATTGAAAGTTGTTCAACAACCTTCCAGTAATGCAGGTTATGTTTCAACAGACGATGATGTTGCTACGCAATTCCGTATGGCAAAGAAATATAATACGATCGGTTTGCTGGCACATAATACTGCTGCCGGGCAATATTTCTCTGATCTGACTTATGGAAATATTATTGAGATCATATATGGAGATGGTGATATTGACTTTTACAAAGTTGAAGAAATCTATCAATATCAGGCACTCTCTCCCAACTCTTCTTTCAGTGATTTCACTGATCTTGTGACTGGAGAAACTTATTCTGCTGCGGATGTTTTCTACCAAATGTATTCGGGTGATCCTCATGTGACCTTACAAACCTGTATCCAGAAAAACAGTGTTGATTCGTGGGGTCGTTTATTCATTATTGCATATCCCCTTTAGTTCACGATTGATTAAAAATCTCCACTTGTTCTAACCAGAGATACTATTTTTAGTTCTGTTCAGAAAGCCATTGTACAAGCACATCACCAACGATCTGCAAACTTCTTGATGAAACATGATCTATCGTATCTGCAGTGGTATGCCAGTAAGGGTAATCAAAATCGATCAATAGAGCCGTCGAATATCCTGCATTAAGAAAGGGCAGGTGATCGTCCATCATCGCATACTTAAATTGAGGAATTAGGAAAGATTGGTATTTCAGATCTTCCACGACCTTCCAAATTTCAGTCACAAGAGACGGCGTGGAATTCTTCTCCTGATATATATTGAGATCTTCATCACCAATCATATCGATGATCAGCGTTTTAGAGGGGCGTTCTTGTAATTGGTGGACAAAATAATCTGCTCCGATGCTCCAATTCCAACCATTTAAATTTCCCTGATCTTCTGCATCAAAGAAAACCAACCATAACTCTGTGTTTTCCGGAACTTCAAGAACTCTGCTCAATTCCAATAACACTGCAGCACCGGAACCTCCATCGTTAGCACCCGGTACGGGATCATCCTGTTTCTCTACAGCGTTTTCCTGATCGGAAACAGCACGGGTATCATAATGGGTGCCTACAATGATTAACGTATCACCATTCCCCTTCTTTGCAATGATATTTTGCAAAGGTGTTTCATCAAATTGAAAATCCTGTAAAGTGACTGACCAGGCATTCTCTTCGAGTGTGGTTTTTAAATAAGCTGCTGCATTTTCTCTCCCTGTATTACCCGGAATGCGAGGTCCAAAATCGAGGAGTGTTTGCAGGTACTGGTAAGCTTGATCTCCAGAAAAATTGTTCGCATTCTTCCCTTGAGTACAAGCAGTAGCAAGGAAGAGGATGAAAAGGACAAAGAAAAAAATTCTTCTATTAATCATGGCTCTTTCGTATAGATACCTTTAATCATTTTCAAGGATCTATTGCTGTACGCAATTTTTCGGTCTCCTTTATTTCTAATCCTTGGAGTGATGGGGGGAAGAAGGCCAAAATTTGCTTTCATGGGTTGAAAAGTCTCTTTTTCAGCATGAGATACATAAAAACATAAGGCACCAATCATCGTTTCCTTTGGAAAAATCAATAATGGTTTTTGTTTTAACAAATTAGCTGCGTTGATGCCTGCTACCAAACCTGTGGCTGCGTTTCCAAGATAGCCTTCCACACCGATCAACTGCCCGGCAAAAAATAGGTCAGCACGATGGATTGCCTGTAAATTTTGATTAATGAGTGAAGGAGCAAAAAGAAATGTATTGCGATGCATCTGCCCGTATCTTACGAATTCAGCATTTTGTAATCCAGGGATCATGCGAAAAACACGTTTTTGTTCTGAAAATGTGAGATTGGTCTGAAATCCCACCAAATTGTAGGTAGTCTGGCTGATGTCATCTTGGCGCAGTTGGATGATCGCATAAGGAGGAGTTCCCTTATAAGACTTGCGCAATCCAACCGGGCGAAGAGGACCATAGATGAGAGTATTGATCCCTCGCCGGGCTAGAATCTCGATCGGCAGGCAGCCTTCGAAAAAATGGCCAAATCCGGCATCCACACCTTGAGTTATTTGTTCCTCATAAGGTTTCAAATTGATCTGCTGTGCGCTGATCAATTGTTCGACAAAAGCTTCATACGTCTCTTTATCCAGAGGGCAATTGAGATAGTCTCCCTCGTCAGATTCACCCTTTCCGTAACGTGAGCCGAGAAACACGGTTTGCATATCGATGGAATCTGCTTCCACGATCGGTGCGATGGCATCATAAAAGAAGAGATTCTTTTCTCCATGAAAATTTTGAAGTGCTGTAATGAATGCGGGGGAGGTAAGTGGACCACTGGCAATAATGCATGGTTCTTGTGGAATTGAAACTACTTCTTCATGAATAATTTTTATCAATGGATGGTTGGTGAGCAGATTTGTGAGTCTTTCTGCGAATTGGTTTCGATCGACCGCCAACGCGGAGCCGGCAGGGACAGCGGTTTCTTCAGCAACCATACAAATAAGCGAATTGAAAACCTTCATTTCATTGAAAAGAAGCCCACTTCCATTAGTGGTATGAGTGGATCCCAGTGAATTGGAACAAACCAATTCCCCCAGTAACGCTGTTTTATGCGCTTCAGTCATTTTCTGAGGGCGCATTTCATAGAGGATAACAGAGATACCGCGATTTGCTGCTTGCCATGCGGCTTCGCATCCGGCTAAACCACCTCCAATGATCACCAATTCTGACTGCATGCGAAAAATTGTATCATCAATTAAATTGGTATGAATATTGCATAGGCAACCCATTTGCGCTATACTCAAAATCAAATGTATCAAAAAATCAACACCCAATATAAAACAGAAACGAAACCCCAGGCAACGGCCCATTTAGCCCAAACAATGACATTGTTGAATATGGGAAATGGGGAAGTCGAAGAAGAAATCCAAAAGAATCTGGCAGAAAATCCTGCCTTGGAGGTTGACGAGATTCATCACTGCACAATTTGCGGAACTGAAATCTCTTTCGGATCGTTCTGCAAGAATTGCATGAACAACCAGCTCAACCAAGATGTTCAGTATTTAACATTTGTATCCATCAGAGAATTTCCAACCTCTGATCAGGTTGGTGATAGTGATGATTATTTCGAAGATGGAACGGTTGATAGACAAACACTCCCCGAATATGTATTGCGCCAGGTTGGAATGGAGTTGGATGACCGTGAGAAGTTAGTTGCCGCCAGTATTCTGACACAATTGGATGATGACGGATTTGTAGATGTAGATGTACTGGAATTAGCCAGTTACTATCACATTCCAATATCCAGTGTTGAAAAAGTAAAAAGCATGATTCAGCATGCCGATCCGGTTGGTGTAGGTTCGAAAGACGCTCAAGAAGCAATGCTGATTCAACTCGATGAATTAAAGAAGAATAAGGAAATTCCGGAATTAATAGAGAATATTATTACCAATAATTACCACACTCTTCTTAAAAAACAATTTTCGGAGATCGCACAGCAATATGGCGTTTCTATCAAACAGGTGGAAGAAATTGCAAATTTCATTACCGAAAATTTGAATCCTTTTCCGGCACGTTCGAACTGGGGGGATGTAAGAAATCCTAAAGAAAATGAACTATTGCAGCTCGATGCACCAGACATTGTATTAAGTTTCTTGGAGAATAATCCTCAAAATCCAATCGTTATCGAGGTATTTCAACCGGCAAATAGTAATTTAATTCTGAACAGCAATTACCATGCTGCTTTGAAAAATGTCGATAAAGAGACAAAAATGAAGATGAGGGAAGACCTTGAAAAGGCTTCCCTTTTTATTAAATGCCTACAGCAGAGAACCAATACCATCCTGCGCATGGCGCAGATTCTGGTTGAAATTCAGGAACAATATATCCGTGAGGGTGATAAATATCTCAAACCGATCACACGGGCAGAGATCGCGAAAAAACTTAGTGTTCATGAGTCCACGATTTCAAGGGCAGTTTCCAGCAAAACGATCCAATTAACCAATAAAAAAGTATATCCACTCTCTGTATTTTTCGATCGGAGTTTGCAAATACGTACGGAAATTAAGGAAATCGTCGAAAAAGAAAAAGAACCGATGAGCGATCTGGAGATCGTAAAGAAACTGGAAAAGAAAAATATGCACATTGCGCGCAGAACGGTTGCAAAATACCGCGATATGGAAGGTATTTTACCGGCTTATCAACGAAAAGAAAAGACAAAATGACAGCATTCATCGACCTGCTTAAAAATAAGAACCTTTCCTTCCTTGAAATTGAATCTCTAATCAATTTGTTCAAACAGCCCTGCGTTCTGGTGGATCAAGATGATGAAATTGCCCTGGTCAACAGTGCTTTGATTGAAATGACTGCATTCACAAAACAAGAAATAATAAAGACACCTTTCCGTTCTGTGATCGTTGAGGAACGAGCGGAAAATGGAAAGGTGATCTATAAAATCCTAAGAAAGAACAGGGTTCCGATAGAGATTGAACTCGTGCGAGAATTCTTGGATGACAAACAACACTGGAAAGTGTATTCGATCATTCAAAAAACCCAGGGAAACTTTCAGGATTTTGATGCTTTAAAATCTTTCCTTTCATCATTCGCTGCTTTAATTGAAACTCGCGAAGAAACTTTTACCTCCTTTTGTGAAAAAGGATTGGAAATATTAGAGCAAGTCTTTCATTTTGATCTGTTGGGTTTGTATGTCGAGAAAGATAATACCTTTCAAGTATCTGGTTTATCCAATCAAAAACTGTTTCATCTGCCCGACGAATATTCCATCCAGGAGTTGGAAAGCCTGGCAGAATACAGTCTGTGGCAGCAGGGAAGTCGAGCGATCAATCATTTACACCGTTC
This sequence comes from Anaerolineaceae bacterium UBA4781, assembly GCA_002403105.1. Taxonomy (GTDB): domain Bacteria; phylum Chloroflexota; class Anaerolineae; order Anaerolineales; family Anaerolineaceae; genus UBA4781. Next base: position 30,785 of record DHHD01000106.1, on the reverse strand, counting down.
TGCAAGAGAACAATTGATCAACACTCTGATCGTCCAGCGTTTTACAACAGACAAAGCAGAAAAGGGAATTGTCATTGCGGGTTGGAAAGAATACGTCCGAGATGATTCTCTCTTAGAGATCGTAGAAGACTTTATGAATTTGTTTGAGTATGGAACCTCCCTTTATGCACAAAAAACCATCCATGCACAAATTCAAAAGGATACTTCTAAAACCCAAGAAGTGCTTTCTTATTTGATTGATACCATCGATGAGGGTGTGATCTATCTTGACAATGAGAAAAATGTTTTGGAAATCAATCAAAACATGGAACGTTTGTTGGGATATTCAAAATGGGAAACTCAAAAACTGGCTGTTGATTCGTACCTGGTAACTGATCCCAAGATCAGCATGCTCTTTCAAGAGTCATTTGAGAAAAGAATTGAGCAATGTGAAGATCTTGTATTCTTGCGCCGAAGAGATGGGGAAATAGAACCTGTCAAGATGCGCGTGATTCCATGTGATGCAAACGATCCTGATACTCAATTCCTGATCCTTATTAAATCCACACGCGAAATGGATGGATTAAAGAAAAACCTCAAAGAACTGGAACATCAAGCTGCTTTGGGTAAATCGGTTGCAACATTTGCACATGAGGTACGCAACCCTGTTAATAATATGGTGATGGGATTGCAGGTTTTACAGAGTATGACAGAAGGAAATGAAACTCAATCTGACATGATCACCCGCATGATGAATGATTGCGTCCGATTAGATCATCTAATGAATTCAATTCTTTCCTATGCCAAACCATTGGAAAATAAATTGAAACCTCTCAATTTGGATTTGTTGGTTAAGAGCATCATAGAAAAATGGGATGCGAAACTGGTACGGAATAATGTGAAAATGGTTTACCAATGTGAAGATGCACTTCCAATGATCTCAGGAGATTTACGATCATTGGAACAAGTGTTTACGAATCTTATCAGCAACGCCGTCGAAGCGATGAAACAACAAAATGGAGGTACGCTGGCGATAAAAATTGAGAAATCGGACGAGCAAGTCCTCAAGGTGAATGTCTCCGATACGGGACCAGGAATTCCTGATGAAATATTGAAAAACCTTTTCACACCCTTTGTTTCATTCAGTTTGCAGGGAACGGGGTTGGGTCTGGCGATCATTAAAGAGATCGTTGCCGCACATAATGGAGAAATAACCGTAGAATCTTTCCCTGGTGGGACTGTTTTTCATATAACTTTGCCAATTGCAGAAGGAGAATAAGGTGAGTTTCACAGTTCTGATCGTTGACGATGAAGTAAATGCAAGAAAAAACCTGAGCGTATTTTTAAAATCAAAGAACTTTGAAGTTAATGAAGCTGGTACCATTGAAGAAGCACGGAATCAACTTAAAATTGGAAATGGGGATATTGTCTTGCTGGATGTTCAGCTACCGGATGGGTATGGGCAAACCCTTTTGAAAGAACTGCAGCAGCAGCAAAATCGTCCACCTGTTATCCTGATCACGGGTTTTGGAGATATCGAAATGGCAGTAGACGCCATGCGCAATGGAGCGCATGATTTCTTGACCAAACCGATCACAGATTTTAAAGTATTAGAGAATTCTATTGCTCGCGCGTGTGAACTTATCCAGATGCGACGAGAAATAGAACACTACCGTCAAAAACAACTTGATTCTGTGGATTTTGTTTTGGGTTCTAATGAAAAGATAAAAAATGTGGTTGCGCAAGCGCTGAAAGCTTCCCGGGCAATGGTTTCTGTTCTCATCACCGGAGAAACTGGCACAGGAAAAGAAATCTTGGCTCGTTTTATTCATAAATCAGGACCGCGAGCTGCCAAGCAATTTGTCGCGATCAATTGTGCTGCCATTCAATCAACTTTGCTTGAATCTGAACTATTTGGACATGACCCGGGTGGTTATACTGATGCAAAAACCAGAAAACATGGGTTAATGGAGATTGCGGATGACGGAATCTTGTTTCTGGATGAAATATCTTCGATGCCGCTTGAAATCCAAGCAAAATTATTGAGAGCTATCGAAGAAAAAGCTTTTCGCAGGGTGGGAGGAACCGATCTGGTTAAAGTAGATGTACAAATACTGGCTGCATCCAATAGAAACCTAAAAGAACTGATAAAAGAGAATGCTTTTAGAGAAGATCTGTATTATCGTTTGAAAGTTGTGGATCTGGATTTGCCGCCTTTGCGTGAAAGGAAAAATGATATTCCAGAATTTGTTGGATTCTTTATAAAAGAATTGAATCCACGGTTAGGTTTGAATGTCATTGATGTTACTCCACCGGCGATGGAGGTATTGATGAAGTATTCTTGGCCGGGAAATATAAGGGAGTTACGCAATACTATCGAGCGTGCCATGCTGTTTTGTGATGGAGAAAAGATCGATATTCCAGATTTACCATTGGATCTTACAGAAAAATTGGCATAATTATTGCAACAATATCTCTAGAAAAGGAGATATTATGATCAATCTAAATGCAAATGATTTTACATTAACCTTAGCGCTTATTTTAGCAGTGATGGGTGTTATCACGTTCTTTGTGGGAATCATCATCCTGGCTTTCAAAGTAAAGAGTGATGAATTTACCTCCATTACGGAACAATCGGCAAAATTAATGGAAAAAGGAATCGTTGAAGATGTTTCAGAAATGATGGGAAATACCACATCACTGTTGGAAACGATCAATCAGATGGTAAAAACGAAAGCCGGAATTGGCGTATTCCTTGTTCTGATCACATTTGTTTTATTTGGTGTTGCTTATTACTTGATCACCAGCCTGTAGAAAGGGCCATATGATACCTGCGGAATTCCTCGAGCTCATCGAGAATAATTTCCAAGAGGAAGAAAAACAGGTTCTCGTTACTTGCCTCCTGCAAGATAAAAGAGTCCTTGAAGCACTTTCTCAGCTCGAACTGAGCGAAAAAAAAGAGATAGACCGGTTAAAAACTTTAGAAAATTGGAAGCCGGTCTATTTTGCATTTATTTTAAAAGATGAAAAGAATTGGAAATATGATCTTTCAGAGATAATCAAAGATCAAAAGTTAAATGAGGAACAGGTTTTTTCTCAAGTACCCGATTCTGCTCTGAAAGAAGAGAATGCGATCGATCTAGTTCAGGCTGCAGAAATTTCACAAGGATTCTTTACTATGCTGGGATCCAAAAAATGGACCGAATTTGAAAAAGAATTCTTGCATGATTTTCAATTCAATCATAATGCAGGACTCGTGGCGGCTTGTTTGCTTGGACTTGTTAATTCAAGCGAATTCATTACCAAAGAAATAGCGGCTTCAAAAAATCTTGAAATCAAGAAAATGTTCATATATGGTCTTTTCTGCAATCCTGTGTCTCTCACGGCTCAGGAAGAAGACCTGAAAAATCTCCTGATCGACTTAAATAGTGAAGAAAAAATAGAAATTCTGCAGTTCATTGCGAAAGAAGGTCGGATCCCATTAACTCGTTTGTTGACGCAAGGCGAGATAGAGAAAACAAGCAAGGTGATTTCATCGGAATCTCAAAGTACTTTACAGCAAGAACTTTCGGATCTTCAAAAATTAAATTATTTAGCTGACATTCATTTTCTGGAAGGGAATGAAACAGAATCCATTTTTGAAATTGAGAAACTGATGCAAAAACTGGATGCCTTAAAGCAGGGTGTCCAAAAAAAACAGCAGAATATCTTGTCACATAGAGAGTCTCAGAAAGTACAGGCAGATCATACTCAAGCATCACTCCAACAATATGATTGGAAAAGAATTCCTGATCTTAACCAATCCCTTGTTTTGAAGAAGACGACCTACCAGGACATTGAAGAATATCTACATAGCATTGAAGAAAAAATATCCAAAAATCCAAAAGACAGTCAATTTCTACTGCAGATCGCTGAACTGTATCATTCACTCGGCGATCATCTCCGCTCAATCCATTATTTGAAAATTGCCAGAATTCTAGATGATAAAAATCAAGATCTGGATAAAGAACTATTTGATTACCTAATCGAAAACCACCAATGGAAAGCTGCACTTCAACAAATCAATAAGGTCGACAAGAAACAGGCAGTAAGTTTAGATTTCACCCAGTTTTATGTGGAATCCAAAGCACTGCTGGAAAAAGATGAGACAATCGCTGTTAAGCAGCGGCTGGAAGGTCTACCCTCCGGTCTATTCAGTGAAAACGCACAGTCTTTATTTGAGATTGGTGATCTCTATATGGATGTGGAAGAGTGGGAAAAAGCCCAAAATCATTTTGAACAATCCATCTCTGCCGGAAGTACGGATTATAAAACTTGGATCAATTTATATTATTGTCTTTGCAAGACAAAGAAAAAAGAAAATGCCGAACAGGTGCTTAACCAAACACTCGAAATATTTCAGGAGCGGAAAGGTTTTTATGAACAGTTAATTCTAGCAATGCTGGATTGTGGTGATGAAGATCGTGGATTGTCGTTGATCGAGAAGATCGATGTGGAAAATGGTAATCCGGAAGCAGTTGCAGCTATCGTGGACTATCTGAATCAAAAACGACTCACTGAACATGCTTATGAGCTTGCGTTAAAAGCGATTCACTCTTTCCCACTGAATCCAGACCTCGGAATGATAACCGCCGATGTTCTGATGGAAAATGGTGAAAACGATCAAGCGAATGAAACTTTAAAATTAATAAAAGAGGAAAAAGGGGAGAACGCGGATTTTATTGTATTGGAATCCATATCTACCTTGAAAAGCAACAAAACTATTTTTCCTCTTGGTACTCAACGACTGGAAATTTCTGAACTTAATTCCATTTTGCATAATATCCAAAAGTTACCTGCAGAAAATTATTGGAGAGGATTAATCGAAGCAGAAGTGCAGTTTCTCCTGGATGATACGAACAAAGCGACTACAGCATTCAAAGAATTGATCCTGGAAAATTCTTTGAGTAAAAATCGGCAGGATCTATGGCGAGCTCAGGTGGGCTTGGCATGCACCATGCTGAAGATCAGACAGACAGAAACAGCGATTACTTTGTTGAATGAAGCATCTCAAGCACAACCCGAAAACCTTTCCATCTATGGCTTATTGGTAGATGCGTATAGTGAAAAAAATCTTGGTGAAGAAGCGGTGGCGATTGCAAAAAAAGCTCGTTTGATCTGTACAAAAGATAGAAGGATTACAGCCTGGTATGGCAACCAAATGCTGAAATTAGGAAAACCGGAAGAAGTGCGTTCTTATTTTTCAGATGAAGCCAAGAACCATCAATCCTCACCGGATTTTCTTGTAGAAAGAATGCGTTTTGAAAACCAATATGGTTCACAAAACGATACAAAATTGATCATCAATGACCTGATCGCTTTGGAAAAAACTACTGCAAAAGATCTGCAAACTGCACTAAAGGTTGCTCAGGAATCTCATCTTCACGATTTGAGCATCAAGATCATTCAAAAACTTCAAAAATCAAATCAGAATGATCCGGAAACATGTATTCTAAAAGCCTGCGTCTATTGGAATCAAGGCGATTATGCGAATGCAGTTTCCTGTCTGGATCCTCTCCAACAAACTGAGGTTTGGAATATTGTTCGCGAAGCAATCATGGCTTTGGCTGATGGCAAAAATTCTGAACCTCAAAAACTTATCCAAACATTGGAAAACAGACAAACGATTGAAAAGCAACTTTTCAATTTACCGAAACATGTACACAGCATTTTCCCTTCCGAATGGACCGAGGCATTTTCTTCGAATGATATTTGGATTAAATTGGCGCTTTCAACAATGTTGGAGGCGAAGAATGATGAATTGGATTATCGATTCATGAATTCTCTGTCCGATTTTCCAACCGAAGATGTTGTAACAAGTGTTTATTTAGCAATTTATGCCTGGTTAAAAAATGGTGATCAAGGAGCGATAGATTGGGTACGATTGCTTGAGAACTTGAACACCTTACAAGATGTGCAAAAAGTGCGGGTATTGACTGGCTTTATCCTGAATATCCTTCTGGAAAATGGGAATGAAGTTGCGGCTGCTGCAAAGATCAATACGCTCTCAGCAGAAATGCTGGAAGACCAGCGCATCCTTTTCGCGAAAGCTCGTTTATTACGAAAAAATAATAATTTCGTTGATGCCCAAACCATCTATGAACAAGCGGCCGAAAAGCAATCCGAACCTAAGAATAGCGCAAGTGACCTGGATAAAAACATTCTGGCTTCCCTCATCAATTTCCCAAAATGGGAAGCGGATTGTGCTTTTGAAATGGGGGATTGGGAAAAAGCGGTTCAAACATATCTGCAATGTTTTGATTTCCCAGCATATTTTTCAGCACTAAAAGCAAATGCCCTCAGTCAGATACTAAAACTTGCTTTGAAAGAATGGAGTTTCAAGAACATTGGAGTCAACCGAAATCTGCCCGCTATTCTTCAAAATCCAGAATTCTTGAATCTATCTGAACAAATAAGTCTTCTCTCTACGGATATACAGAACCAATATGCAGGTATTCATGAATTTTTGCTGAATGCTGGTTATTCAAATAAAGATATACAGCAAACAAAAATTGAATTTATTTCTGTGGTTTGTGCAATACTGCAAAGCAACCAGATGAAAGATTATGACAGCATTCTCAAGATCATCGAAGCCAATCAAAAAGAATATGACCTTCCTCTCATTGCGTTGGCTTTGTACCCCGAAGAACAATATCGCGATCTCATTTCGGCGTTCAATGCTGCGCTTTTTCAAAATAAGAAAAATCCATATCTCTCGGCTGGACTTGCAAAAATATTCATATACGAGAAAGAAACTGATCTGGCTATTAATGCGCTCGAAACAGCCATAGGATTTCTAAAAGACGAATCAACCTGGTGTGCCCAGTTGGCAAGCTTATATGAGGAAAAAGGTGAATTACAGAAGGCGGTTTCCCATTCCGAACAGGCTGTCACTTTAGATCCAAAAAATCAAGAAAATAAAAAAGAATATTTGGAAAATCTATATTCGATCAAAGATTACAAAAAAGTCATTGAGATCTTTGAAAAAAACCAAGAACTATTCGAGAGTAATCATGGAATCCTTCGAAAATTAGTCAATGCATATTATCAAAATGGGGAATTCAGGAAAGCATTGGGTACTATCAATATGTTGAAATCATCTTTCAAGGATGATCTTGAGCTGCTCTTAATTCAAGCGCGTATTGCCGAGCAGTTAGGAAGCATTCCAAAAGCGATGGAGTTAATTCGTGATGCCTATCGGATCGATCCAAAATCACCAGAAGTCATCATCGAATTGGCAAAAATTAAATCTTTGCAAGAGAATGACGAGTTCGGGTTGGAAATCATCGAAAAAGCGCTGGATTCAAATATCGTAAATGACCAATTGATTCTTGAAAAAGCTGCCTATCTGGAAAAAGTTCGTGGGAAGAAACGTGCGATTGATTTTCTTGAAGGATATTTAGAAAAATCAGAAAATCCAGATAAAGAGTTACTCAATCGCTATGCTCGGCTGCTTTATGAAGCCGGTAATCAGGATGACCCACTCCAGGTTTATGAAAAATCAATTCAGATGGATGATGATCAGTCAGAAATCCATAAAATGATCGGTATTTTATCGATAAAAAAAGGGAATTTGGATAATGCAGTATTCCACTTGGATAAAGCCATTAAACAGAACTCACATGAAATGGAAGCATATTTGGAATTAACAGAAACACTTATCAACCGGCGTGAGGGACACCGGGCAGAAGCTATTATTAAAGCTGCCATCGATAACTGCAAAGAACATTATTTAATATATGAAAAGGCATCCAAAGTATATAATCAACTAGGTGATTCAGAAAAAGCTGAAACCTATCTACGGAAAGCAGCGGCCTTGAATCCAACGGATGATGATTTACGTGAAAAGCTGGGTATTATTCTGGCAAATCGTATTTTTGAGAAGAGATAAGGACCAATTTGATTCATGAGGATTACCAGGAAAGACCTTCTTCAATGGGAATTGACAGCTTCCACCACAGAAGAACGAAGCGTGTTCATAGAATGCCTGAAAGATTGGAATACTACCTTTCCTGGTGACCTTGAGATCAGTTGTCTGTATGGACGTTCGCTCATTGAACAGGGAGAATTAGAAGCGGGGAAAGAAAAGTTAAAAAATATCATCGCAGTTAATCCGGAATATGAAAGTGCTTATGAAGCTCTTTACAAAAACAGTAAAGATGAAGAAGAACGCGAATTTTATTATGAATTTCTATCCTTTTTTCAAGGGAAAGCATCCCAGGCCAGCCAACACGAATGGGCAAATCGTCTGAACCAGGTGAAGCTTGCTATATCAAAAGGAGAATCAGGAAATGTAGAAAAAATAGTTCTGGATCTTCTTCAAGAATTTCCTGAGAATGTCTTATTTGCGATCTACCATTTGCGAATCATCCTTGAAGCGAAAGATGATTATTCCACGCTACAGTTTGCCAAGCTATATCATGGAAAGTGGAAACAGTGTGTTTACTTTATGTTGATCTATGCTGATGCTTTGTTTAAATTTGGTTCGGATGTTGAAGCGATCAACATCATCCGCGAAGCAGTCTACAATGATCATCTTGGTTTGGTTGCAACTGCAATCTGGGGAGCGAATCACGAATATGCTCATCTTTGGCCAGATTGCAACGGTTTTTTAATCGAAAAGGAAGAAAACAGTGTCATTTCTGCTCTGATTTTGAAAGAACCTCAAGAAGCAAAACAAAAGAAAACCACACCCCGCAGAGTTGAAGAACCCCTGGAACCACAGCCGAAAGGTATTTTTGCAAAACCCGTCTATGTCATTCTTACAACACGGTGCGGGATCGAGAAAAAATATGGGGCAAACACTTTTACAGTGATTCTTGCGCGCATGCAGGAACTCGCGGCTGCCATTGACCTGCAAAAAAATTGGAGCGCATTTAGCTTTTTACCAGATGACAAGAATACGATGCTGCAATACGGACTTACTGCAATTGAAAGTAATGATCCATGGCAAGTAAAATTAGCACTGCATGATCTTTCGACTTATTTGCATGAGCATGACAAAAAAATTGGAGCAGTGTTGATCATCGGTGGAGATGATATTGTTCCATTCCATCATTTACCAAACCCAACCGATGACTCTGATAGTGAAGTCTTATCCGACAATCCATATGCGAGCGATGACAGCAATTATTTTGTTCCGGAATGGGCTGTAGGAAGATTCCCAGATGAAAAGGGTAATGATCCGAGTTTGTTGTTAAAACAATTGCGCGACGCGATCCAATGGCATCAGAAAATTAATAAAAAGAAAACTTTTGTTGAAAAAGTTTCCGATTCATTGAAAGTATGGGATTCCGTAGCAAACCTTTTTCAGGAAATCACTGAGAAAAATAATAATTATGGATATTCCACAGCAATCTGGCAGAGATCATCCATTTCTGCTTTTCGACCAATTGGGAAAGCTAATTTTCTTAGAGTCTCTCCACCTTATAATATCAATAATCTCGACGTGCTCAATATAAAAGATGCTGAATATGCGTATTTCAATCTACATGGATTGGATGATTCACCAAACTGGTACGGTCAAAAGGATATTTCGAACACCGATTCCACTCCTGATTACCCCGTAGCCATACAGCCCAGTTTGATCGACCCACAGGCGACGAATCCAACCATCGTACTTTCGGAAGCATGTTACGGCGCCTATGTTATTGGAAAAATAAACGAAGATGCCATCAGTTTGCGATTTCTTACCTCCGGCTGCCATGCGTTTGTCGGTTCCACCTGCATTGCTTATGGTTCAGTTTACCCGCCCTTAATCGGAGCCGACCAATTCGCGTATCTTTTCTGGAATCTGATCGAGAGAAGCTATTCTGTCGGTGATGCTTTTATCAGGGCAAAATTGAATTTGGTTAAATCGATTCTGCGAAGGCAAGGTTATTTAGATGGGGAAGACCAAAAAACACTCCTGTCATTTGTGCTGTATGGTGATCCACTCTATTACAGTGAATCTCAAGCTGAAGACCATTTAATTCAGGATGATGAAAAAGTACTGGATCCTTATCAAGTTATTCGAGATCAGGACCTGGATGCAGTAGCAGTTCCAAAAATATCATCTGAAATTCTTATGAATATAAAAGAAGTTGTAAAAGAATACTTACCCGGAATAGAAAGTGCAGATTTGAGTATTCGTGAGAAACAGATGAAAGTGATCAACATGGTAAGGGACGCAAAAGGGGCAGTTACCATGCAGAATCAGACAGCTGGACGTGTATTTCTTACATACAAGAGAAGTTTCCAGATCCATAATAAAACGCTCAAACAATATACCCGGGTTACTCTGGACGACCATGGAAAAATGATCAAATTCTCTGTTTCCAAATAGCAATCCACGTATTCGAATTGAAATGTCAGTTTTCCTCATTTATAATCAAGAAAATTATGATTGGATGTATTTAAGGAACCCGTATGCAAAATAAACCCGATGGCAATACAATCCGCAAGACCTTTATTGAATTCTTTGAAAAGAAAGGACATACTTTTGTACCTTCTTCCTCGCTGGTACCGGGAGGAGATCAGACCCTGCTTTTCACAAATGCAGGTATGGTGCAATTCAAGGATGTTTTTTTAGGATTGGACAAACGTGCTTATACAAGAGCCGTCAATTCACAAAAATGCATGCGTGTAGCCGGTAAACACAATGATCTGGAAGATGTAGGGCGGGATGATTCTCACCATACTTTCTTTGAAATGCTGGGGAACTGGTCTTTCGGAGATTATTATAAAAATGAGGCGATCGCCTGGGCATGGGAACTGCTGACTGAAGTATGGAAAATTGATAAAAGCAAATTATGGGTTACCTGTTTCAAAGATGAACTGGGGGAGATCCCTGCAGATGATGAAGCTGCAGAAGCATGGAAAAAGCAACCCGGTTTGGAATCTTCTCATATTCTGCAGTTTGGGAGAAAACAAAATTTTTGGGAAATGGCAGATGTAGGACCGTGTGGACCTTGCAGTGAAATTCATATTGATAGGGGAACCCAATTCTGTAATAAAAAGGATGACCCTCATCATGTTTGCAGTGTGAATGGAGATTGCGCACGCTTCCTTGAATTATGGAATCTTGTTTTCATTCAATACAATCGCATCAATTCTAAAGAACTTTCTCCATTACCCAAGAAACACGTAGATACAGGCATGGGATTTGAGCGGATTGTTTCCGTACTTCAAAATGTAGATTCCAATTATAAAACAGACATATTACTGCCTTTGATGGATGTCGTTTTGAAACTAACCGGAGAGAGCGTAGAGGAACGCGAGAAAAACATGACACCCTATCGTGTTATTGCTGATCATGCCAGAGCAGCTTCATTTTTGATCAGTGATGGTGTTGTACCAGGAAATATTGGAAGAAATTACATTTGCCGCATGATCATTCGGAGAGCTGCCCGGTTTGGGACAAAATTGAACCTGCACGAACCTTTCCTGGCAAAAGTGGCACTCGAAGTGATCTGTATCTATGGTGATGCCTACCCTGATTTGGTAAAGAATAAAGCTACCATTTTGGATAATCTTACACGCGAGGAACAGCGTTTCAAGAAGACACTCGATACTGGTTTAACCTATTTGAGCCAGCTAATGGAAGAAAATAAGAAATCGAAAATAATCTCTGGGGAAGCAGCTTTTGAATTGTATACCACCCATGGGCTGCCTTTTGAGATCACAAGGGATATTGCTGGAGAAGAGGGATATTCCGTGGATGAACAAGCATATCTGAATGCTATGAAGCAGCATCGTGTGGAATCAGGTGCCGGAAAAGAGTTTGGTCCTTTGGGCGGCGAAGATGCGGATTTATATGCCGAATTCCTTAAAAAACTGAACAGTACCAATAAGCTCCCAAAAGATGGGGTTGAATATGATCCCTATAATGCTGTCAACTTCGATCAACCGATCGCAGCATTCATCAAAGATGGTAAATTGGTGGATTCGGTTGTAGAAGGAGATAGCGTTGAAGTCATCATCGAAAAAACAAATTTTTATATCCAATCCGGTGGGCAGGTAGCGGATCAAGGAAAGATCGCTGCAATAGATGGAAAATGGGAAATCCGCATTGAAGATGTAAGAAAACCAACTACCGGATTGATCGTGCATGTTGGCAAAGTGATCAAAGGAAATCCCCATACTGGTGATTTGGCGGTCATTGCAATCGATTCCAAACGCCGGCAGGATATCATGCGCAATCATACAGCGACACATCTACTGCAAGCTGCATTACGAAAAATCCTCGGCATACAGGTACGGCAGGCAGGTTCTCTGGTCGCTCCAGACCGGTTACGTTTTGATTTTACATATCCGGATGCTTTGACCAAAGATGAAATTAAGAAGGTAGAAGATTTTGTGAATCAAGCGATCCTGGATAACAAGCCTTTGCACAAAACAGAAAAGGATCTCCAGCAAGCCATAAAAGAAGGCGCGATGGCATTATTTGGAGAAAAATATGGAGAACGAGTTCGGACCATCGTCATCGGAGATGATGAAGTTACTTCGTATGAATTATGCGGTGGAACTCATGTGGATGAAACCGGAGAAATTGGAACTTTCATCATAATCAGCGAAGGGAGTGTGGCTGCTGGAATTCGTAGAATTGAAGCGGTAACAGGAAGGGAAGCGCAAATTCTCGTCAAGAAACGCTTTGAGCAACTGGAAAATACTGCCGGTAAATTGCAGGTGAATATTGATCAGATCGAAAGCAAAGTAGAAAACATTCTTGAGCATGAAAAGCAACTCGAAAAAGAGAACCGTGATCTGCAAAAGAAAACTGCATTCATAAAATATGATGAAGCGAAAAAGAATATTGAAGTCGTGAATGGTGTGCATATTCTAACTTTAGCAATCGGAAACGCTGAATCTGCCATCTTACGAGAACTGGCTGACCGGTTCCGTAGTGAATATAAAGATGGGGTGGCTGTTTTTTCAGCGATCAATGAAAAAAACGAACCAGCTTTGATCGCTATCGTTACTGCAAGCGTGATTGAAAAAGGGGTCAAAGCCGGTGATGTGGTCAATGTCGCAGCAGAAGTAGCGGGTGGTCGTGGTGGTGGCAGACCGGATATGGCTCAAGCCGGTGGAAAGGATGCTTCCAAGATAGAGGATGCTCTGCTAAAAGCTAGAGAGTTTGTAAAAGAGAAATTAAAATAAGAAAACCGCCCGAGAGGGCGGTTACGATTTATTCTTCTGGCGGAATCCAGCAGCACAAAACCAGATCTTTGGCTGCTTTCACTTCATCCAATCTTCCAATGGGTGTGTGATGAGGGGCAGTATGCAGTAATTCAGGTTCTGTATGTGCTTCATGCGCGATCGTCTTCATAATCTCTGCAAAGTGCTCAATTTCTTGTTTTGATTCGGTTTCCGTAGGTTCGATCATCAAGGCTTCTTTAACGATCAATGGAAAATAATTGGTTGGTGGATGGATACCATAATCCATCATCCTCTTCGCGACATCCAATGCGTGGATGCCAGGAGCATCATCCCAAAAACCCTCTGCAACAAATTCGTGCATGCAAGCTCGATCGTAAGGAACTGTATAAGCATTGCCAAGCAGCTTTTTTAAATAATTGGCGTTGAGAACTGCATTTTCTGATATGTTTCTTAATCCATTCGCACCATGCATGGCAATATACGTAAATGCTCTCACCAAAACGCCAAAGTGCCCATAGAAAGATTTCATTCTTCCAATGCTCTTGGAAGGAGTGATAAAGCCATACAGTGGAGGTGTTTCATCATCACCTTCTTCAACGATTCCCACCACAGGAGCAGGTAAGAAGTCGACAAGATGAGCGGCAACCGCAACCGGACCGGAACCAGGGCCTCCACCACCATGAGGTGTGGAAAAAGTCTTGTGGAGGTTAAAGTGCATGATATCAAATCCGACCTCGCCGGGTTTGATGATTCCAAGCAGAGCATTGAAATTAGCACCATCACCATAAACCAATCCACCTTTTTCATGGATGATGGCAATAACTTCCTGAAGGTGTTCTTCAAATAAGCCTAGCGTGTTGGGATTGGTGAGCATGAGCCCGGCAACGCAATCATCGCAAATTTCTTTTAACTTTTCCAGGTCAATATTGCCGCGACTATCAGAAGGAATATTCACCACTTCGAAACCGCTCATGGAAGAAGTGGCGGGATTTGTGCCATGTGCGGAATCTGGAACCAGGATCTTGGTTCTCTTCAGATCATTGCGACTGAGATGGTAGGCGCGCATGATCAAACCACCCACAAATTCACCCTGTGCCCCAGCGGCTGGCTGCAGCGTGATACCAGAAAAACCGCTGATCTCTTTCAACCATTCTTGCAGTTGATAGATCAATGCCAGGTTGCCCTGTACGGTTTCAATGGGTTGAAGGGGATGGGCCATTGCAAATCCAGAAAGGCGAGCCATCTCTTCATTAATGCGTGGATTGTATTTCATCGTGCAGGATCCCAGCGGATAGAAACCTAGATCAATACCGTAATTCAACTGCGATAGTCGGGTGAAATGACGGATGACATCCACTTCCGATACTTCCGGGAAAGGTAGGTCATTTCGTTTTAATTCAGCAGGTAGTTGTGCAACTGGAACATCCGGTTGGTGGAATTGGAATCCTGTTCTGCCGGGTGAGGAGATCTCATAAATGGTCGGTTCAGCCATGGTTGCTCTCCTTCATGATTTCACAAAGAACATCAATGATCTCTTTGTTTGTTTTTTCAGTAAATGCCAGCAGCATGCAATCTTTCAAATCGGGAAATTCATGTTCAAGAGCATAACCGCCCAGGATACCTTCTTCAAGAAGGTGATGGTTAAGATGATCAATAGATATAGGACATTGAACAACGATCTCATGGAAGAATGGTTCTGAAGTAAGGATTTTGAATCCATCAAGCTCCGAAATCTTTTGAGCCGCATAATGAGCATTTTGATAGCAGAGATTACTTACTTGTTGCATCCCTGATTTCCCCAGCAGGCTCATATACACTGTGGCTGCCAGAGCCATCAATCCCTGATTGGAGCAAATATTTGAAGTTGCTTTTTCGCGCCGAATATGCTGCTCACGAGCTGTTAATGTGAGAACATAACCGCGTTTCCCATTCCCATCAACTGTTTCGCCGACCAGGCGCCCTGATAATTTACGCACCAGGTCTTTACGAGCGGCAATAAAACCAAGATAGGGACCACCGAAGGAAAGAGGGATTCCTAATGGTTGTCCTTCACCAACTGCGATATCCGCACCCATTTGACCAGGTGTTTTCAGTAAACCCAGTGCGATTGGATTGACAATCATGCAAACGAGAGCACCTTTTTGGTGAGCCTCATTGATGAGATCTGAAAGATCAAAAACTCTACCGAAAAAATCAGGATATTGGACCATTACCAGCGCTGTATCCTCATCGATCAGATTATTAATTTCACGCGGATCTGATAAGGATTCTTCATTTTTTCCAGATGTAATGATCTCAATATCTCTCGCACCACTAAGATACGTATTGATCACTTCTCTATATTGAGGATGAATGGCATGAGAGAGTAAGATCCTTTTTCGCTTTTCACGAAAATGTGCATAAGCCATGAGACACGCTTCAGCCGCAGCGGTTGCTCCATCATAGTGTGAAGCGTTACTTACCTCTAAAGAAGTAAGATTGCAGATCAAGGATTGAAATTCAAAAATGGACTGCAAAGTGCCTTGTGAGATTTCTGGTTGGTAAGGTGTGTAGGCGGTGAAGAATTCACCTCTACGCAGAATGCTATCAACAGCAGCCGGTATATAGTGATCGTAAACGCCTGCTCCAAGGAAACAGACAAATTCCTTTGTGCTGGCATTGGCTCCTGCAAAACCTTCCACATAATTTTGAGCGAACATTTCGCTCATTCCTGCAGGCAAGTTTAAAGCTGGAAAACGGAATTTTCCTGGAACGTCAGAAAACAGCTCTTCTATACTTTTTAGTCCAAGAGCTGTTAACATTTCTTTGCGTTCCGCATCAGTGTGCGGCGTGAACATTAGTCGCCCCGATCTTCACAAAATCTATCGTAAGTTTCCGCATCCATTAGTGCGTCTACTTCAGAAGGATCTTCGATCGAGATTTTAAATAACCAACTTCCGTAGGGATCTTCATTAAGGTGCTCTGGATTATCAATGAGTGCTTCATTGATTTCCAAGATAGTGCCGGAAACAGGTGCGTGAATATCGGCTGCAGCTTTAACGGATTCAACGGTTGCGACCGTCTCATCTTTTTCAAAATCGTCATCTACATCAAGCTCATACTCTACGTATACAATATCGGAAAGCTGACTTTGAGCGAAATCAGTGATTCCGATGAGAGCTGTATTACCTTTTACTTTGATCCATTCATCTGTTTCTGAGAACTTAAGATCTTTTGGGGTCGACATCTTTTACTCCTGTTTATTTTTTTGAGGTACATAAAAATTGTACATCTCTGTTATTTTACCTGAGAGATTCGCCTTCAAAAGCGGCTTGCCCCGTCGGTGCATCCATTATGCTCTCCAGAGTTTATTGGCAGTGAGTCTTTTTACCTGAGAGATTCTTCTGCAAGTTTTGCAGAATTGCCCCTTCGGTGTCGAAGCACTCGAACTCTTCTCACGCCCATTCAATTTTTACTTATTCTATGGAAGCTTAAACTCCCTGTCAAGGTGTTTAAATTTCCTAAAGATGCATTATAATACGCCTTGGTTCTGGAAAGACCAGAGCCAAGGAAAGGAATAGCGCCTGATCCCATCCAGGATGGGATGACGAGGATGAAGGTTTTCTACTGCAAGGTAGAACTAATTGCACAACGGTGCAAGAAAATCGAGAGTTCGGCGGATGCCTTCCCGGATAACAAAATCAAAAAACTATCCGTGCCCTTTCCCCAAAATAGTATTTAGTCAGTAAGATCTGACTAATTCATAATCTTACCGAAAACCATGGAGGTATACATGTGTGGTATTGTTGGCTATATCGGTGATAAGAATGCTACGCCTATTATCTTGGGGGGGCTAAAAAAACTAGAATATCGAGGGTATGATTCTGCCGGAATTGCTGTGATCGAAGATGGGCATATCGAATTACGGCGAGATGTCGGCAAGCTCAACAATCTGGAAATATTGGTAAAAGAAAAACCATTAAGCGGAAGTATTGGGATCGGTCATACACGATGGGCAACGCATGGCGCCCCTAGTGAAAAGAATGCCCATCCACATATTGGGGAAACCGGAAAAGTAGTGATCGTGCACAACGGTATTGTGGAGAATTACCTGGAACTAAAAGAAGAATTGGAAGCCGAGGGTGCTAAATTCCAGTCCGAAACGGATACTGAGACAATTGTTTATTTAATCGAACGCAACCTTACCACCTCTGAAACCCTTGAGGAAGCAGTTCGTAAGAGCTTACTGCGAATCAAAGGTGCACATGGGATTGTGGTTATTTCCAGTTTGGAGCCTGATAAGATCATTGCGGCACGCATTGGGAATGCAGGTGGAGTTGTGATTGGATATGGCGAAAGGGAGAATTTTATCGCATCGGATATCCCGGCACTGATGGAATATACCCGAAAGATGAGCTTTCTAGAATCTCATCAAATGGCGATCGTAACAAAAAATGATGTACATATCAAAACTCTGGATGGAGTGGAGATTAACACCAAGATCGATACGATCGCTTGGGATCCCATTGCTGCTGAAAAAGGAAACTACCGTCATTTTATGCAAAAAGAAATCCATGAACAGGTACGTTCTTTAACAGATACACTCTCTGGAAGAGTAGATTTTGAGAAGAATCAGATCAATTTAATGAATCTTAATCTAACGCCTGAAAAAGCCAAAGCAATTCAAAAGATCGTCATCACTGCCTGCGGTACCGCCTATCATGCAGGATTGGTTGGAAAAACCATGATCGAGGAGATTTGCAAAATTCCAGTGGAAGTGGATATTGCTTCCGAATTCCGATATCGAGATCCGATTGTCGATAATAAAACTTGTGTAATAAGCATCAGCCAATCGGGCGAAACTGCCGATACACTGGCTGCGATGGATGAAGCGCATAAAAAAGGTGCAATGGTTCTTTCGATCGTTAACGCGATCGGATCGCAAGCCATGCGAGTAGCTGACGGATACATTTCCATGCAGGTGGGTCCTGAGATTGGCGTGGCATCTACAAAGGCATTTACAGCTCCCCTGGTTGATCTGTATATGTTTGCAATCTACCTGGCTGATTTAAGGGGCACGCTCAGCGAAGAAAAGAAATTCCAATATATTCATGATCTGCGAATCGTTCCAGAACTTGCTGGAGAATGTTTAAAGCGAGAAGAGACAGTGAAAGAAGTTGCAGAACAGCTCAAAGATATTCGAAATATTTTATATCTTGGTCGGGGGATCAATATGCCGATTGCATATGAAGGTGCTCTAAAGCTGAAAGAAATTTCATATATCCATGCTGAAGCGTATCCGGCTGGAGAGATGAAACATGGCCCTATCGCATTGATCGATAAAGAAATGCCAGTTTTAGCCATCATGCCGAAAGATAAATGGTATGAAAAAATGTTAAGTCAAGTGGAACAAGCCAAGGCACGTGGCGGCATTCTAATTTTAGTAGCAACAGATGGCGATGAAAACGCAAAAGTTTTAGGTGATTATGTGCTATGGATACCTGAAACCCCATGGTTGTTGACACCTGTCTTTACCTCGCTCCCTTTACAAATGCTGGCTTATCATATCGCTGCTCTGCGTGGATTGGATGTGGATCAACCGAGGAATCTGGCTAAATCTGTAACGGTAGAATAAGAAGGGGCTGTCCCAAAAGTCTGGATTTTTCTTTTTTGACAAGCAATTGTGGGAGAAAATCTATAATAAATGCCCTGCCGTGGGGCGAACAGACCCTCCAGCATGCAAAGTTTGGCATTTAGTGGGAGATGAAAAAGGGGAAGTCTACTTTTTAGACAGCCCCTTCTATTTTCCTGGCAATTTCTTCAGACCAGAGTGTTATCTTTTCCCAATCGCGAAAATCTTCGTGCTCTAATTTTTCAACGATTGTTTTTTTCATTGATTTAATAATAAGCTTCACAAAAGGATTTAATTTTTCGTAATCAGGACCGCTCGTTATCACTGCACCACCAAATAATCCTATATCGAGAAATGAGATCGCCGGGATATCCTTTAATGAATCTTGAAGCCAGGTAAGTGTTTCAGAACGATTCTCAGGAGTATCCTCAAACATATTTGCACAAACAACAAAGAGAGCGGTTTGTTTTTTTGAAAGGATTGTATAGTTCTTCTTTATGAAATTTATAAATGCTCCACTTGGGTGGCTTGCGTGGATGGAGGTACCTAAAATGAAAGCATCATAATTAGAAAGGATTTTTACATTTTTAAAGTTAAAAACTTCAACTTCAAAACCACATTTTTTGAGATGGATGGCTATGGCATCAGCAACTTCATGTGTAGATCCAGACCATGTGGAATAACCGACAAATACTTTTTTTGTCATGATGTGCTCCTAAATAAACAATATCTTTTTGATTCTATCAGAAATACGAAAGAAGATAATTACAATAAATTATTTGAGATTCCCTTATGTTACAATAACCAGTACAAAACAAGTTTACAGGAAAAATAATGGTACCAATTACTGAAAAAGATATACTCACTGCACTCAGTAGAGTGATGGACCCAGAATTAAAGAAGGACCTAGTTAGTTTAAATATGATCCAGGATATCAGAATACAAGGAGATGAAGTAACCCTGACCCTGGTTCTCACAACACCAGCCTGCCCTTTAAAAAATTACCTGCAAAAAGCTGCCCATGATGCGGTCATGGGAATTAAAGGAGTAAAATCGGTCACTATAAATATGGCGGCGAATGTAGCGACCCATCAAAAACAAAATGAAGATTCGATCGTACTCCCGATAAAAAATTCCATTGCTGTTGCTTCAGGGAAGGGTGGGGTTGGAAAGACAACGGTTGCGGTGAATTTAGCTGTGGCACTTGCGCAGACTGGGGCGACAGTTGGTCTATTGGATGCGGATATCTATGGGCCTAATGTTCCCCGGATGATGGGAATAACGGAACTACCTCCAGTAAAAGATAAAAAAATCATCCCTGCTGAAGCGTATGGAGTAAAAATTATTTCAATCGGATTATTGGTGCAAGAGGGACAGCCACTTATCTGGAGAGGACCCTTGCTTCACTCTACCATTCGCCAATTCCTGGTTGATGTCAATTGGGGTGATCTGGATTATCTCATTATCGATCTTCCACCAGGCACAGGCGATGTTCAACTAAGCGTAGCGCAAAACTTAAGTCTAACTGGCGGTTTGATCATTACTCTTCCACAAAAAGTTTCAGTGGATGATGCTGCACGAGGGTTAGAAATGTTCAATAAACTGAATATCCCTGTACTTGGAATTATTGAAAATATGAGCTTTTTAGAATTGGAAAATGGAACAAAGATGGAAATCTTTGGCAACGGAGGAGGAAAAGCTTTAGCTGAAAGAACAGGAATTCCACTTCTTGGGCAAATACCATTAAACCCTGCGGTTCGCGAAGGAGGGGATAATGGAAGACCTATTGTGATCTCCGACCCCAACTCAGCGGCTGCAAAAATATTGAATGAACTGGCCTGCTCCATTGCTGGTAAGATTTCACAATTGGTTGTACAGGAATAACTCCAATCATGACAGATCAAGAATCTATTCAAGAACAGCGAAAACCAGTAATAGTTGGTGTTCGTTTTTCAAAGATCAGCAAAAGCTATAATTTCGATGCTACGGCATTTGAGGATGTTAAATTAGGTGATTTTGTGGTAGTGCAGACCACTCGCGGTTGGCAGCTGGGAGAAATTGTTGTTGTAATCGAAGATATATCTACACTCGAATTGGATAAGGTCAAGAAAATTGAACGGAAAGCTACAGAATCAGATTTAAAAAAACGTGTGGAAATTGAAGAAAACGAACAAGAAGCGAATATGCGGATAGCCAAATGTATTCGCGAATTGAACGTAGAAGGCATGAAATTCATCTACACGGAAATCAGTTTCGATGGAAACTGTATTACATTTCACTATACCAGTGAAGATGATAAGATCACCAATTTTAAAAGAATGCAAGATTCACTAAAAAAGGATTTTCCAAAACATAAGATCAACTTTCACAAAATTGGACCACGCGATGCTGCAAAATACTTTGGTGGAATGGGCGCATGTGGATTAGAAATTCGCTGCTGCGCGAGGTTTCTAACTGATTTTGATTCGATCTCGATCAGGATGGCAAAAACACAAGGTATTTCACTTACGCCAACTGATATTACTGGAATGTGCGAGAGATTACGCTGCTGCTTGAATTATGAGTATTGCCTGTATCGTGATTCAATGAAGGGTATGCCGAAGAAGAATAAACGCGTTATGACCCCAAAAGGGGAGGGGCGTATCAGAGATGTTTATCCTTTGAGGAAAACTGTCCTGGTAAGTTTGCCTGAAATTGGGGTCAAAGAATTTCCAATCGAAGAGATTGAAGTATTGAATGGATTACCTGAAAATCCACAACAACGAAATAAACCAGCACAAAACAATGAGCAAAATACTTCAAACCACAAAAACAACGTTCACTGATTCAAGAACCTGGGATGATCAAAAGAAAATTCTGGTGATTCTGGCACATCCGGATGATCCTGAATTTTTTTGTGGTGCAACTCTGGCAAAATGGGCTGGCGAAGGACATCAAATTACATATTGTTTGCTCACACATGGCGAAAAAGGAACAAATACTGAATTCTCTGACATCGATTACATCAAAGAAATCAGAGAAAAAGAACAAAAAGAAGCTGCTTTCGCGATCGGTGCCCAAAAAGTCTTATTCATGAATCATCCGGATGGATTTTTGGAAGCTACTTTGAGTTTACGTAAAGAATTGGTTCAAGTAATGCGCAAAGAACAGCCAGATATTGTTGTTTCGTGTGATCCCAGCAATTTCTTTATTCATGGCGAATCGATCAACCATCCTGACCATCGAGCTGCTGGATTAGCAGTTGTAGAAGCAATTTTCCCAGCAGTACAGAACGATGATTTTTACCCCGAATTATTAGATGAAGGTTTTAACAGCCATCATATACAGGAATTATGGCTTTCTTTACCACTGGAAGCCAATATTGTTGTGGATGTCACCATGCAATGGGAAACAAAGATCGCAGCGCTCTTAAAACACAAATCTCAAATTGGAAATTCTGAGGTATTCAAAGACAGAATGAAAAACCGGGGGAAAGTAATCTTTGGGAAAAAGAAATATTTTGAAGAATTCCATCGACTCGTAATACGAAAATAACATAAAAAACAACCAAATATCACCTTTAACCAAAAAGATATTGAATTATAGGTGGATTGTTTTATGCTTAAAGAACTGATTAAACAGATTAATAAGAGCAATTATGCTTGAACAATATTTCAGTGACAACCAAAGTAAGCTTCTCCATTACATCACCCAAAGAATAAAAGCAGGAAGAGATGATCTTCCGCCAATTCAAGAACTGAGCGCAGAGTTGGAAATGAGCGTTCCAACTCTGCGCGAACAAATTGAAGCTCTGAAAATGTTGGGATTGTTGGATGCGCGACCACGACATGGATTACATATCCGAGAGATCGATATTTCTACCGGATTACGACAAACATCCATCATTGCTGCAGCCATCGATATGAAATATTTTTATCAGTTTTCCGATCTGCGTGATCGAATTGAACAGGCCTGGTTTATCACAGCAGTGGAAAGATTGGAACAAGCTGACATTGAACAATTGGAACAATATGTCATAAATGCCAATGCAAAATTGCATGGAAATCCAATACGAATACCACATCGAGAACATAAAGAATTGCATTTGAGCATTTACAAAAAATTGGATAACTTGTATGTAGTAGGTATTCTAAATACCTATTGGACCTTGTATGAAGCTGTCGGATTGAACTTATATACTGATCTTAATTATCAGGATAAAGTTTGGGAGTACCACAACAGCATTGTAGAAGCCATAAAAGGAAAAGATTACCAAAAAGGGCTGCTCCTTCTCAATGAGCACATAAAATTATTGTATAAGCGGTAAAAAGGGAAACCATGCAAAAAACAATAAATGAATTCTCAATATTGGTCAGTACCGTTAATGGGTCGGGAAGTGCAACAGCAAATAATGCATTAATGAAGGCGATCTTCAAGATGGGAATTCCTATTTCATCTCGAAATATTTTTCCATCCAATATTCAGGGACTTCCTACCTGGTATTCATTGCGAGTAAGTGAGAAAAAGCATTTAGCAAGAGTAGATGAATTTGATATTCTAATAAACCTGAACAAGGCAGTTCTGCTGGATGATATTGAAAAAACAAAAAAAGGGGGATTAATATTATCTGATCAACCGATACCGGATTCTATTTCTCACCAATTCCAGGTACTGCAATTACCCATACAGGAAGTACTGGAAAAAACAGAATCGCCAGCCAA
The DNA here is from genome assembly GCA_002403105.1 of Anaerolineaceae bacterium UBA4781. Taxonomy (GTDB): domain Bacteria; phylum Chloroflexota; class Anaerolineae; order Anaerolineales; family Anaerolineaceae; genus UBA4781. Next base: position 7,319 of record DHHD01000106.1, on the reverse strand, counting down.
TTTGAATGTTTACCTAATGAACATGGTTTATGTAGGGGTGTTGTCAGCTCTTATCGAAATCGAATTGCCGTTAATTGAAGAAACATTAAATCAACATTTTAATAATAGTAACAAAGCAGTCAAACCGAATATGGATGTTGTGCAAGCTGCGCATGACACTGTGACACAGGTATCTAAAAATACCTGCACTTATAAATTGGAAAAACGCAATTTAACTGAAAATTTTATTGTCACGGATGGTAACCAAGCAGCAGCACTCGGGGCATTATTTGGCGGATTACAATTTTCTGCCTGGTATCCTATAACGCCTGCTACCGAGTTGGCGGAATGTTTAAATGAATATAATCCCCAATTGAGAAATGATCCTGAAACAGGAAAGACAACCTGTGTGATTGTTCAAGCTGAAGACGAACTGGCAGCCATTGGGATGACAATTGGTGCGGGATGGGCAGGGCTGCGTTCGATGACTTCAACATCCGGCCCTGGTTTATGCTTAATGGCCGAATATATCGGACTGGCATATCAGAGTGAAGTGCCTGTGGTAATTTGGGATGTTCAGCGTGTTGGCCCGAGCACGGGCTTACCAACACGGACTTCACAAGGTGATCTAACTTTCTCTTATTTCTTGAGTCATGGAGATACAGATTATATAATTCTTCTGCCCGGCAGTGTTCAGGAATGCTTTGAATTCGGTTGGAGAGCTTTAGATATTGCTGAACAGATTCAAACTCCGGTGATCGTGTTAAGCGATTTGGATTTGGGGATGAATAATTGGATGACACCAAAATTTATCTATCCTAAAACTCCCATTCAACGAGGGAAGATCTTATGGGAAGAGGATATTGAAAAGATATTAAGAAAAACTGAAAGGAAATGGGGCAGATATTCTGACGTAGATGGTGACGGTATTACGTATCGAACATTGCCTGGGAATACCCATTCAAAAGCTGCATATTTTGCTCGAGGAACGGGGCATGACGAATTCGCGAATTATACGGAAGACCCGGAAACCTGGAAGAACGAACATGACAGAATCAAAAAGAAATTTCAAAAATCACTTGAAATTGACCCCAATCCTATATTGGAAAGAGAGAATCACGGTGCTGTTGGATTCTTATCCTACGGGTCTTCTCACTATGGAACTGAAGAAGCATGTGATAATCTGAAAGAAGCAGGAAAAAAAGTAGATTATCTACGCATCCGCTCGATACCTTTTCAAGACGAACTGAAAGAATTTATTAAGAACCATGAACGTATTTATGTAATCGAAGCGAACCGTGATGGGCAAATGGCACAAATACTCATGATGAATTTTCCAATATATGCTGACAAGATTCGAAAGATCGCTTGTTTAGATGGACTTTCTTTGACAGCAAAATGGATCGTCGGATGTTTCAACGATCAGGAGAAGGCATGAATACTACGAATAATTTAGAAAAAACGAATACAGCAGGGTTAACACGCAATGACTATATTGGCGAACCAAGCACATTGTGCAAAGGATGTGGGCATAACAGCATTTCCAATATGATCATTTCTGCCTGCTACGAATTGAACCTAAAACCAGAACAGGTTGTTAAATTTAGTGGAATTGGATGTTCCAGCAAAAGTCCTACTTATTTTCTGAAGAACTCATTTGGATTCAATGGATTGCATGGCAGAATGCCATCCATGGCAACTGGTGCATTATTCGCTAATGTTACTCTCAAGGGGTTAGGTATCAGTGGGGATGGTGATACGGCAAACATTGGATTAGGACAATTTAAACATCTCGTGCGGAGAAACATGCCGCTGGTATATATTGTCGAAAACAATGGTGTATACGGATTGACCAAAGGGCAGTTCTCAGCAACTGCAGATTATGGACTCTCTTTAAAGAAACAGGGTCAAAACGTGTATCTACCGGTGGATATTGCATTGGAAGCACTGGCTGCCAATGCCACTTTTGTTGCCAGATCCTTTGCGGGCGATCCCAAACAGGTCAAAGAGATCATAAAAGCAGCATTAAGCCATGAAGGAACCGCTGTCATTGATATCATCAGCCCTTGCGTTACTTTTAATAACAAGGAAAATGCCCTACATTCTTATTCTTGGGGTAAAGGGCATGAAGATCCACTGCATGAAGTTGAATTTGTCCCTTCACGAGACGAGATCACTGTGGAAGATTTTAGCCATGGTGAATTGCGAGAAGTAGCATTACATGACGGGTCAACAATTGTGCTGAAGAAAGTTGACAAAGAATATGATCCAACCAACCGCAAAGAAGCACTGCGAGTTTTATCAGATGCCATAAAAAACAAATGGTTAATCACAGGATTGATCTATGTCAACCCAGATGCCGTGAATATGCTGGATATGTATGACCTGGGAAAAACACCATTGAACCGGTTACCCGTTGAAAAGATAAGACCTTCACAGGATGCTTTAGAGAAAATTAACAGTAAATTTATTTAGATACGTCAATCGATGTTTTGAATACTGCCAATTGTGTGCAGCAGCGCAAGATTGGTTGAACGCATCGCTCCGATCGGAAAACCGGAAACAATAATAACCTTCTGGCCTTCTTTGATATCTGTACATTTGAACATTGTTTCTTCTACATGAGTGATCATGTCTTTTAATGTACTGGAGAATGGAACCAAGAATGGGATGACACCCCAATATAGACTCAGACGTTGATATGTCCTTTTATTTGGAGTGAATGCCAGAATAGGAACGTTAGGACGTGCTTTAGATTGGAGAACTGCAGAACGCCCACTTTGTGTAAAGACAGCAACTGCGGAGACATTTCGTTCATTGGCCAATTCACGCGCTGCCAATGAAAGCGCCATTGCATCATCCTCATTATTAATTTGTTTGAAGGGTGCGAATTTACCCCAGCGATGCATGTTCTTCTCTGCTTCAAGAATAATGGAATTCATCATTCGTACGCTCTCAATAGGATACTCACCGCTGGCGGTTTCTCCAGAAAGCATGACGGCATCCGTTCCATCAAGAATGGCATTGGCTACATCAGAGGCTTCGGCTCGGGTAGGTCGGGGATTGTGGATCATGGAGTCCAACATTTGGGTAGCCGTGATGACAAGTTTGGCTTTGCGATTTGCCATTTCGATAATTTCTTTTTGAATAATCGGAACTGCCGCTGCAGAAGTTTCAACCGCCAGATCACCCCGTGCAACCATTACTCCATCTGCACAGGCTATGATCGATGCAAGATTTTTGATCGCCTCAGGCAGTTCCAATTTAGCAATGATGGGAATATTTTGCTGTTCGGGATCAATTGAACGGATTGCATCGCGGACATACTGCACATCCTGTGCGTCACGAACAAATGAAATTGCAATCGCATCAACACCTTGCGATAATCCAAAAATAAGATCTTCGCGGTCTTTCTCAGTAAAACCCGGGATATCCAAACTGATACCGGGTAGATTTACCCCTTTATTCGATTTCAGCTCCCCCCCCAAAGTTACTTTTGCCATGGCTTCATCATTCCCGACTTCGATGATCTCCATTTCTAATTTACCATCATCAAGTAATACACGATTTCCAACTGCTAACGATGAGAATACATCAGGGATATCCAGAGGGATGGTTGCGATACTCTCTACTGGATGAGCACCCCCCTCTGTTTCGATGCAGACAAAACGTATTATTTGGCCGGCTTTTAGTTGAATGGAACCTGAGGGTAAATCTCCTACGCGTAACTTTGGGCCCTGCAGATCCTGTAGAATGGCAATTGTTTCATTAAGTTTCTCAGCAGTCTGGCGGATGAGTTGGATCAATGCTCTATGGCTTTCGTGAGTACCGTGTGAAAAATTTAAGCGGGCAACATCCAAACCACTTTTAATGAGTTCTTCCAGAATAATTGCTGTATTGCTGCTTGGCCCAAGTGTTGCAACAATTTTTGTACGGCGATTACTTGTTACGTTAGTAAAAGATACCATTGGATTCTCACAATAAAACAGGACGAATTTTATCTAGTGCCCAATCAATAGTTTGTTGATCGATGATCAAGGGCGGTGCAAAACGAATGATAGATTCATGCGTTTCTTTGGCAAGGATCCCGGATTCCTGCAATTTCTCGCAATACTTTCTTGCGCCACCTGCTTCTGGTTTTAATTCTACCCCGATCAATAAACCTTTTCCTCTTACTTCTTTGATATGCTTGCTGGGAATTTCGGCAAGCTGATCGCGGAAATAATCGCCCAGTTGAGCAGCATTTTCGATGAGATGTTCATCAATAATGACTTTGAGGGATGCCCGTGCGACGGCAGCTGCTAGAGGGTTTCCACCAAATGTAGAACCATGCTCACCGGGCTGAAATAATCCTAGTACTTCCCGGTTGGATAATACCGCTGAAACTGGATAAAAACCACCGCCTAAGGCTTTACCAAGCACCATCAAATCCGGACGGACATTTTCATGGTCACAAGCGAATAACTTACCGGTTCTACCCAAGCCGGTTTGAATTTCATCGGCAATGAACAGAACATTGTTTTTGTCACATGTTGCTCGAACCGCTTTCAAATATCCCGAGGGAGGAATGATGACACCGCCTTCTCCTTGAATTGGTTCGATCATAATGGCAGCTGTATTAGGTGTGATGGCAGCCTTGAGAGAATCAATATCACCATAAGGAACAGAGATGAACCCGGGTGTGTGAGGCCCAAAATCATCCTTATAAAAGGCTTCCGAAGAAAAAGAAATGATCGAGATCGTTCTTCCATGGAAATTTCCATCTGCAACAATGATCTCTGCTTTACTTCTTGGGATTTTCTTTACAGCATAAGCCCATTTTCTGGCGATCTTTAATGCAGTTTCTACTGCTTCCGCGCCACTGTTCATAGGAAGTACCATTTCATAACCAGTTAGATCTGCAAGCTCTTTGTAAAAGAGAGGTAATTGATCATTGCGAAAAGCCCGTGAAGTCAAGGTCAATTTTTCCGCCTGTTCGATGAGGGCTTTCAGAATGGTAGGGTGGACATGCCCCTGGTTGAGAGCGGAATAAGCACTCAAACAATCAAGATATTTATTCCCTTCCACATCATATACCCAGACACCTTCGCCCTTGGAAATAACGACATCCAGTGGCTTATAGTTATGAGCGCCATATTGTTCAGAGAGATTAATATAATCAGCAGTTTTCATCATGGTTCATCCTTGCATTAATTGAAGTACGATCGCTTTTTGGGCATGCAGGCGGTTATGTGCTTGGGGGAAGAGGCGAGAGTGAGGACCATCTGCCACTACATCTGTAATTTCCTGTCCGCGGTGAGCTGGCAAGCAGTGTAAAACGATCACCTCTGGATTGGCTTCTGACAGAAGCTTTTGATTGACTTGGTAGGGTGGGAATACCTTCTCTCTTTTTTGTGTTTCTTCTTCCTGACCCATACTAGTCCAGGTATCCGTGTAAATGACATCCGCTCCAATTACTGCTTCATGCGGGTCGCGATAAAATTTGATCTGGCTCTTAGAAGTAGTAGTAAACTTGTGTGCCAATTCAACAGCTTTTTCAGAAATATCATATCCTTCAGGATTGGCGATCGCGAAATTTAAACCCAATTTAGCACAGATGTGCATCAAAGAGACTGCAACGTTATTGCCGTCCCCAATGAATGTTACATTCAAGCCCTGCAGCTTCCCATAATTTTCTTTTATTGTAAGGATATCAGCCATTGCCTGGCAGGGATGGTTATAATCGCTAAGGCCGTTAATCACAGGCACAGCAGACCATTTTGCCAATTCCAATACATGGTCATGCTCGAACACTCTTGCCATGATCCCCTGAACGTAACCTGAGAGCACTCGCGCGATATCTGCAATGGATTCCCTTTTTCCAAGCCCGATCTCATTGGGAGAGATGAATAACGCATCACCGCCCAGATGACGCATGGCCATATCAAAACTGATGCGTGTTCGCAAGCTGGGTTTATTGAAGATCATTCCCAGAACTTTTCCCTTCAAAAGAGGAGGATTACCGTGCTTGAAATATTCAGTTTTTAGATCAATAGCAAGATCAATGAGATCATTCAATTCATCAGCGGAATAATCAGAAACTGCCAGGAAATCTTTTTTCATTTTCACCTCAATTAAAATGGAAATAAATTCAAGCCCAGTATAACACTGCAAATGACTTGGAGTTAAGAATAAGCTCGGTATTCTTGAAACCGATAATTACAAAAACTATTTTTCCTTTTTGAATTCTGAAACTGCAAAAATATGAAAAACTTGTCCAACAATCGTAGAAAAAGGCTTTAAAACTTTTGCAATAAAGGTCGGAATGATGGTGAATTTATTTTTTTGGATACCTTTGAGAATTATTTCTGCAACTTGATCGGCTGACTGCAAACCACCGCCTTTTGTAATTTCCTTGGTTATTGCTGGTTTATGAGCATTATCGAAATCCAATTGCGGGGTAGTAGTGTCAGAAGGATAAACCACCGAAACATGTATATTATAAGGGGTTAGCTCAGTTTTTAAAATACTTGAAAAAATACTGATGGCGCTTTTTGCTGGAGAGTATGCCGAATAACCATAAATAGGAACAATTCCTGCAAGTGAACTGATATTAACAATATGCCCGGATCTGTTTCGCACCATTAATGGTGCAATGATCCTGGTTGTATATACAGTGCCCAAATAATCAATATCGATATCTGCTTGGAAGTCTTCTGGTTCCATTTTAAGAAATTCCCCTGGATGTACTACTCCTGCTGAATTGATCAACAGATCAGGAATATTATTTTCATTGAATACTTCACCTAATGCGGATTTCAAATCAGAATAATTAGAAACATCTGCTTTAATCTTTCCAATTATTTGGTCACTGGATACTTTTTTCAAAGAAAGTTGAGAGACAGTTTCATCCAGCAGCTTTTCTCGTCTGGCGAGGATCCAGAGGTTAGCACCTGCTGCTACTAATTTTTCAGCCAACGCAAGGCCAATTCCACTAGAACCGCCAGTGATCAATACTTTTTTATTTTTAAAAATCTTCATATTTCCCTCATTTCTTTAATGACAACCGGAACAGGATCCGCCGCTGCAGGAACCACACGAATGGGATGAATGGGAACTCTCTCCTGATTCATTATGTGAAAAACATGTTGAAAGTTTCCTTTTCATATTCATTTGAGCACATTTGGGGCAAGCGATCGATTGATCTGCTTGCGAAAAAGGCCTGATTTGATCGAAGGTTGTTCTACAATTCAGACAGATATATTCATAGATTGGCATACTCTATTCCTTTCAGAAAATATGATTGTAACTTTGAAAAGGAGGAGCGTCAAATACTGTGATAGAGACTGTTGAAAAAGAAG